>JAALLE010000020.1 GCA_011087605.1 Hyphomicrobiales bacterium
AAATCAAATCAACGAAACCGTCGTTTCTCAGATGAGTTTTTCAACGGAATAAGCCACCAGCAGATATCCGGCCTCCTGGAGCGCCTTTTTCAACCCTTTGTTGCGCATAATAGCTGCGCCTGATCCATTATGACCATGAAAAAAGATGAATGCTTTTAGGGGTTTGGCTACATTGGTCGCAACCGTGGAGGCGACATAATAAGTCCCGCCATCAAGCCCTTTGATTGTGCATGCCGTCGATTGTCCGCAATCATCGTCAGCCTGAACCCCATGGGAGACCAGCAGGTTTGCGAATGCGCAAAGCAGTACGAGACCAAATCGTTTCATACCTTTTGGTAGCGCAATGGTGGGGGCATTCAAGCACCCAAGCCATCACAAATCTGAGAAGTTAAATTTCTAATGATTTCCTTGACAGAAGCTTTGCACTTCTTAAGATATTCTACGGGGCGCTTAGAATAACTTATTCTTAAGGATAACAGCGGATGCTACAGCGTTCAAAAGTCGAAACCAGCTTGGACAGCGTACAGGCGGTGATTGAGTCTCAATCGATTCTCAATGCGTCCGTCGTCGACATACAGCAATATGATGACACGCTGGTCATATTTACGGCCGACGAAACGCCCATATCCTTCATCCGCCTGTTGATGAAAAAAGTCTGGAATGGCCCCATTGAGGTTTATTGCACCACAGCTTTGTTGGCCGGTTCGGAATTGAGTCTGACCTGACCTTCAATCACGTTTGCTGATTCAAATCCCCATTTCTTAAGTCTGTAAACCGAGTCTGCATGTCTGCAGAGGACTGACTGCCGACCTGTTAGATCCTTGTGCAAACTCGGCACGAGAGCGTTTTCACCCTTGCAACCATGGATTCCGCAATGTCCGTGGCGCGCTCCGCGGAGCCATCACACAAAAGCGTCATTTACTGTGCTCTCAGGCGCAAAATGAATATTTTCTCGAAAATGTAATAAAAAATATTCGTGCAGTGGTAATCTTTATTCAAAAAGTTCAATAAGTGTGTGCGGCGAGAAGTAACGGAGATACGATCACCGAGCAATTAGAGAAAATATCTTCGTTACTTCGAACTTTCAGAAATTGATTATACTATTTGTATGATCCAAATAACATAGAAATTGGTAGTTCAGGTTTATCATTAGAAAGTATTAAAAATCATCTCGCGTGTTTGCGCCTTCGGCGCTGCTGAGACGGCTGATGATATCTGACCACCTACGACTTGCGCGCCATGCTGCCCTACTACGGCATCGCGCGCTGCCCGACGGTCTTCCGTCCCCAAGTTGCCCAACCCACAGAGGGAGGCATCGTCGGGCCAGCACAGTGTGATGTTTTATTTGCATTGTGCACCGCCCGACAGGACCCTGTCCCCAAGTTGCCCAACCCACAGAGGGGGGCCTGTCGGGCTCCAATTTTCTTCCAACGCACTGTAAAGGGCACGACGCCCCTGATGCGGCTCACGCTGAGCCACTATAATGTGCCCGGCGAATGGCGCACCTGGATTGCTGCTTAAAGAATATGTTTGACTATAGGGGCTGGCCCAAAAGAGTGATAACAGATCGCCTCTGATCTGATCATCGCGGATTGGGGTGGCGCGGCTTGTCACATCGCAAGATCATGGTTCGGCAACCTTGCCGCCACTTCGCCGCCTCGCCGCTTTGTCGCCCCGCCGCCCCGTAGTTGGAAGAATATGAAACAAACTCGCCTCACCCTGACCACCCGCAAGCCGGAAGCCTATCACATAGCCAGCATACTCGATCCACAGTTCGAAGAGGATGGCGTTACCAGCGTGCTGTTTGAAACCCGGGAAGACAGTGGCCGTTGGTCCTACTCGATTTATGTACCCGAAGAAGAAGCCACCCATTGGGACGGCATTATTCGCGATCGATTGGGGCATGATTGTTTTGGGCTGGATCTTATGCATGAACCGGTTGCCAATGTTGACTGGGTCAGCCAGACTCTGCAGCAATTGTCGCCGGTCAGTGCCGGTCGGTTTTTGGTTCATGGTTCCCACGATCGCGACAAGGCTGCTCACCAACGCATTGCGGTTGAAATTGACGCTGGGCAGGCATTTGGAACGGGGCACCATGGCACAACTGCCGGTTGTCTGGAGATGCTGGAATTGTGCCTGCGTGAAAGCAGCGGCCAGCTGGGCCTGCCGCGCCGCGCCCTTGATATCGGCACCGGTTCCGGCGTGCTGGCCATTGCAATGGCAAAAGCAGTCCATATACCAATTCTGGCGACCGACATAGACCCGGTCGCTGTCACAACTGCCCACGAAAACTGCCGCTTGAACCAGGTTGCCAACCATGTGCGTTGCGCAACGGCAAATGGATTTCACCACCCGTTATTTGCCAAATTCGGGAAAGCTGACCTTGTATTTGCCAATATACTGGCGCGCCCGCTGGAGGCTCTGGCACGCCCGATGGTTTTACATCTGGCGCCCGGTGCACAGGTCATTTTATCTGGATTATTGCCGCACCAGCGGGCCCGAATAACGGCCGCCTATCGCGCCCAGGGGCTGAAATTGCAGAACTGGATCATTCGCGATGGCTGGTTGACCATGTTGATGCGGGCATAAAAAAAGCGGCCCCGAAGGTCCGCTCTTTTTTCATATGCGCTGCGCCTCAAGCGGCGCTGCCAACCCATGTTTAAAATGGATAGACTGATACGCCCTGTTTCTTGATGGCGTCGCGGCTGAAACCGGCTTTGTTCAGGGTGTCGTCATCAAGGTTGAGGAGGGCACCGTTGACATAGCGGCGAGCCTGTTTTTCACGTGCTGCAACCATGCGGTCGAATGTGCTTTTAAATCCCATCGTCTCTTCCTTTATCATCGTTTCGAAACATGATTGTTTCGCGATGATTGAAAGATAGAATTCTGGCTGAGTTTAGTAAGGGGTATTAATGCAAACGAGCCTTGCAGCATTTGCATGGCAAAATTTACCGCTTTGTCACATTCGCCCCATCATTGATTCCGTGATAACAATCGATCCCAATTCAACCCGAATTTGTTGTGGCAGATTTGGACAGATCGGCCAAAACAAAAGGCAGTCTAAATGTTTCAGAATTTCGATGCACCAGCGGCACCGGTGATTGGTGATAATCGCTTAATCCAGCTACGCCAGCTGATGCGTGACAACAATGTCACCATGGTTTTGGTGCCCCACAATGATGAACAGAACAATGAATACCTGCCTGCCGACAAGGAACGGCTTGCATGGCTGACCGGCTTTACCGGTTCAGCCGGTACGGCACTGGTTACACTCGACCGCGCAGTGCTGTTTGTTGATGGTCGGTATACCTTGCAGGCGGCGGAACAGGCCGATCAAAATCACTGGACCATTGAAAGCCTGATTGAAAGACCGCCCCACAAATGGTTTCAGGAAAACGCAACTTCAAACGATGTTCTTGGATTTGATCCCTGGTTACACACCAATGCGCAGGTCAAACAGTTGAAAAAAGCTGTCGAACACAGCAACAGTCGGGCTGTTGAACTGGCATCCAATCCCATCGATCAGATTTGGCACGACCAGCCCCCGACTCCACTGGAGCCAACCCAGATTCACGATTTTTCCCATGCAGGCCGCTTAACCCGAGACAAGTTGCAGGACATGCAGGCCAAGCTGGAGGAAAATCAGGCGGATTTGTGCATATTGACCGACCCGGCTTCTGTTTGCTGGCTGTTCAACATCCGCGGCCAGGATGTCGCCCACACACCGATTTCCCTGTCCCACGCAATATTGCGCAATTCAGATGAGCCCCTGCTGTTCATAGACCAACGCAAACTGGACATGGAGACCAAGGCCTTTCTTACACAAGTCGCGTCGATGCGACCGCCTTCGGAACTGGCCGAGACCATCAAAGAACTCGCAGATGGTGCGCGGGTCATGCTGGACGGCACAATCAGCCCGTTTGCCTTGAATTCTCTGGTCGAGGCATCCGGTGGAACCATCATCGATGCCAAAGACCCGGTTTCCCTGCCAAGAGCATCCAAGAACGACGCGGAACTTGCTGGTTCCCGAACCGCGCACAAACGTGACGGAGCCGCCATGGTCTCCTTTCTTGCATGGCTGGACGCGCAACCGGCGGGCACGATTGACGAGATCGAAGCTGCAAAAAAGCTCGAACAGTTTCGCGCCGATATGGCCGGCAATATGCCGCTTCGGGATATTTCATTTGATACGATTTCCGGCTCCGGCCCCAATGGCGCAATTGTTCACTATCGGGTCAATGAATCCACCAATCGTATGCTTCAGGCCGGTGAACTCTATCTCAGTGATTCCGGCGGCCAATATGACGACGGCACCACCGATATCACCCGGACCATCGCCGTCGGTGAGCCAGACGTTGAGGAACGTCGCGCCTTCACGCTGGTGCTGAAAGGCCATATTGCCATTGCCCTGGCCCGCTTCCCAAAAGGCACCCGTGGTGTGGATATTGACGCGCTCGCCCGAATGCCACTGTGGCAACACGGCATGGATTATGCCCACGGCACGGGCCACGGCGTTGGCTCCTATCTCGCCGTACACGAAGGGCCGCAAAATATTTCAAAACGTGGCATTCAGGAATTTCTGCCAGGCATGATCGTCTCCAATGAGCCCGGCTATTATCGCTCCGGCGCTTTTGGCATTCGCATTGAAAATCTGGTGATTGTCCGCGAAGAAATGGATATTGACGGCGGCGACCAGCCCATGATGGGATTTGAAACCATCACTCTGGCACCGATTGACCAACGGCTAATCGACCCAAACCTGCTCAGCGATGACGAACTGCACTGGCTCAATGCCTATCACGGCTGGGTCAATCGTGAGATCAGCCCGCTTGTAGACGCCAGTGTCGCCGACTGGCTGCAACGCGCAACCCAACCGATTTCCCGCGAACTGCCCGCCGCATCGGCTTAGCGGCAGCGGCGAGACGGCGACGACGACGAGACGAGACGCGGCGACGGCCGCCGCCGCCTGAAAGCAAAGGCAAAATGGAATGCGACGCATCGTCAACGGCATTTTGTGGCGCGATAACCAGTTATTGCTTGCCCATCGAAGTCCACAACGAGAATTCTATCCAGATTGCTGGGCTTTCCCCGGCGGCCATGTGGAAGCCGGTGAATCGATCGAAGACGCGTTGCGACGTGAACTGATTGAAGAAATCGGTGTAACCCCTGCCCGCTTTCAATGCGCCGGAAAAATCACCACCACGTCAAAATTGGCAAGCAATAACGCAATCTTTCATATGTTTGTGATTTCTGAATGGACCGGCGACCCAGTCATCAGGGACTCTGAACACACGAAGCTGAGTTGGATGTCTGTGGCTGAAGCAATCGCCACCAGAAACTTGGCGCTGCAGGAATATCCGGCATTGCTGCGATCCCTGCCTGTACTGGCAACACCTGGTTCGGACGGCTAATTCCACAAGCACAATTAATATTCAACCAAATGGTTGACTATTATTCCACTGCTCCTATGATCGCCCGAATGGTTGAACAGGAACCCGATACGAGGCAGCTCTCCAATGTGCTTAAAGCGGTTAGTGATCCCACGCGCAGGTCGATCCTCACCCAACTGGTGCAGGAGGGACATATCCGGGTGACCGATATCGCTGCCTATTTTGACATGAGCCTGAATTCTGTCTCCAAGCACATCAAGGTACTGGAGGCAGCAGGACTGGTTTCCCGGCAGACCATGGGGCGCACCCATCTGATCAGCGCCAACATGGAGCCGGTCTCTTTGATCGACGAGTGGTTCACTCAATTGAGGTCGGTATGGGATATTCGCCTTGAAAAATTGGACAGCGTGCTAACGGAGAAAAATCAAAATGAGTGATCTGACGCTGACGACATCCCGTCACATCAAGGCCGCCAGGAATATTGTATTTGACGCTTGGCTCGACCCGGAAATGCTGGCTCGTTTCATGCTCCCTGGTGAAGGCATGACAGTGCCCAGTGCCTCGGTTGAACCGCAGGTCGGCGGTCGATTTGCAATCGTCATGCAAGCTGGCGATCAGCAAATTCCCCACGGGGGTGAATATAAGGAAATCGACAGGTTTGACCGCATTATCTTCACTTGGGAATCGCCATTTTCTGTTGATGGCAGCACCGTGACACTAAACTTCAAAGACGCTGATTCCGGCGGCACAGACCTCGAACTCATTCATGTGAAATTCGCCGATGAGCCAACCAGAGACAATCATCTGGGAGGCTGGGACAGCATCCTGGCAACGCTGGACGGTGTTCTGTCCTAATTAATTCGCAAAGGAGACAATTATGGAAAGCGAACTTGGAAACATAAACTGGATTGCCGTTATTGTCGGCACAGTCGTTGCATTTCTGGTCGGGTGGCTGTGGTACAGTCCAAAATTATTTGGCACCGGCTGGGCCGCGGGTTCCGGGGTTGAGCTTGGCAGCGCCCAGTCGATGCCGGTTTTTGCCATGGTCAGCCAGTTGGTCGCGCTGTTTCTTTTAGCCCTAGTGATCGGCATTACAGCCACCTTTGAACACCTGATAACCGCAATCATCGCCATTCTCGCCGCTGCTTGTTTTACCATGTCGGCGGGCGCTTTTGTTAAAAAGTCCGGATACGCGCTGGGTGTGGATTTTGGTTACATTGTCGTTGCAGGAGTTGTCATGATCATCTGCCAGGGCATTTTCTGATCTTCAGATCAAGGTTCTTAGACCGACCAGCACAACCATGCTGACAGCGACGCTGAACATCAGTGGTGCGCGCAACGCGATCAAGCCGGAAACGAGAATTGCCAACACCTCAGCCGGGCCGTGCGTCACCAATGACGGTGCCACCAAGGCGGCCATCACTGCGGTTGGCACGGCATCAAGGGCGGCGCTGACCCGGTGGTGAATCGTTCCAAATCTCGACAGGATCACGTGCCTGCCACACCGGGTAAGATAGGTCACAGCAGCACAGGCAAGGAATAACCAGGTCAGATCATCCATGGCCAACCTCCTCGCCCGGCTTGCTCAATAAGGCAGCAGCAAGCAGACCCGCCAGACCGCCAAGCGAAATATGCCAGGGACTGCCAATCGTAAACCAGACGGCCAGTGAGGCCGCAATACTTATCACCAGTACCGGAAGGAAGTTCGGCCGCCTGTGAAAGCCAATAACCAGGCCGGTGAAGTAAAGCGGCAGGATAAAATCAAGCCCGAAGGCCGCCGGATCCGCAATCAGTGAACCGAATAGGGCGCCAATGAAATTGGACGCCATCCAGATCGCATACAGGAATGTCCCGTAGGAGAAGTAATAGGCTGGCCGCAAACCCTGCTTGAACGCCCGTGTCTCGGCAGAAGCAAATAGCGGATCAACGAGCAAAAAGAACGCAATGACCTTTTGCCATATCGAAAACGCCGCCAACCGGCGGCCCAGAGAAGCTGAATACAACAGGTGGCGGAAATTGATGGCAAATACGGCCAATACAATTGACCATGGCGGAACCCCCTGCCCCATCAGGTCGAGCATCGCATACTGACTGGCACCGGCATAAATTGTCATCGAGGCCAGGGTGAGTTCACCAAGGCTCAATCCTCGTTCTATCGCTAAAGCGCCGAATACGCCTGCAAAGGGCAGCACCCCCAGCGTTATCGGTAAAACATCCCGTATCCCGTCAAGAACATCGCGCCGCAATTCACCGTCCGACAAGATCAAACCAGCCGTCTTCATCAAGGGTTTGGACGCCCAGATCTGTTGCTTTTTTCAGTTTTGAGCCGGCGCCAGGTCCGGCAACCACCAGATCGGTTTTTCCACTGACGGATCCGGCTACCTTGGCCCCAAGACGTTCGGCCATGGCCTTTGCTTCATCCCGGCTCATCTGTTCAAGGCTTCCGGTAAACACGACGGTTTTTCCGGCAACGGGCGATTCGCTGGATACCTGCTCGGCTGGCTTGGGTGTCACGTGGGTGAGTAATTCATCAACGACGCCACGTGAATTGGGGTCGGCAAAAAACTGCACCGCAGCCCGCGCGGCTGTTTCGCCAATACCATCAATATTGACCAGTTCCTCCCACGCTCCACCGTCAAAGCCCGAACTGTCGTCCATGGCCGTCAGTATTGCTTCAATCGTGTGATAATGGCGGGCCAACAATTTGGCGTTGCCTTCTCCGACGTGACGAATGCCAAGTGCAAATATGAAGCGGTGCAGGTCAATCTCGCGGCGGGCATCGATGGCGTCGAATAAATTGGTGGCACTCAATTTGCCAAAACCGTCACGATTCTCCAACCGGGTCAGGGACCGCGCATCGCGTTGTTTCAACGAGAAAATATCGGCCGGGTTCATCACAAGCCCCCAAGCGTAAAACGCTTCCGCCTGCTTTTCTCCAAGACCGTCAATGTCAAACGCATTGCGAGATACAAAGTGCTTCAACCCTTCGACCGCCTGAGCCGGGCAGATAAACCCGCCTGTGCAGCGGCGGGTGGAATCCAGTTTACCGGAATTCACATTCCTTTCGCGCACCGCATCACTGCCACAGGCCGGGCATTTATCCGGCAATTTGTAGGGTTGCGCATCTTTGGGACGCTTGCTCAGGTCAACATCGAGGATTTTGGGAATCACGTCCCCTGCCCGATAAACCGTCACCGTATCACCAATCCGCAGGTCTCGCCCCTCTCGGATCGGTTCCCCATCCGAACCAATTCCAGCGATATAATCTTCGTTGTGCAGGGTTGCATTTGACACAACAACACCGCCAACGGTGATTGGTTCAAGTCGAGCGACCGGTGACAATGCGCCGGTGCGGCCAACCTGTATTTCAATGTCCTTAAGAATAGTGATTGCCGTTTCTGCCGGAAATTTGTGGGCAATTGCCCAGCGCGGGCTGCGGGAAACAAATCCAAGTCGCTGTTGCAGCGCCAGATCGTCCACTTTGTAGACAACACCATCAATATCGTAGTCCAGATGAGGCCGTTGCTCTTCGATCAAACGATAGCGCCCAATCAACTGTTCAACCTGATCAAAACGGCCCATCAACGGGTTGATCTGAAATCCCCATTGTTGAAACAACTCCACCATCTCCATCTGGGAATTGCGCGGCACCGCGCTGACTTCGCCCCAGGCATAGGCGAAGAACTTCAAAGGTCGGCTGGCTGTTATGCGCGAATCCAGCTGGCGCAAAGAGCCCGCCGCCGTATTGCGGGGGTTTACATAGGCAGGCTTGCCTTGGGCCTCCATGCGCGCATTGAGTTCCAGAAAATCCTGCTTGCCGAGATAGACTTCCCCACGCACTTCAACGACGTCTGGAACGCTGTCGCCACTCAATTGAAGCGGAACGTCGCCAATCGTACGGGCATTGGCGGTGACATTTTCACCGACCGCGCCGTCGCCGCGGGTTGCAGTACTGACCAGCTCACCCTGTTCATAGCGCAGCGCGAGCGACAGACCGTCAATCTTTGGCTCCGCCGTCAGGGCTAGTAACTGATCCGGTGACAATTTCAAAAACCGCTTCACACGACCAACAAAGTCGACAACGTCTTCATCACTAAAAGCATTGTCCAGCGACAACATGGGCACCGGGTGGGTAATCTTGTCGAATTTGCTTTGCACGACCGAGCCAACCGAAAAACTCGGGGAATCATCCCTGATCAGGTCCGGGAAACGCTTTTCGATAGCTGAATTGCGCTGGCGAAGTGCATCATAATCGGCATCGGAAACGGTTGGTGCGTCCTGACCGTGATAGCGCGCATCGTGTCCGGCAATTTCGGCAGCGAGGCGCTCTAGTTCGAGTTCGGCTTGTTCAGCCGTCAGCTTTTTCACCTCGATCATAGGATACCCACTTCCTGGTCCATTGCCATCGATTCTATTGAAGTTACCCGGTTTCCAGCAACCGGGCCGCTGCAGCACGCGCCTCAGCAGTTACCTTCGCACCGGACAACATACGGGCAATTTCTTCAAGACGGGTATCACCACTAATTGCATTGATGCGTGTTTCAACCGCCTGATCCCCATCCTTTGATATCAGGAAATGAGCTGCTGCCCGCGCAGCCACCTGTGGTGCGTGAGTTACCGACAGAACTTGCACGTGGCGCGACAGGTTTGCCAGACGGCCACCGATCGCATCGGCCACAGCGCCACCAGCTCCTGTATCGATTTCATCAAACACCAACGTCGGTGCTGACCCCCGGTCGGCAAGCGCAACTTTCAATGCCAGCAGAAATCGCGACAATTCCCCACCCGAGGCCACTTTCATCATCGCACCAGGGCGTGATCCGGGGTTTGTCTGAACATGAAATTCGACATTATCACAACCATCTGGAGTGATTTCTTCATCTGTTGAATCAATTTGAACAAAGAAACGGGCTTTTTCCAATTTCAAGGCAGGCAGTTCCTGCATCACCCGCTGCGACAGGGTTTCCCCATTAGCATGTCGTGCGTCGGTCAGGCTGGCAGCACGCTGTTTCAACTCCTGACGCAGTTTCCGCGTCTGTTGCTCCAACTCCACCACCCGGTCTTCTCCGGCATCCAGATCGGCCAGATCACCCGCCAGCTTTGTCGCGTGGTCAGCCAGTTGCTCCACCGGAACCTTGTATTTACGCGAAGCAGCCCGCAATGCAAACAGCCGCTCCTCTGCGCTCTCCAGCTCCTGCGGATCGAACTCTGATAATCGCAAGGCCCGCTCGAGTTCAGTCTCGGCCTGCGCCAGAGCATCAACAGCAACGCCAAAACATTCTATCGCGGCGTCGAGCACGCCCGGGGCCGAATCCGATTTACGTTCCAGCTTGCGCAATGTGCTGATCAATGTCGGAACCGGCGACGCCTGCCCGGCCAGAACCTGATGCGCTTCCTCGAGATCGGTGGCGATCTTTTCAGCTGCCATCATCGTTTGACGACGGCTGGCCAGTTCTTCTTCCTCCCCCCCCTGAGGCGACAATGTGGTCAGTTCCTCCACACTGGACCGCAGATAGTCAGCGTCCTTTGCCGCCTGTTCGACACGGGCCTGCAGTGACTTTAATTGCCGGGCGGATTCTCGCCAATCACGATGCGCATCCGCAACCGCCTGCCGCTCCTTCTCCAGCCCTCCAAAGGCATCTACCAGATCACGATGCGCTGCAGGATCGACCATGGCCCGCTCTTCGTGCTGACCATGTATTTCAACGAGTTTGTGACCCACCTGCTTGAGAAGGGAAACGCTCACCGGGCGGTCATTGACATAGGCCTTCGTACGACCATCAGCATTTTGGTTTCGGCGCAGGATAATGCCGTCTCGAGCCCCACCATCCAGCAGATCATTTTCTGCCAGCAGATCGAAAACGTCGTGATTCGGCTCAACATCAAAAATTGCGCTTACCTGGCCCTGCTTTTGCCCAACACGGACCAGATCTCCGTCACCTCGCGCCCCCAGCGCCAGCGACAGGGCATCCAGCAATATCGACTTTCCGGCTCCGGTTTCACCGGACAACACGGCCAAACCGCCATCAAAATCAATATCCAGCTCGCGGATGAGCACAATATCCCGGATGGACAGGGCTGAAAGCATGGAACTCTTTGATCTGAATTGGAACGAGTCTTATGGCAAAGACTATTACCTAATGCAGCGATCAGGAACCAGTATGTTTACGGTATGTACCAAGATATTTGCGCATTGGAGCGCTCCACAGAAGCCTATTGGCCAAATACGGCGCTTGGCTGGACGGTGGATTAGGCGCCTGAAATCAATTTAGACGCACGAGAAAGCCACGAACCACGGTTTTCCAGCGGACGCAAACCACCCTTTTCCAGCAACGCGTAAGAATCGCGATACCACTTGCTGTCGGGGAAATTGTGCCCCAAAACCGCAGCCGCAGTCTGGGCATCCGACGTTAGCCCGAGCGCAAAATAGGATTCGGTCAACCGCGCCAGCGCTTCTTCCACATGACGGGTATCTTCAAATTGCTCCACCACACCACGATATCGGTTGATGGCAGCAAGAAATTCACTGCGCTCCTGATAATAACGTCCAACCAGCATTTCCTGACCGGCAAGCTGATCCTTGGCGATGCGTTTTTTGCGCTTTGCATCCTCGACATATTCGCTGTCGGGATAGCGTTCGATCAGCACATTCATGGCGCGAAAGGTTTCTTTGGCTGAACGCTGATCGCGGGTCACGTCAGAAATCTGACGATAGTGGGACATACCAACCAGATATTGCGCATATGGCGCTTCTGCATTGGCTGGATAAAGCTGAACGAACCGCTTGCCCTGGGCAATTGCCTCGGCATAGTCGCCCTGTCTGTAAGCTATAAATGTTGACATCACACCGGAACGCTTGGCGTATTCTGAATACGGATGCTGCCGATCAAGCTTTTTAAACTTGCGCTTTGCCTGTGTGAATTTTCCAGCGTCAATATTGGCCAAAGCTTCGTTATAGGTCTGATCCGCCGGTACAGTCGGATCAATAAATGCATTAACGTCTTGCTCTTTGGCGCACGCGCTCAACAAGATTGCAAAGGAAGCTAGGCCAATCGCCAGTTTTCCAGCACTTTTCCCCGGTGTTTTCACTGGCTGTATCTCAGTCAACATTCGTTTTCTCGCTAGTTAACGCCTGTTAGAGCCGTTCAAGCTCTAGTTTTGTCGGGACAATACCCCCATCCCGCAAATCGGACAATCGTTTGTCTGTCTTGTGCGGGCAAAATCGTTCATTTTTGAGGCAATGCTTAACGCAACAACCAATTTGAACGCAATTTGAGCAAGTCAGGCCGAAAGGGATCAGTTTTTGTCTGCAGCGAATGTTGCGGAAGCGACAGAACGCAGCTCTGCGCAGGCGCCACCACGAACAACAGGTTCAGCTTCCGTCCACTCATAATTTGACGGGTCGGAGAGCAAAAATTCCAGCGCCATCGCGTTCAGCTTGTGACCCCCGCGATATGAACGGAAACAGCCAAGGATCTGACCGCCAGCAAGGGCAAGGTCACCAACGGCATCAAGTGTCTTATGGCGTACAAATTCGTCTTCGTAACGCAGCCCTTCTGGATTGATGATTTTGTTATCGTCACAAATCACAACAGAATTATCGAGGCTTGATCCGAGCGCAAATCCAGCGGCCCAATAGCGTTCGACATCCTTCATAAATCCAAACGTCCGGGCACGTGAAAGTTCTGTGCGGAACGTATCGGGGGTCAGATCGCCGCTGAATTTCTGGCGACCAATGATTTCTTCTTCAAAGTCAATTTCAACTTCGTAACGTGTGGTATCATGAGGCTCAAATACGCCCCAGCTGGATCCCATGGTAAAGCGAACTTCCTTGAGGACCCGCAAATATCGACGGCGGCGCTTTTGCTCAACCAGTCCAACCTGATCTATCGCTTCCACAAACACTTCAGAAGAACCGTCCATTACCGGAATTTCTGCACTATCGACTTCGATCACCACGTTATCAACGTGAAGCGCAACCAAAGCGGCCATCAGATGTTCAACGGTTTTTACATGCACACCGGCAGGGTCACCCAGCACAGTACACAGATCTGTGGCACCGACGGATTTAATATTGGCAGAAATGTCGACCTGATCCAGCGGAGAAATATCACTGCGCTGAAAGACGATACCTGTATCTTCATCGGCTGGAAGGAGAGAGATGGAAACTGGTTTGCCGCTGTGGACTCCAACACCTGACAATTCAATTCGATCTGCCAATGTGTTCTGCTTAGTTGAAACTTTCGTTCCCATTTATACCCCGATCCCGCAAATACGTTTTGCGGTACTTTTATTACACCCAACACAACAGAAACTGTGGCCGATGAGTTCTTCTAACCGACGCATCAGATGCGTCACTCCCCGGAGAACTCAATAATACGAGCCTTATTCCCCTATATTGATATCTTTCCTACCCTTTGTGAGCCGGCTATCCAAATCACGCTTTCTTACCGAATGTTAACAAGTTAACGGATCGTTAACCGTCTGGCTTTGCTCATCAAAAAAGGCCGTTGGGCTTATTATGCCCAACGGCCTGTAAAAATCGTTAACGGCGGTCAATTAGGTGCACCAAATCGGCACACCGGGTTGCCGGCCCGTAATCGCAGCTATGCCTGTCTGCGCAGGAATGCTGGGATGTCGAGCTGATCATCTTCGCTGATTGGTTTTGCAACAGGTGCTGCTCGACCATGAACGTCCAGATTACCATCTTTGGGTGGTGCATAAGGATTGTTGTCCTCACGCGCAGTCGGCGACGGCGACGGCGAAGGTGCAGTGGTTGCAGCCGCTGGCTTTGTTGTCGGTGTCGACTCGGGTGTCGGGGTCGACCCGCCCAATCCAGTTGCCAGTCGTTTCAGCAATCCCATCGGGCCATTTTCATCCGCCGCTGCTTTCGGTTGTGCCGCCAAATTCTGTTGAGCCACAGCCGGGAAATCCTCAACAGACGGCATGCGAGCCGCTGGTGTCGGAGCTGTTGGTGCGGGCTGGGCTGCCGGAGCAGCAACCGCATCAGATGAAAGCACCGAAGTGGTCAGATGTTCATCAAGAGCACTCTGGAACTCGGAATCCGAAATCGGGTCATCAAATTCTGCATTCTCGGCCTGGAACGGAACTGCACCCGGATTGCGCTCAATCTCCAATGACGGAGCCGCCGGAATCGCCAGTTCTTCTTCCACTGCATCTGCCTCGGAATGATCCAGGCTTGCCGCCACCTCGTCTCCTGAAGCTTCAGAGCGGGCCATTGCTGACTGACGCAACCGTTCAGCAGCATCATTCATAAGCTGCGTGTTAGGCGCAGCTGCTGCACTGACCTCAGCATCAATGCCCGTAGCCACCACGGAAACCCGAATAACACCTTCAAGGCTTTCATCAAAGGTCGCACCAAGAATGATATTGGCATCCGGATCAACTTCCTCGCGGATGCGAGTCGCAGCTTCGTCAACTTCAAACAATGTCATATCGCGGCCACCCGTGATCGAAATCAACAGCCCCTGCGAACCTGCCATTGAGGTCTCATCGAGCAGCGGGTTGGATATGGCAGCCTCGGCAGCAGCCATTGCCCGGCCTTCACCGGAAGCCTCACCTGTCCCCATCATAGCGCGGCCCATTTCGCGCATGACAGAACGTACATCGGCAAAATCAAGGTTGATCAGACCCTCTTTCACCATCAAATCAGTGATGCAGGCAACGCCGGAATACAAAACCTGGTCGGCCATGGAGAATGCATCGGCAAAGGTCGTTTTATCGTTTGCGACCCGGAACAAGTTCTGGTTCGGGATAACAATCAAAGTATCGACATTTTTCTGCAGCTCAATAATGCCTTCCTCGGCCAGCAACATGCGACGTTTGCCTTCAAATGAAAACGGTTTGGTCACAACGCCAACCGTGAGAATGCCCGCGTCTCGCGCCGCCCGAGCCACAACAGGTGCTGCACCCGTGCCGGTGCCACCTCCCATGCCAGCAGTGACAAATGCCATATGCGTACCCGACAGGTGATCATTGATTTCGTCAATGCATTCCTGAGCAGCAGCCGCACCAACTTCTGGCTGCGAACCGGCACCCAGTCCTTCGGTCACCGCCACACCCATCTGTATGAGTCGCTCGGCTTTCGACATTGTCAGCGCCTGTGCATCGGTATTGGCGACGACAAAGTCGACCCCGTCCAGGCCAGATGTAATCATGTTGTTGACGGCGTTTCCGCCGCCTCCGCCGACACCAAATACGGTGATGCGTGGTTTTAGCTCAGTAATGTCCGGCTTATGAAGGTTGAGAGTCATGGGTCATTCCTCGTTTTGTTTTGGGCCACCTGATCACCTCTCTTTTTTGAGAGAGCAGCCCGTTCGATTTTCCCCGATCTGCGTCGGGGTAAAGGTTTAAAAACTTTCCTTCAGCCAGCGGGTCATGCGTGACAAAGACCCTCCGGATGAATGAGCGACTAGATTTGCAGTTCTTGAAGTACGTTCGGCATATTCCGAGCCCGCCACCTGCGGATAGATTAAAAGGCCCGCGGCGGTCGAAAAGGCCGCACCCTTTGCTGTCTTCGGCAGGCCCGATATTCCCATCGGCCGTCCAAGACGAATATTTGCTGACAACACCCGTGTCGCCACTTCACTGACCCCAACCAGCTGGCTGGCGCCACCTGTCAATACGATGCGCCGCCCAACCGCGCCGGCAAAACCCGAGCGATTGATACGGTCTCTGATCAGTTCAAATGTTTCTTCAATGCGCGGACGGATAAATTGCGCCAATTGCGCCACCGACACCTGATCCGGCATGACATGACCATCATCGCCAATGGGTGGCACAGAGATCATTTCGCTTTCGTCGACCTGAGCAGGCGTGGCCTTGCCGTGCAAGACCTTCAAGCGTTCTGCGTCGCTGACCCGCATCGATAGAATGCGCGCAATATCCATTGTTACGTGATTGCCGCCCACCGCAATCGCATCGGCAAATACCAGTTGACCGTTGAGGAAGATCGACACTGTCGTGGTACCACCCCCCATATCGATACAGGCGCAGCCCATTTGCGTTTCATCTTCAACCAGCGCCGAAAGGCCGGACGCATAAGGTGCGGCGACCATACCGTCAACACGCAGATGCGACCGGTTGATGCAATTTTCAAGATTGCGCAGCGGTGCAGTATCGCAACTGACCAGGTGCATATCCACACCCAGTTCTGCACCAACCATGCCGAGCGGCTCACGGATACCATGCTCCATATCAATGGAATAACCGATCGGCAGCGCGTGCAAAATTGCGCGTTGATCTCGAACTGCATTCCTGTGCCCGGCGGCCAGAACTGATTTGATATCAGAAGGCTCGACCTCATGGCCATTCAAGGCGATACCTGAAGAAAAGGTCTCGCTGCCCAGACGGCCTGATGAGACAGAAACAATCAATGATTCTACCGGCATTTTCGCGGAGTTTTCAGCTGCATCGACGGCCAGACGCAGGGCTTTTTCCGCCTCATCCATGTCAACTACAACGCCTGACTTCATTCCCCGGGATCGTTGGTAGCCGAACCCAAGAACTTCAATGGAATGAGAGCGATTTGGCAGAACATCAACACCGGTGCGCGGTCGCAGCTTGGCAATCATGCAGGATATTTTTGTACTGCCAACATCGAGAATCGAGACAATGGCAGACTTGCCTGTCGGCAGGCGACCAACCCGGGAGATTTCGGAAGAGGATCTGAACAGACTCACAGCTTACGATCCACTTTTTTCATGGCTTTCAACCGGTCCTTGACCAGTGATGCTCTGACCTTGGCGGCTTCTTCCTGCAAGCGCAGCACAACCCGATCTGTCAGCCGCATGTCAATGACGTCGATCTGCCGCTCAAGCAAACGATCATCGGTTGTCAGCTTGGCCAATTGGATGAGGCTCTGTTCAATCCCCGTTTCAGGCAATTTGATCATCATGCCGTTGGCCAGTTCCAGGTCCCAGCGACGGTCGGCAACGCGGCTGTAGGACGCGACCCGTCCCACCAGTTCTGGATGAGTTGCAACCAGCGGCAATATTTCACTCGCCGATTGCGAGGCCCCCTCACCGATCAGATGCGGCAAATGGGCAAATCGGTTGTTCAGCAGATCGGCAATGCCAAATTTGGCAATCAGCTTTCCCGATTGCTCCACCACCGTCAGACGATCATTGTGCTGCCAGACAGCGGCCGCACGCTTTTCAGCCAAGGCGACTGTCAGTTTTCCGGGATAGAGCTTTCGGATGGCAACATCCTTGACCCATGGCAATGCCATCAGCCGCTCACGAGCGCCAGCAGCATCAAAGCCGAGAAGAGAATTCTTGTCGAGCAGGCCCAGCGCAGCAATCAAATCCTGTTCACTGGTTTCCACTTGGCCGGTCAGCACAATGTCTTCGGCCTGAAGTCCAACAGATGCTCCAATTCCGGACACCAGCGTCGACGCGGTACCTGCAACGACCGATCCGTAGAACCAGCCAGCAATGATGAACCCCAGCGCCAGACTGGTGCCGGGCCCGGTTCGTGGAGCCGCGATTGTATCGAGCCGGCGCCAGAAGGCGCGCAATCTTGACCGCACCGCTAAAATCACGGGGTTGTAGTTATCGGAAGATGCCAAAACGCCGCCCGCATTGCTGCGACCGATCCTGCGTCCCATCATTTGGCTCAACGACGACAACTTGCGTCCTCCACCATCCAAGTCAACAATTCACCAAAAGTGTGCCCGGCATGCTCAGCCAGTTCCGGTAACAAAGAGGTAGGCGTCATCCCTGGCTGGGTGTTTAACTCCAGCCAGATCAATTCACCCGTCCCGTTCACACGATCATCCAATCGGAAGTCGGAACGGGTTACCCCGCGACAACCAAGTGCCTGATGTGCCTTCAGGGACAGTGTCTGTATTTTTTGGTAAACATTTGGTAAAATTTCGGCCGGAAGAACGTGTTTTGATCCACCTTCGGCATATTTCGCATCATAGTCGTAGAATGTGTCCCCCAACGGCAGGATTTCGGTCACGCCTAACGCCACGTCTCCCATCACCGCACAGGTCAACTCCCGCCCGGGAACGAATCGCTCAACCATGACAATATCGGTGTAAGGCCATTCATCGGAATATAATTCCTGCGGAGGTGTTGATCGGTCCTCTCCAACGATCAACACGCCAAAACTCGATCCCTCGTTGACAGGTTTGACCACATAGGGTGGCTTCATCACATGTTTTTCAGCCGCTTCCAGACGATGCATGACCTTGGCTTCAGCAACATCCACCCCGACACGACGTACGACAGTTTTCGCCCGCTCTTTATCCATCGCCAATGCAGACGCCATCACCCCGGAATGGGTGTAGGGAATATCCAGATATTCCAGCACCCCCTGAATCGTGCCATCTTCGCCATAGGGGCCGTGCAGCCCGTTGAACACAACGTCGGGGTTCAGCTGTTGCAGTGTTGTGGAGATATTGCGGTCAACGTCGACCCGCGTCACCTGAAAACCCTCGGCCTCCAGAGCATCAGCACAGGAATTGCCGCTGGACAGGCTGACCGGCCGTTCCGCCGATAACCCTCCCATGAGCATGGCAACATGCGTCATCGGCATTCCTCTCCTCTGTTCCCCATTGGGCACTAGAAGAATCACATGCAATTCGGGCTTTCAAGCGGCGATTGAGTGACGAAACTCTGCGCAATTGAATCGACATTTCAGGCATTGGCGATAACAGATTCAAAAGACTCAATAATCGGCCATAAACTGTTTCAAAATTATTTTTTACAATTGAGTCAACGTCCACCGGCAAATTTGAAGAGGGTGTGACCGATAGCCAGAATTTGAAGAAATTTCAGTAGCTAGGAAGTGATTCGTCACACGCTGCTTTTGACTTCGCGGTGCGGTTCAAATCGACCCAGACGCTTAATTTCCCACTCCAGAACGATACCGCAATTGGCATGGACCTTGGCGCGCACCGTCTCGCCCAGCGTCTCCAGATCGTGGGCCGCGGCATCGCCGGTATTGAGCATGAAATTACAGTGCATTTCACTCATCTCGGCCCCGCCGACGCGATAGCCCCGCATACCCGCTTCATCGATCAATTTCCAGGATGAATGGGGCAGCGGATTTTTGAACGTCGAGCCCCCGGTTTTTTCGCGGATCGGCTGAACGGTTTCGCGATGATGCTGAACTTCATCCATGGCCTTTTGAATGTCGGCGCGTTCAGCTGGCTCTCCCTCAAATACGGCACCTGTAAAGATCAGGTCTTTCGACGCCTGGGAGTGGCGATAGCTGTATCCCATGTCGTCATGACTCAGTACATGGCGATTGCCCTGGCGATCCAGCGCGTGAACTTCAACGACTCGATCCGTTGTTTCTGTGCCATTCGCCCCGGCATTCATTCGCAAGGCGCCACCTATGGCCCCGGGAATGCCATGGTAAAACTCAAATCCACCCAGACCCGCTTCCAAAGCGGCAGCAGCCAGTCGTTTGTCAGGCGTCGCTGCACCTGCGTAGAGACGATTACCACCAAGGTCTTTAACCTGACCAAAGCCCCTGCCCGACAAACGGATGACGACACCTTCAATACCACCATCGCGTACCAGCAGGTTTGAACCGATACCGACCACCAGAACTGGAATATCAGCTGGCAGAACCCTTAAAAAATTGGCGAGATCGTCCTCATCGGCCGGTGAAAACAAAATATCTGCCGGACCACCAACCTGAAACCAGGTGATTTTGGACATGGCTGCATCCGGCGTTAGTCGTCCGCGGATTTCCGAAACATCAAGCCGGTCCAGCAAGGTCTGACCATTCATTTGAAACTGGCCAGTTCATCCGGCAGCGCCTGAGCCCAGGCCGTGATATCGCCAGCACCGAGAAACAACACAAAATCCCCCGGCTCGGCGATTGAATGGACCAGCGGGGCAATTTCGGCCGGTGAATCAATGGTCCGCACATCACGGTGGCCGCCAGATTTGATGGCGGCGGCAAGGCTCGACGAATTTACATTTTCGATTGGCTCTTCCCCGGCTTCATATACCGGCGCAACCAACACGGTGTCTGCATCATTGAAACAAGCACTGAACTCGTCGAACAGATCGTTCAATCTGGTATATCTGTGAGGTTGTTTGATGGCGATAACCCGCCCAGAACCGTTGGAGCGAACCGCCGTGCGGGCGGCTTTCAAAACAGCCGAAATTTCAACCGGATGGTGGGCATAATCGTCAAATATCTCAACTCCATTCCACGACCCCATGGGAGTGAACCGGCGGCGAACCCCCTTGAAGCTTTCCAGTCCCTTACGAATGTCCTCGACGCTGGCTCCCAGCTTGTGGGCCACGGCAATCGCTGCAGTTGCATTCGATACATTATGAATTCCAGGCATCGGCAGAACCAGATCTTCGATCAACAAATCCTCACCTGATTTGCGGTCATGGACAGTTACATCAAACCTGGAACTGGCACCCTCCGGCTGAACGTTGTTGAAACGATATTCCGACTGCGGATTGTTGCCATAGGAAACAATGCGTCGATCTTCGATGCGGCTGACCAGAGCCTGCACTTCGGGGTGATCGATACACATCACGCCGAACCCGTAAAACGGCACATTTTCGACAAAGGTCTTGAAGGCTTCCTTGGCTTTATCGAAAGTACCGTAATGATCCAGATGTTCCGGATCGATATTGGTGACGATCACGATATCAGCAGGCAGGCGCAAAAAAGTGCCATCGCTTTCATCTGCCTCGACCACCATCCACGAACCATCCCCCATACGGGCATTGGTTCCTATGGCATTAAGTATTCCGCCATTGATGATAGTCGGATCCAGCCCACCCGCTTCCAGCAACTGACCAACCATCGATGTGGTCGTGGTTTTTCCGTGAGTTCCGCCAACAGCTATCGACTGTTTGAACCGCATCAGCTCGGCCAGCATTTCTGCGCGCCTGACCACAGGCAAACTGCGCTCTTTGGCCTCTATCCGCTCTGGGTTGTCGATCTTGATGGCTGAAGAAGTAACGACGACCTCGCTGGAACCAAGGTTCTCAGCCCGGTGACCGACATGAACTTCAATGCCCTTTTCGCGCAATCGTTGCACGTTGGCACCGTCATTTTGGTCCGATCCCTGAACCGGATAGCCCAGATTGTGCAACACTTCGGCAATCGCGCTCATGCCGATCCCGCCAATGCCGATAAAATGTATCAGGCCGATATCGTCTGCCATCCGCATAGATGATGTCCTTTGAATTTAACCTACGTGCACCTGAACCAGATCAGCCAGTCTTACCGCCGCATCAGCCACGCCCGCCTTTTTGGCGTTTTCAGCCTGTATTGCAAGGGTTTGGGGATGTTTCATGGCGCTGGAAAGCAATTTAGCCAGTTTTTCCGGTGTTAGATCTTTTTGGCGCACCAGAAGTGCACCTTCGGCATCTGCCAGATGGGCAGCGTTGGCCCCCTGATCGTCATCCAGCGCTCCAGGCAAGGGCACCAATATGCTGGGGCATCCAATCAGCGCCAGTTCGCTAACTGAAGATGCTCCGGCCCGACAAATAACGAGATGGGACTGGGCGATGCGACCGGGCATATCAGTGAAGAAGTCGCTGACTTCGGCATCCACATTGAGCTTTGACAAGCCGGCACGCACCTGATTGGCATCCTCCGGGCGGGCCTGCAGAATGAGATTCACCCGGCTACGCAATTGATCATCCAACAGGGCCAGCGCGGCAGGCATAACTTGTGAAAAAAACCGGGCACCCTGACTGCCACCAAACACCAATAGCTTGAACGGACCGGTCAGAGTGTGCGGCACATAGGGCTGAAGAGCCGCCTGGTGCGCGATGTCACGTAACGGATTTCCTGTCACCGTCACCGGGGCGCTCTCGGGATGCTGTTCGCCTTCAAGCGCAAATCCGGTTGCAATGGCCGTAACCCGCGACGCCAAAAACCGGTTGGCGCGCCCCATAATAGCGTTTTGCTCGTGTAGGATCGCCGGATGTCCCTTGTGAGCTGCTGCCAGCAGCGGTGGCACAGTCGGATATCCACCAAAACCAACCACGGCGTGTGGTTTGACTCGGGCCAGAAGACGACGCGACATAAAATAGCCACTGGCCAGCCGGTACAGGGTCCGCAGTAAAGCCAGCGGATTTTTTCCGGCAAATGTTGCAGAAGGAATGATATGCACTTGATCAGCAGGAAAACTGTCGACAAATTTTTTGGCGCGCGGATCGGTCGCCAGATGAACCGACCAGCCGCGTTGCTGCATCTCCTGGGCAAGGGCCTGGGCCGGAAACAGATGTCCCCCGGTTCCACCAGCTGATAGCAATACTGTCTTGTTCATGAGATCAAGCCGCAGTTGGAGAAACCGCCAACTGTCCCGACGGAACGGTATGCACCGAAGGTCGTCGGTAGCTTTCAGCCCGCTTGCGGCTCAGCGCCAGAACCAGCCCCATGCCCAGCGCAACTGCCATCATCGATGATCCACCATAGGAGATGAAAGGCAATGTCATGCCCTTGGCTGGCATCAAACGTAGATTTACGCAAATATTTATGATCGCCTGAAACCCGAACATAAGCACCAGACCCGACAGGGCGAGTTGTACAAATCGATCGCGCTCCCGCAACCCGTGATAAAGCCCCCTCAACACGATGAACGCAAATGTCGCAACCAGCGCCATTACCAGAATGACCCCGAATTCCTCGGCAGCCACCGAAAAGATGAAGTCGGTGTGACTGTCGGGCAGTCCGTATTTCACCTGACCTTCTCCCGGTCCGCGTCCGAACCAACCACCTGTGGTGATGGCCTCCAGTCCACGGTCAACCTGAAAATTGTCACCGGTGCCGGTGACGAATCTGTCAATCCGGGCCGTCACATGGGGTATCGTCAAATAGGCACCAGCAAAGCCCAAAACGCCCAATCCGCCGAGCAGAACAATCCAGACCCATGGCATTCCGGCCATGAAGAACATGGTGCCCCAGATCAGCGCAAGCAGGACGGTTTGGCCAAAGTCTGGCTGCGTTACCAGCAGACCGGCGCAGGCGCCAAACAACATAATCGAAATCAAGTTGCAGGGAATATCCGGTCGCTTGGTGCTTTCGGCAAACAAGAACGCGGTTACCACAACAAATACCGGTTTGAGGAATTCCGATGGCTGCAACAGGAACGAACCAACAGCCAGCCAGCGGGTTGCGCCTTTGGCCGAATATCCGATCAAGGGCAGCGCCAGCAGCGCCAGGAAAGTGCCCAATAGCATCAACAAAGACAGGCGCTTGACCTGTTTAAGATTCAAAAATGATGTGCTGATCAGGATTATCAAGGCCGGCAGCAAAAACACCGCATGACGTTTGACAAAGTGAAAACTGTCGGGAATGCCGAGCCGCGCCGTCACCGATGGGCTTGCCGATAACGACAGCAGGAAACCGCTGGCAAGCAGCAGCAGCGCCGCAGACAGCAGATACTTATCGACCGTCCACCACCAATCCGAAACCGGGCTTTTTCTGGCACGTGACATCATAGGCTCAGTCCTCAATTCCTTTAAAACCTTCCAAAGCGCTTACAGCATCCTTGAAGGCGTCTCCCCGAATTTCAAAATTGGCATACTGATCGAAACTCGCCGCCGCCGGGGAAAGCAAGACGACTGCACTCTCGGTTTTCTTTGCTGCATCCTTCGCAGCATCCTTCGCAGCATCGCTCGCCGCATGGTTAACGGCTTGTTGCAGTGTGCCAGCAATTTCATAAGGAATCGTATCCCCGAGCTGGGCGGCAAACATTCCCGCGGCTTCTCCAATCAGATAGGCCTTTTCGATCCGGGAGAAGTGAGGCGCAAGCGTTTCGATTCCCCCCTCTTTGGCCAGCCCACCGGCGATCCAGTGAACTTTGTCGAAGCTGGAAAGTGCGGGGGCGGCGGCCTCCGCATTTGTGGCTTTTGAATCATTGATAAAAAGAACAGGCCCGACAGTCCCCACCTGCTCCATGCGATGAGCCAGACCAGGAAACGTACGAAACCCGTTCAATACGTCCTCATTCGACAGGCCAAGCGACTGGCAGACCGCAAGGCAAGCGGCGGCATTTTGGCCATTATGTTGTCCACGTAGTGATCCGATGCCCGACAGGGGGATGACCGGTTCGCCCGCCTCATCAAGCAGATCCGAACCATCAAATCCGATATCGGAGCCCGAAACCGGGGTACCAGAAATGCGAAGCACAGGCGTTTTATCATTCTCAATTTTTTCTGCGGCCTGACGGCAGAAATCGTCATCCATGCTGACGACGGCAATATCGCTTGCCGCCACCAGACGTTGCTTGATGGCCGCATAGTTTTCAAACGTTCCGTGGCGTTCCAGATGGTCCGGAGTAACGTTTAACAAGACACCAACATGGGCGTGCAACGACGGCGCGAGATCTATTTGATAGGAGGAGCACTCCACCACATAAACCTGATTGGCAGGATTTTCGCTGAGCGGGTCGAGAGCGAGGACCGCACGGCCGATATTGCCGCCCATCTGAACATTCCGACCAGCACTCGACAGAACATGGGCAATCAGCGCCGTCGTTGTCGACTTGCCATTGGTTCCGGTGATCGCCACGAACGGAGCCCTGCGCCCCTGTTTTTGCATCATGCGCGAAAACAGTTCGATATCGCCGATAACTTCCACCCCGGCACGAACCGCCAGATCAACCGACCAATGTGGTTGGGGATGGGTCAAAGGCACGCCTGGTGCCAATATCAGGGCCTGGTAATCCCCCCAGTCAATTTCGCGCAAATCACCGGTTGGAATACCAATTTGATGCGCCTTTTCAACGCTTGCCGGGTTGTCGTCAAAAGCAACCAATTTCGCCCCGCCGGCCTGCAACGCCCGCGCGGTGATCAGCCCCGAACCGCCAAGCCCGAACAGCGCAACCTTTTGCCCTTCAAAAAGTGTAACTGGAATCATATGGCCGGTTATCGCAGTTTGAGGGTTGCAAGTCCGGCAAGTGCTAACATGATGGAAATAATCCAGAACCGGATCACAACCTGGCTCTCCGTCCAGCCCAATTGCTCAAAATGATGATGGATTGGTGCCATCTTGAATACCCGCTTACCGGTCATTTTGAATGATCCCACCTGAATGATCACTGATAGCGCTTCCATTACAAATAGACCGCCAATGATCATCAAAACGATTTCATGTTTGGCAGCAACCGCAATCGTTCCCAACATGCCGCCAAGCGCCAGAGAGCCCGTATCGCCCATAAAGATCGCAGCCGGAGGAGCGTTAAACCACAGAAATCCAAGGCCGGCGCCAATCACTGCGCCACAAATGATGGCCAGTTCACCTGTGCCCAATACGAAGTGAATCTGCAGATAATCGGCAAACACTTTGTTACCCGCCAGATAGGCAATGACGCCAAAGGAAGCTGCCGCGATCATTACCGGCACAATTGCCAGCCCGTCCAATCCATCGGTCAGATTGACCGCGTTGCCAGCCCCAACAATCACGAAGGCACCGAAAAAGATGAAGAACCAGCCCAGATGCAGGACCAGGTTTTTAAAGAACGGGAAGGTCAGCGCACTCGACATATCAACACCCGAGACGGATGAGGTCTGATCGCCGAGCATCATGATTACCGCGCAGGCGATGCCGGCGATGATAAATTCAAGCAGCAGGCGCATACGCCCCGAAAATCCACCGTGACTGGCCTTCTTGACCTTCAGATAATCGTCGTAAAATCCGATACCGCCAAATGACAGGGTGACCAGCAGCACGGTCCAGACATAGACACTCGACAAGTCTGCCCAAATCAAGGTTGAGCCGACAAGACCGACAAGGATCATGAGGCCTCCCATCGTCGGTGTTCCAGCTTTTTTGAAATGTGTGGTCGGGCCGTCCGCCCGGATTGGCTGCCCCTTCTTCTGCCGCCCACGCAGCGAACGAATGATCTGCGGCCCAAACAGAAAGACAATCAACACAGACGTAAACAGCGCTCCACCGGTTCGAAACGTGATGTAGCGAAACACATTGAGCAGGGGAATCTGATTTCCAAATTCGGTTGCGAGATAATGAAGCATATTTTCCTGTCCGGCGAATTGACCGCCTGATATTTCCCTATGATGCGCCTACGACGCGTTAAGCTGTTTCTGGTCGGCGTTTATCAGTGCATCTATGAATTTTGCAAACTTCATCCCCAGAGACGCCTTGGCCATGACCACATCACCACCGCGCAATTCGGCGCAGACCAGGGGCGCCAGTTCGTCAATGGTTTGTTTGTGGACGGCGATGGCGCGGAGCGACAGCGCTTCCTGCAGCGATTTCATTTCCGGGCCAGCAAGAAACACCTTGTCGACATCGGCCGCCAATATCGGTTCTTCAAGACCTGCATGGAACTGTGATGACAGTGGCCCGAGTTCAAGCATATCGCCCAACACCGCAATGCGGCGGCCATTGCCCTTGATCGGAGCATTTGCCAGCAATTCCAGCGCTGCCCGCATGCTGGTCGGATTGGCATTGTAGCTTTCATCAATCAGCACCAGGCGGTTTTCACCCGTGCCAATCGTGTGCCGTTCTCCCCTGCCCTTGACCGGTTTCATATCTGCCACCGCCAGACCAGCACGCGCCAGATCAGCACCGGTCAGCTTACATGCCGCCAAAACACCCAGGATGTTTTGCGCAATGTGGCGGCCCGGAGCGCCAACTTTAACGACAACATCATCTCCCAGGATGGTTGCCGTCAGGCAGGAACAGGACCCGTGCAGCACAAGTTTGGACAAGTGAGCATCGCATCCTTCGGCTTCTCCAAACGTATATATGTTCTCAACACCAGCTTCCGCAGCCCAATTTCGAAGCAGGTCCAGCCTTTCATCATCGCCGTTTATCAGGGCAACACCACCGGGCTCAACACCTTGAAAAATTTCAGCTTTTGCTCGCGCAATTTCATCCACACTGGCAAATGCACCAAGATGTACCGCCGCAACATTCATCACCATAGCCACATCGGGACGCGCCATTTTTACCAACGGTGTAATCTCGCCGGGGTGGTTCATTCCAATTTCAATCACGGCAAAATCCGTGTCCTGTGGCATCCGCGCCAATGTCAGCGGCACGCCCCAGTGGTTGTTGAATGAAGCAACGGCCGCATGAACTTTACCAGACGGAGCAAGGGCTGTTCTCAGCGCTTCTTTGGTGGTGGTTTTGCCAACACTGCCGGTTACTGCGATCACTTTTGCCCCGGTACGGCTTCGCGCAGCAATACCCAGACGTTCCAGCGCACCCAACACATCATCGACCACAAGCAACGGGCCGGTTTCTCCGGTCAGTCGATCACTCCAGTCTTCGCTGACCACAC
Source organism: Hyphomicrobiales bacterium (assembly GCA_011087605.1). Classification (GTDB taxonomy): domain Bacteria; phylum Pseudomonadota; class Alphaproteobacteria; order Rhizobiales; family Rhizobiaceae; genus Pseudahrensia. The sequence continues at coordinate 27,661 of JAALLE010000020.1, forward strand.
TGACTGCACCGCCATTGGCAAAAGCTGAAGCGACAAATTTATGACCATCATGAAGATCGCCCTTGATGGCGAAATAGGCTTCGCCAGGTTTTATGGTCCTGCTGTCAATTGAAATGCCGCTAATACCATCTGGCAAATCGCCAATCGCCCGCGCCTGCATCACGTCGCAAAGTAATTCACTGGTCCAGAGCAAGTCAGTCATTTGCCCGCCTCCAGCGCCTGCGACACAACCTGGTGATCGGAAAACGGCAGTGTCTGTGTGCCGACAATCTGCCCTTCTTCGTGCCCTTTTCCGGCCACGACAAGAGAATCACCCGCCCGCAATTGATCGACAGCGTGTTTGATCGCCGCGCGTCGGTCACCGATTTCGGTGGCACCTGGAACTGCTGCAAGTATCTGGGCACGCACGGCAGCGGCATCTTCAGTTCTTGGATTATCATCGGTCACAATGACAAGATCCGCCAGCCGATGGGCAATCTCGCCCATGATCGGGCGCTTTCCCTGATCCCGGTCTCCACCGCAGCCGAATACAAGGACCAGCTTGCCGGTCGTATAGGGTTTCAGTGCCTTGAGGACATTTTCCAGTGCCTCCGGCTTGTGGGCATAATCCACATAAGCAGGTGCTCCGTCACCTGTCTGGCCGATCAATTCCAACCGCCCGGACGCTCCTTTGAGACTTTCAAGCGACGCCAGCACTGCCGCTGCATCGCTGCCGGTTGAAATCGCCAGACCCGCAGCAACCAGCGCATTGGCCATCTGGAATTCCCCGGCCAATGGCAATTCAACCCGAAACATCCTGCCTTCATGAACGACTTCAGCGATTTGCGCGTGGCGATGCTGTTCCAACCTCTTTAGACACAGATAATCACCCTTGCGCCCAACGGTGTTTACGTTCAACCCGCGCTGACCGGCAGCGGCAATCACCGGCTCACTGAACAGATCATCAGCGAAAATCACCGCCGACTGGTCTGATACCAACAGCGTATCGAACAACCGCAGCTTTGCCGCCAGATATTCGTCCATATCCGCGTGATAATCGAGATGATCGCGGCCCAGATTGGTGAACCCGCCAGCTGCCAGCTTCACCCCGTCCAGCCGCCGTTGATCAAGTCCGTGGGACGACGCTTCCATCGAACAATGGGTGACATCGCCACCAGCAAGCTCAGCAAGCAATTGGTGCAACCGCACCGGATCGGGCGTGGTCAAAGATCCGTAATCCTCGCGCCCCGGCGCAAATACACCGGTTGTTCCGATCATCGCAGCCTGACAGCCCAGTTGCTGCCAAATCTGGCGCAGAAATGAGGCCACCGACGTCTTGCCGGCCGTGCCGGTGACAGCCGCCATAATCTCAGGTTGGCTTGCGTAAAATTGTGCCGCAGCCAGCGCGATGGCGCGGCGCACATCATCAGATCGAACCACCGGCACATCAGTAGAGCCACCAATATCCGCGTCGTTTGAAACGAGAAGCGCAACCGCTCCGGACTGCAATGCGGACGGAACGAAAGCTGAGCCATCAACGTTTGATCCAGACATAGCGGCAAACAACATGCCCGGTTTCACCTGTCTGGAATCGACCGTAAGACCGGAGATTTCGACATCTCCTGTTCGCCTGACATCGGGTCCAAAAATCTTGCTCAACAGCATTTGTGCAGCGCTCTTTAATATTATTTCATCGCCGATACGACGACAAAGTGGCGGTATCACGAACTTCAAAATCAGGTTGAATGCCCAACACCGGAGCAGACCGCTTGATAATGTTGGCGACTGAAGGGGCGGCGTTCATACCGGCGGTTGCGTATACCTGACCCTTTTCAGGTTTTGGTTCATCGACAATCACCAAAACAACATATTGCGGATCATTGACCGGGAATGTGGACAAAAACGCATTGAACCGATGTTTGTTGGAATAGCGCCCTTTGATCACCTTTTCAGCGGTTCCGGTTTTACCTCCTACCAGATATCCGGGCACTTCAGCGCGCCTGCCGGAGCCCTTCACAACATTGAGGCGCAACAAATAGCGCATTGTGTCGGAGGTTTGCCGGTTGAGGACCTGACGGGCCAGCGCGTCAGCTTCATCGGTTGAGCGGGGAAACAATGTCGGCGGTATCAGCTTGCCACCATTGACCAAAGCTGCGGCAGCAACAGCCGTCTGCAAGGGAGTTGTCGAAATGCCATGGCCGTAGGAAATGGTAATCGAATTGACCTTTTTCCATTTCTTGGGCTGGGTTGGCCGGGCAATTTCCGGCAGTTCCAAACCTTCCATTTTGGTCAGCAGCCCCATGCGGGTGAGGAACTCCTGATGTCCCTTGATGCCGACAACATCAGCCATTTTAGCGGTGCCGATATTGGACGAATAGATGAACACTTCGGGCACCGACAATATGCGTTTTTTGCCGTGAAAATCGGTGATCCGAAAACGCCCGATGCGAATTGGATTGCGCGCATCAAACCGGTCACGAAGGTTGACCTTGCCGCTATCCAGCGCCATCGCGGTTGTGAAAGTCTTGAACGTTGAGCCCATTTCAAAGAGCCCTGCCGACATCCGGTTCAGGCGATCTTTTTTCAGCGCATCAACCGGTTTGTTAGGGTTGTAATCCGGCAGCGACGACATGGCGACAATTTCACCGGTGTGAACATTCAGCACGACCCCTGCTGCTGCAATCGCCCGGTATTTCCGCATCACCTCAACCAGCGTCTCACGAACATAATGTTGAACCCGCAAATCCACACTGAGCTTTACCGGCTCAAGTTCTTTGTCCAATGCAAAGCCTGATTTATGCAACTGGCGCAACCAGGAATCATCGAGGTGTTTCTCAACTCCTGCTATGCCCTGATTGTCAATATTCGTGTGGCCCAGAATGTGGGAAGCGGTTTCGCTGGCAGGATAAAATCTTTGACTTTCGGGGCGAAACCCCACTCCGGGAAGTCCAAGCGCCAGAATGTCTGCCTGTTGGCGCGGTGTAATCTCCCGCTTGATCCATACAAATCCCTGCCCGCTCTTAAGCTTGCGCATGGTGCTTTTGTATTCGAGCTCCGGCAAAACGGTCACAAGAGCCTCGTAAATCTCGTTTGGTCGCTCGATGATTTTCGGCTCCGCAAACAACGACTGAACCTCGATATCGAGTGCCATTATCTGGCCGTTGCGATCGAGAATTTTTGGACGTGCTGCTGTCAGCGCTGTGTCGACATTGCGGCGCACTGTCCGCCCTTCATTGCCATTCATGCCCAAATAAATCAGCCGGCCCTGAATGATGACGAACAGGGCGGCGATTCCAAACATGACAACAAAAATGCGGTCGCGCGCCTGAACAGTCACGTCAGCCGACTCATATCTGGTGCGACCACCTGAAAAGTTCAACTTGTTCGACAATGCGGAGATTGCCCTGAGACATTTGCCAATCAATTTTCCGATGCCTTCTGTATGAGGTCGCCGATACCTCCTGTGGTTAGTTCCTCACCCTCGCCTGCTTGTCGCGTATCTACGTCGATCTCAACTTTTGGGCGTATGTCGGGCAGTTCAGACGGGTCGATTATCTGGAAGGCTTCCATCGGCTTCAGCATCAACTGATCGGAAAACTGTGCAGCGATTGCCTCCAGCCTCGACGGCCCCGTCTCCAGCGCCCAATCGGCCTGCAACAGAGAAATTTTTCGCTTTTGGGCGCCAATCTGAGCCTTCAGCGTCCTCAATTCCTTGGCAGAAAGTTCCGCCTCATGTTTGATTTGGAAGGTATAAATTGCACCGGCAACTGCAACGCCGAGCAAGATTGCATCGGTAATTCGGATCATGCCGGCCTCCCTGCAGAAACAACATCGGCCAATCGCGGCAGGCCAAATACCGAACGGTCATCGCTGCCAACCGGTGCATCGGTTCGTACCGCGGCGCGTAATTTTGCCGACCTTGAACGGGGATTCTGTTCACTCTCTTCTCTCGATGCTGCCAAAGCGCCCCGTTTGACCTGTTGAAAGGTAAGGGGAGCATTTTGCGCTTCGGGCAGATGACGCGAGCCACCTGATTGTTCGGCCCGGTCTTTGAAGAACCGCTTGACCAGTCTGTCTTCCAATGAGTGGAAGGTCACAATAACCAATCGCCCACCGGGTTTTAAAATACGTTCCGCTGCCAGCAACGCGTCTGCCAGTTCCTCAAGTTCCCGATTTACGAATATCCTCAGCGCCTGAAACGTACGCGTCGCCGGGTGAATACGGTCCTTTGGCTTGCGGCTCAAAACTTTTTCCACGCATGCGGCCAATTGTTTAGTTGTTTCAAATGGCGCCTTGGCACGCTGCTCGACAATTTCAGCAGAAATGCGTGAGGCCTGCCTTTCCTCTCCCAATATGCCGATAATACGTGTTAAATCAGAGCGTTGGAGAGAGTTTACAACATCAGCCGCACTGACGCCGGACTGTTCCATACGCATATCGAGAGGGCCTTCTTTCTGGAAGGAAAACCCCCGCTCTGCCTGATCGATCTGCATCGAAGACACGCCAATATCTGCAACCACACCATCAACGGCATCAAACCCGCTAGCCTTGGCCAATACATCCAGATTAGAAAAACGGCCATGCTGCAGGGTCAGCCGACCCTCATGGATCGCCACCAAAGCAGCACCAGCAGCTATAGCATCGGGATCACGGTCGATTGCCACAACTTGCGCGCCAGCATCAAGCATTGCGCCGGTATAGCCACCTGCACCAAATGTCGCATCAATGAATACGCCACCTTCCAGGGGGGAGAGTGCTTGTAAAACCTGCGGCAACATGACCGGGATGTGGGGTGAAGATGGCACGGCATTTGGCATGAGACGCAAATATTCCTTCGATGAGCTGTATCTTGCCCCAGCTCTCCAGTCCCGCCTGGCGGCTACGGGAAAATATCGGCCGTTTGGGCGCAGGTTGGCGAAATCTCCGAGCACTATTCGATCAAAACCCCTTTTGAAGGCGCAGAAGAAGCCTGCCTTGCGACTCGCCAGCACCGGTTAACCGAACATGAATCGATAACGTTAAGGGTTCGTTTACATTGGCCATAAATCCGCATTGTAAAAGCTTGCCAAATTCGATTGCCGGGTAACGGTTTTGGCTTCGATCCGGGGCTCCCTGACTTTCGACCAGCGCAGCCAAAAGAAGTCCGTGATTTCAGCGGAGCTGCCGGTCGATCGAAACCGATTATCGCAGCAGATGCATATTTATCTTGCGGTCTATTCGGGCAAGCCGGCGTTGCGTAAGCCATCTGCGATGCGTTCGATATCAGCCGGATTACGATAGCTTAATCCTGCCGTATATCTCTTGATTGAAAACTCTGGTTCCTGGCGAAGCACATCGCGGGCCGCCTCCCGGGCTTCATCAAGATTGCCAAGCTCTCCAAGCGCCGACGTCAAATTCACATAGGCGGCGAGATAACCGGTTTCCCGCCGGATTGATTCCCGATAACAGGCGACCGCCTCTTCGACCCGATTGGCCATGCGATAGGCCGCACCAAGCCCCCTCAAAAAACCGGGACGATAAAACGGGCAAAGACGCATTCCTCTTTTTACCAACTCAATCCCGCGCTCCGGGTTGCCCGATTTTGTCATCACGGCTCCGGCGACACCGCCAAAATTTTCTGCACTATTGGGGGCAAGCAGGATGGCTTTTTCGACCATTTCCATCGCTTTATCGTATTCGCCCGCATTCAGGTGGACCAGGGCCAACATGCCATAGGCGTCAGCATAGTCGGGATCGAGTTCGAGGGCACGACGGCCACAGTCTATTGCCTTTGCCTGCGCCCTATCAAAACTCTCATGATCACCTAAACCGCCACCAACGTCGGCTTCGTTGAAATAAATCCAACCGCGCATGGCCCAGGCAGTCGGATAATTGGGGTCGAGTTCAATTGCCCGATCGATCAGTTGCTTGGCACGAGGCTGTTTGTCGGATGAGCCTCCAAGAACTGAATCGGTTGCCAGGCGCACACATTCCCAGGCTTCCAGGTTTCTTGTCCCACTGGACCAAACCCGGTGTTGTTCTCCTTCGCGAAGTTTTACATCCAGAGCGATAACGATTTCCCGGACAATTTCGTCCTGCAGGTCAAAAATATCTGCCAGCGTACGATCATAGCGCTCGGCCCAGATATGCAGACCGGTGGTTGCGTCGATCAACTGGGCCGTAATTCGGACCCTGTCGCCACCTTTGCGGACGCTGCCCTCCAGCACATAGCGGACACCCTGATCACGGCTGACCTGTTTTACGTCTACTGCCCGCCCCTTGTAGGTAAACGTGGAATTGCGCGCGACCACCATCAATCTGCTGATTTTTGATAAAGCGGTGATGATATCTTCTGCAACACCGTCTGCAAAAAACTCCTGCTCAGGATCGGCACTCATGATCGTGAATGGAAGCACTGCGATTGATGGATAGTCTGGGATATCAACGTCAAGGCCGATCATGGTTTCGAATGCAGATGCAGCACTGGCACTGGCACTTGCACCAACGTCCAGACGAAACACCTGCACAGGATTGGGAATATTCTTGAGCTGACGTTTTCCAAGGTCTTCAAAGCCGACATCAACTTTGTTGCGGACATGATCCACAACCGTCCCGGCCACGCAAATTCCCCCAGCCTCTGCAATCCTTTCCAGGCGCGAAGCGATGTTCACGCCATCTCCGTAAATGTCGTCGCCATCAACAATGACATCGCCCAAATTAATACCGATACGCAGCTGGATGGTGGGATTATCATCGGATTCCATCGCCGGGGCACCGGTCTCCTGTTGGATCTGCATTGCGCATCGAACAGCATCAACCACGCTTGGAAATTCAGCCAGAACACCATCGCCCATCAGCTTGAAAATGTTTCCGTTATTTTCCGATACTGCCGGGCCTATTACGTCAGCTCGATGCGCCTTAAGTCGGCCCAACGTGCCTTCCTCGTCGTCAGCCATGAGGCTGCTGTAGCCGACGACATCGGCGGCCAAAATTCCGACCAGGCGGCGTTCCATGGACTTACTCCTTGGCAGCAGCGTAACTCGCCACAATCGTTAAATCCATGACTCGATTACGTTTTGCGCAGGCCATTGCGCAAAATGAAGCATCAACAACACTGAATGGAGTAATTTTTACCAGCTGGCCTGTAAGCCGGGTTCTGTGCACTTCGACGAGCGAAGGCGATGACCATTCCTCTGGGGCAGCCATTGCTGGACACCTCAATGCGACCTACCCGAACACTCTCACCTGGAAACAGGCTGGTCTTGCTTGCGCAAAACATGGTGTTCCTATTCGGTCTTGCTCCCGGTGGGGTTTACCTTGCCACATCCGTTGCCGGCTGTGCGGTGGGCTCTTACCCCACCTTTTCACCCTTGCCTCTTGCGAGGTGGTATACTTTCTGTTGCACTTTCCCTGGGGTCACCCCCGCCGGGCGTTACCCGGCACCGTGTTTCCATGGAGCCCGGACTTTCCTCCCCTCACCATCTTTCGACGTTGCAAAGGGCAGTCATCCAGCCAGCTGGTCAGACTATTTGGCGTGAAATTGTCAGCGGGTCAAAGAAAATCGCCGGGGCGGTGTAAATCTTGCAATTGACACAGGCGATTGTTGAGCAGCAGCGCTAGGTCTTGCGCATGATGCGCTGAACGCGGTTGCAATAATGACGGCTAATCTTGTTCATTCGCTTGGCAGCGTGGCCGGCATTATATTTCAAAATGGCACCGCAGGTTGATCCGCCGCCCAATTTGTAGGCTTTGCCAAGATATTTCATTCCGTAGCGAATATTGATATCCGGGTGATACAGATGCTTCATCTTGCCTTCATAGCCAATATATCGAGCGGTTCTGGGCAGCAATTGCATCAAGCCAATTTCACCGGCCCGGCCACGGGCAGCCGGCTTATAATTTGATTCAACCTCAACCACTGCCAGGGCCAGTTTCAGCGGCACGCCGTTGGCTTTGGCATGTTTGGCGATAATTGGGGCGAACATCTGGCGATTTTCGACAACCAGTTGCTTGGACGTCAGGTCCTTGTGGGTGGGAGCTTTCGCCACTTTCGCCGCTTTCACCGTCGCCACTGTCGCCGCCGTCGCCGCAGTTGTCGTCGCAGCCGCCACTTCCTCAAGCTTCGCCACGGCTACCGAATTTTTCGGCTCTTCCTTTGGCTTCAGCGCCACCTGGGTTTCAGCCGCATCGACATCAGTTACTTTCGCCTCAACCGTTGGCTGGGTTGAACGGGAAGCTTCATTGGAAGCCACCAGCGTCTTCAGAGTAACCGGAGTTTTGAGGGGCTGATCAAAATTGTTGCCGCCGTAAACATTGGTCGCAGTTTGAGAGTTCTGACATGCTGAAAGTGCAAATGGCACAATCGACACAACAAATATCAGGCGGAGAAACTGCATCCGGATGCCTTTTTTAAATTCTTCTAACGACCCCAGGGAAGGCAAAATTACATTGCCACCCGCTCATCCCTATGCCTTGACCATCCAAAACGTACAGAATTAAGGCAGAGCCGCCACATTTGTCACATTGTTGTGACAAATTTTCAATCCGGTCAGGTTTTGGCACAAAAATTTTTAGCCTGCGGGCAATGATTTCAACAACTGGTGGAGAGTCTCAATTGTCGAAATGTCGGCAACACCATCCACTTGTTCCGGTCTGAAATGACGTTGAAAGGCCTCCACGACGATATGGGTCTGATCATCAAATGATCCAGATATTTCAACGCCGTACCCATATAATGCCAACATTGACTGCAGCGCCTCGACCGGTTCTCCCGTATCACCGCGCTGAAAAAACCGGCCAGACCGGACAGGCGCCGGATTAACCCAATGTCCAACACCATGCCGCGCCAGCCAGCCCCAGTTAAATTTTTCTCCGGGATCGATTTTTCGCCCTGGCGCAATATCTGAATGGGCCAGGACAAAACAGGGTGAAATGTGGCGACGTTGAATAATATCGCGGCTCAAACGAGCCACAGCCTGCATTTGAACCTGCGGAAAATCGGGCAGGCCGGCAGGATGTCCACCGTTGACGATTTCAATGCCAATGGACCTGGAATTTGTATCCGGGTCACCTTTCCATGAGCCGACACCGGCGTGATAGGCCCGGTCCTGTTCGCGCACCAATTGAACTATTTCACCGTCTTCACGGATGAAATAATGACAGGATACCCCGCTCTCCTCACAGCACAGCCATTTAAGCGCACCGCTCCCCCGAGCATCATCTGCCATGCCGGTATAATGCAACAGCAAAATGTCCGGCGAAGAATTATCGCGGTTCAGGCCCGGTTTGCGATCGCCGAAGTTAACGGCGGGATTGACCAGATCAACACAGCTGGAATCGGCGGCAAAACTCAAGAGACGATGGCCGGACGGCGCGGTGCATGGATTGCTTCAATAGCTTCCCATGCAGCATTCAGTGCGGCCAGCCGTTCGGTGGCAATGACGACAAATTCCGATGGCACACCGCGGGCGATCAATCTGTCAGGATGGCTTTCAGCCACCCGTTTTCGGTAATGTGATTTGAGCCTTGGAAAATCCCATTCTGGATCGGCATCAAGAATTGTATAGGGGTTTGCATCGCTTGGATGCATGTGGCGCATTTTGATGCGTTCATAGGCCATTGCCTCAAACCCCAGCAGGTAAGCCACTTCGTCGAGAAACAAAATCTCGTTTTGATGGATCAGTCCGTCTGCTTTGGCGATGTGAAACAAGGCATCCAACACATCCTGCAAAACCTCGTCATCGGTCGGATCATCGCCGGGAAACAGCGAACGCACCTGGGCGCTGTAGGCATCGAAGCCCGCCACATCCTGCTTGGCCAGATTAAACAGTCTTGAAACGTTATCGAACTCCTCCGGCGGAACTTTGAATACCTGCCGAAAGGCCTGCACCTCCGCCTGTGTCACCACCCCGTCCGCCTTGGCCATTTTTGCAGCCAGAGCGATCAGCGCGATGGAGAACGTCACCCGCCGCCGCTTTTCGCGATTTTCAGCAAATGCAGCGCGCACCCCGTCCAGAACCGTGCAGACAGCATCGCTGGCAACAGTCTTCAGATAGTTTCCAATGTCGGACCAAATGGACATGGCAGCATTCTAATGATTTGAGGAAGATGAAGCGAGTGAAATTAGCGTTATGTTTGTCACATAAATTTGTCGACGATGAGGCAATCAGACTCTAAGAGGGGTGATGCAAACCAATTCTCCCTCCAGCCAATCCAAAAGCGCCTTATTGGGTCTCATTCTCGGGTTGATCGGCGTGGTGATTTTCGCGGGAACTCTGCCTGCGACCCGCATTGCGGTGGTTAGTTTCGACGCAGGATTCTTGACCTTTGGCCGGGCCGTTATTGCCGGGCTCGCGGCCATTATCTGCATTGTTGCGATGGGGAAAAAATTTCCCCGCCAACATCTGGGAGCGCTGCTGTTTGCCGGGCTGACGCTGGTATTTGGGTTTCCCGGTTTCATGACGCTGGCCATGTATACGGTTCCCGCATCCCATGGGGGAGTTGTGTTGGGCATTCTGCCCTTGGCGACGGCGGTATTCGCAACCCTGCTTGCAGGCGAACGCCCCTCCCCCCTGTTCTGGCTTTGCGGCATACTTGGTGCGGTGTTGATCCTCATATTTACCTTCCGCGACAGCGGTTTTGGATTTGTGATCGGCGATTTGTGGCTGCTGGTGGCAGGCATAATTGCATCTGCCGGTTACGTGGTATCTGGAAAGCTCAGCCGCCACATGCCGGGCTGGGAAGTTATCAGCTGGGCTTTGATCCTGCTTTTACCAATCTCGGTCATTGGCACATGGTTCTTTTGGCAATTTGAATATTTGCACGCACCCACTCCACAAATGTGGGCATTCGCCTATGTCTCGCTGTGTTCAATGTTTTTGGGGTTCTTCGCCTGGAACACAGGATTGCAACTCGGTGGGATCGCCAAAGTCGGCCAGTTGCAATTGTTGCAGACATTTATCACGCTGGGCATTGCGGCTGTCGTGGTTGGTGAACATATCTCACTGGAAACGCTGGCTTTTGCCGGAGCCGTGTTGGTAATTGTTCTGGTTGGACGAAAGGCACAGGTGGCGCGATGAATAGTCAAAAAGATTCCAAAATACATGGAATTGAAAAATATCATCATTTTGACGATTCACATGACAGCGACGTCACCGGTCAGCTGAAGTCCGTCTATGCCGACTGGGCCGACGCCTATGATGATGATAATGACAACAAGCTTGGCACCGTTTCGCAGCCAACGACGGTTGCCATGTTGACCCGGCATTGTGGCGACTCAGAAGCGCAGATCATGGATGTGGGGTGCGGGACAGGTCTTGTTGGTCTGCACCTGCAGCGCGCCGGATTCAAACATTATGACGGTACCGACATATCGGCAGAAATGATGGCCCACGCCAAAACACGCGGCTATCGTAAGCTGCTGGACCTAAATCCGGGCGAACAATTGGCCGCAGATGAAAGCACTTATGATGCGGTGCTCTGCGTTGGCGTGTTCACCCATGGACATCTTGGCCCGGAAGGATTTGACGAACTGATCCGCATCGCCAAACCGGGCGGGTTGATCTGTTTTACCGTCAATGAAGGGGTGTGGGATGAGGCGCACTTTGACGAAGCCATAGAAGCGCATGCCCAAAATGCCGTCTGGCGCGTACTGGAACAGAGCAAATTGGACTATATGGTCAATGAAGGCGTTCAGGCCTGGTACATCACGGCCCAAAAACTCGGCTAGCACCAGTCAGGCCTAACGCCGCGCCTTGTTGAATTCCCGCATCCGGGCCAGCACATCAACACCAATTTGATGATAGACGTCCAAGAGGTCTACCAACACCCAGTTTTCACGAATAAGGCCGTTTTCACAGCGCCAAAAATCAAGACTGCGCATGGTAATGCGTTTATTGACCGGTGGAATGCCCAAAAACCCATCGCCATCCAGCGTCATATGCATGCCTGGCCACGCCGTAAAACCGACGAAATCACCATCGCCAAACAGATTGCCCTTGCCTAACGTCCCAACCCGATCCGGCATACCGCTTAAAAACGGTATCTGATGCCAATTGCGGAACCCCTCTATTCCCCGCGCCGTACCTATTCCTGCCGGACCATACCAGGAGAATTTGGGATGCCAGAATTTTTCCAGTCCCATAGCTTCGACACCGCCTTCAGAAAAATTGCCAAGACCGGCCAGCATGTTGGAAACCAGTTGCCAACTGGCGTGGGACCTCGCTTCATCATGGGGGCCGATTGAAAGCCCGTCCTGGGTTGCCGGTCCCGGCACGTGCCATTCCCGCCCCAGTGACGGTGCCATCGGCCAGGCACCGGCCTGCATCATCAGTTCGGGGATATCCCACAGCGCCTGAAATTCGGTGACCTTGCCATCTTCAAACCGATAAAATTCGTGAAACCGCAGCGAAGCCTGATGACCGCTTGGCGGAATATCCAAAAACGGCTTGTCGAAAGTACCGGTATAATAGCCACAGCAGCCGACCCAGTCGGTTCCCAGCGGCGATCTACCCGCCATCACCAGCGTGTCGCGGCGCTCCAGATCGGGCATCGCCCTTTGCAGCGGCAACAGGGCGTCGTTTATCAGCCCCTCGGGACCATCAAGGGTTTCAAACGGATGCGCCAGATGAACTGTGGCATCCGTGATAAATAAGTCGGTGGTCACCGCTTTCAGTGCGTCGATATCGAAATCGTAGAGGGCTTGTCGGTAGGACTGAAAAGCGGCCTTGTTGGCGTCGTGGATGGTCATGAATGTCCCATTACTTCACGCGGTTTATAAACCGCCTCCAAACGTTTGACCTGCCCCGCTGTCAAAGTCACGTCAAGCGCAGAAATCGCCTCTTCCAACTGGGCAATTTTGGTGCTGCCGACAATCGGTGCTGTGACATAAGGCTTTGAAAGAACCCACGCATAGGCGATTTGGGCCGCACTATGCCCGGTTTCGTCAGCGATTTTTTTAACCCGGTCCAGAACCGCATAATCCTGTTTTGAGCCAAACAATTTGCCCATTTTGTCGGTCTGCGCGCGGTTGGTGGCCACCCCCAGTTTTGGCTTGTTACCAGCCAAAAACCCCCTGGCAATTGGGCTCCAAGGGACAACTGCAACACCTTCTGAATGACAATAAGCCATCATTTCTCGTTCTTCTTCACGATAGGCGAGGTTGTAAAAATTTTGCATCGCAGCAAACGGTACGAAACCGGCAGATATTTGCATTTCGCGCAATTTGGCAAACTGCCAGGCATACATGGACGACGCTGCCGGATAGATAACTTTGCCGGCACGCACAACAATATCGAGCGCCTCGAGCATTTCTTCAAACGGCGTCAGGGGGTCCAGGCGATGGACGTAAAGCAGATCGACATGATCCATCTGCAACCGTTTCAGCGAGGCGTCCACGCTTTCGATAATATGCTTTCGCGAAAGGCCCTGCATATTGGGCCCGTCCCCCATTTTAAGCCCCAACTTTGTCGCCACGACTATCTCTTCACGACGAGCGAATTTCTTCAGCATGCGCCCAGTAATTTCTTCGCTGTCGCCGTAATTATAGTGATCCGCAGTGTCGAAAAAATTGATGCCTTGCTCCACTGCCAGCTTGAAGAATGGTCCAGCTTCACTTTCAGGCAAAACCCAGGGGTGCGTCGGACCTCCCGGCGTACCAAAGGACATGCAGCCAAAACACAGTCGCGATACGGTCAGGCCGGTATGTCCAAGTTGAGTATAGTGCATCGTTCAGTTTCCAATTCCAATTGTCACAATTATTGCTGTTTGGTTTTTGTCGGCATGTTGATGGCGGCAACGCCGATGATGGCGGCCAATAATCCTGCCGCCATGACAGGTGTGATCTTTTCGCCCAAAAATACCATGCCAAGCAATACCCCAACCCCGGCGCGCAGATAAGCCTGACTGGCAACACCCAGCGAACCAAGTGTTTTCAGCAACCTGAAATATATCAACAGGGCGCATCCGGTGCAGAAAATCGCCAGAATAAAGGCCGACATCAGAGCCGAAGCAGAGGGGGACAGGGTCCAGGGTCTTTCCACTATCAAACTGGCAGGAACCAGAATAATCACCGCCCAGATCATCGTGCCTGTGGCGATTGCCGTAGCCGAAAGATGCGCAAGACGTTTGCCGTAAATGGCCGCACAGGCGTACAAAACCGCGCCACAAATTGCCGCCAACTGACCCACAACCTGCTGGCCCAGACCGGCCAGCGCATCAACCCCGACAATCAGCACAACACCCAACAGACCAAGCAAGGCACCAAACAGTTTCAAGCCACTTGTCGCTTCATGACGGGTGATCAAATAGGTGAACAGGAAAACAAAAATCGGCGAAGTCGAATTCAACACGCTGGCCAGACCGCTATCGACATATTGTTGTCCCCAGGCCAGCACGGTCCAGGCACCGATGCCGGTGAGAAATGATTGCACCAGCAACATCCGCCAGGTTTTACCATCGCGCGGCAACCGTTCCCGCCGCCAGTTCAGTACCACAATCAAGAATATTCCGGCGATTGTGACCCGAAGCGCCATCAGGGAAAGCGGAGGGATTTCGGCAACAGCAATCTTGATAAACAGATAGGACGACCCCCATAGCAAGGCCAGAAGGGCCAGAAGCATATATTCAGTATTTGCAGGGCGACGAGCCTGGTCAATCACGAACCGTGGACCTGTTGACTATCTTGCGGTGCCTGATCCCGGTCAAACAGGCCATAGTCGCGAATGACACCGGCCACCCGCAGACGATAATCGTCAAATACGCCCTGCCGGCCTTTTTCCTGACCATCACGATGACTGGCCAGATTGCGCCAGTTGGCAACTGCTTCTTCACTCTCAAAGAACGACAGCGACAGCATTTTTTTCGGGTCCGTCAGGCTTTGGAACCGTTCAACCGAAATGAAGCCATCGATTTTCTCCAATTGCGGTTTCAACCCCGCAGCGATTTCCAGATAGTTTTCCTTTTCCCCATCACGGGGATAAACTTCAAAAATAATAGCGATCATGGTCTCACCTGGCACCGTGGGGCAAAGAAGCCAGTTTCAAAAAAACGCGCTCTTCCCGCAACAAAAACTTTTCCTTTTGCGCAAATTGATAGTTTTCCTGCCCCAGCGGGTCTGCCATCAGCCGCGCCCGATACTGCTCATAAGCAGCCAGACTCTCGATATTGTAGACGCCATAGGCCAGAGTGCTTGACCCTTCATGGGGTGCAAAATAGCCAATCAGATCTGCCCCGCAACGCGGGATGGCCTCCCCCCAATTGCGGGCATATTGCTCAAACTGCTGCTTTTTGGTGGGATCGATTTGATAGGTAATGAAACAGGTAATCATGGGTTTTATTCCTTTTTGGTGAACCACGCACGGCAATTGTAACAATCACAACTCGAGCGCTATCGAACTATGCCCTATTGCAAATCAACAATGGTTCGACTAAGATCGAACTATGAAAGAAGGACCAGACACTGCCCTTTTGGGATCGCTGATCGGCGATCCGGCCCGGGCCAATATTTTGACAGCCCTGATGAGCGGCAAGGCTTTGACGGCCACTGAACTGGCGTCAGAGGCCGGGGTCACGGTACAGACCACAAGTTCGCATCTGAAAAAGCTGGAAAGTGGCGGATTGATTCGCCAACGCAAGCAGGGGCGGCATCGTTATTTTGGGCTGAGTGATGCCGATGTTGGCGACGTCCTGGAATCAATGATGGGGCTTGCGGAAAAGCGCGGCATGTTGCGCACCCAGCCGGGTCCAAAAGACGAAGCTCTGAGAAAAGCCCGCGTTTGTTACAACCACCTTGCCGGTGAACTGGGAGTCACGCTCTATGACAGCCTGCTGGCCAGTCAGTATCTGGTTGAGCGGGACGAAGAAGTTGAGCTGACCAGCAAGGGCGAAGGCTTCGTCGACAGGTTTGGCATCGACCTGCAGTTGCTGTCCAGCAACCGCCGCCCGATGTGCAAGTCTTGTCTGGACTGGAGTTCCCGGCGCTCTCATCTCGCCGGGTCACTTGGAACAGCCTTGTTGGATCGGTTTTATGAGCTGAACTGGGCAAAGCGCGTGCAAGGATCCCGTGCAGTCAAATTCTCTGCTACCGGAGAGAAGAACCTGCGGCAGCTATTTAATACATGATGCCACTTCGTCGCTAATCCCAGTCGCGTTGTTGAAACTTGGCGATTTCGGCTCCCAACGCGTCAAAAAGCACCAATTTATGGCCCTGGCGCTGAAATCCATGCACGCGTGACAGTACGTTAAATAGTGCATTTTCCTGCGCCATCACCTGTTGTTCGCACATCATCTTGGTTGCACCGAGCCGACCGATCTTCAATTCAGCACCGGTTTGCACATAGCTGCCAAAAAACCGGTTGCACCCGCCAGATCCGACGATACGACCACCGGTTTGAAACTGAATGAATTGGCTTGAACCGGAATGAGGCCCCCATTCCGATCCAACAAGTTTGGGCACGGCGACGCCAGCCTGCGCCGCCTGCGCCGCCTGCGCCACCATCGCTGCGAACGCCACGGCGCCCCAGACAAACAGGCTGGCGAGAATGGCCTTGATCATTGGTGGAAGTGTCACGAGATTGTTCCAAATTGTCTTATGAACCGAATTTGATTGGGCATTGAAGCAACAACAAGGCAAGAATCAGTCATCGCCCTGACCGGAACCTTTGCCAATGACATGGAAGTTACGTCTTGCAGCTGCGTTGATCAGTGTTATTTGCTTCGCCTTGCCAACCTCTGTCCTGGCCGAGTGCCAGCCAGATGAATATAAGAGCACGGCCTATTTGTCCTGCGAGATACAGTTGGGACATTACGCGCTGCATTTGCCCGAAGTTAGCGATGAGGCAAAACCCGTCCCTGCCCTGCTCTATTTTCACGGCGCCGGTAGTTCGGGGCCAAAAGCCATGCGCAACAAGGGCATGCTGAAGACTTTCACCGAGCGCGGTTATGCGATTATCGCGCCCAGCGGGTTGAGACGTCCGAACAGCCGATTTGGGCCGGGTTGGTCGTTTCTACCGTTTCGCGAAAAGCGGCGAGACGAACTGGCATTTGCCCACCAAATTCTCGAAGACGCGGCGCGCAACCACAACATCAACCGAGACAAAATTTTGGTCAGTGGGTTTTCGGTCGGCGGTTCCTTAGCCTGGTATCTTGCTTGCCAGGATCCGGACCTGGGGCGAGCTTTTGCGCCAGTCGCCGGGGCTTTCTGGCGCCCTCACCCGGCAAGTACAGACTGCAAATCTCCAATAAAGCTGCTCCATACCCACGGTTGGCGTGATGGCACCGTACCGCTGGAGGGCAGACCGCTTGGTGGTGGGCGTATCTATCAGGGAGATGTTTTTGAGGGTCTGCGCATTATGCGCAAGGTCAATGGGTGCGCCCAATTGCGCGCCAACAAGTTCAATACGGCGGGAAAGTTCTGGCGTCGAAAATGGACCCGATGTGTCGAGGGATCGGCACTGGAATTTGCCCTTCACACCGGGGGTCACGGGGTACCCAAAGGTTGGGCTGAAATGGCAATCGACTGGTTTGAAAAACTCGATTGATTTGCCGGCCAGACGGTATATCCGATCAGCATTGCGATCGTTTGAGCGCAATCTCGCTGTAAAATGCCGCACCAATTGGCAGCATCGCATCATCAATCAAAAATCCCGGGTTGTGCAGCGGCACGGTTTCCCCATGCCCCAGGGTGAAATAAGCGCCCGGCACAATTTTCAGCATGTCGGCAAAGTCTTCACTACCCATATCCGCGCGGGTGATTTTGTGACTTCGTTCTTGCCCAACCAATTGATTTGCAATTGTGTGGACCACGTCGGCGCAATTGGCGTCATTTTTCAACACACCGAAGACCTGATCAAAGGTGATGACCACCTCAACCCCGTACATTCTGGCCACGCCCTCCCCCATCGCACGCATTTTATTACGCAGTTCCGCGCCCACATCTTCACTCAAGAATCGCGTTGTCCCGCCAAGTTCCGCTTCATCTGGCATCACATTATACGCCGTTCCGGATGATATTTTGGTGACCGACAGGACGACCTGTTGATGGGCAGCAACCGACCGGCTGACAATCGTGTTAAAACCATCCTGCAATGCCGACGCCGCCGCAATAACGTCGGAACCTTCATGGGGATAAGCCCCGTGAGCGCCAGTCCCGGTGATCCGCACATCGAAGAAATCCGCACCTGCATAGGCTGTACCCGTATTCACTTTGACTTCGCCCAACACCCCGCTTGGATCATTGTGAATGGCGTAAATTTCATCGCAGGGGAAACGATCAAACAGGCCATCTGCAATCATCGCCCGCGCGCCGCCAAGTCCCTCTTCGGCGGGTTGAAAAATAAAGATGACCTTTCCGCATTCATTCTTTCTTGCAGCAAGATAACGCGCCGCGCCCAACAACATTGTTGTATGGGCATCATGACCGCAGGCATGCATCAGCCCTGAATTCTTCGAAGCATAGGTAAGATTGGTCTTTTCCTGCATTGGCAAGGCATCCATATCGGCCCGCAATCCAACTGTTTTTCCGTCTACCGTACCATTAAGTACGCCAACAATTCCGGTCACTCCTACCTGTCGATGAACCTCCAGTCCGAGTTTCTCCAGCTCATGGGCGACCAGTTGCGAAGTGCGATCTTCCTGCAGGCCCAATTCAGGATGCTGATGAATATCGCGTCGAATGGCAGTCAGGTCTTCGGCAAACTGACCGATTTCTTGCAAGCTATCTGTCGGGGCTTGGGACATCATGAATTCCGCGCATTGAAAAATTTGACCAAAGGCTACGCTCGGATACTTCGTCAGTCACGCAAAATTTGTCGTGTTGATGCATTGCAAACAACTGGGCTGAAACGGATGCCCTACAGGCTCGCCGCCCCTCGTGCTGCCTGATCGTATTGGCTGCTCAGAGCCCGCAACATTTTGGCAATCTGGCTGACTTCCGCTTCCTCCAGCCCCATAGCGGCAATGCTGGATATCAGGAGCGCTTCACGCACCTCCTTGTATTTTTCGCAGGCCAGCGCGCCTGTAGAACTGATCTTGACGGTTTTTTCCTTGCCGCGCTTGCCCGCGACCACCAGCTCCAAACTGACCAGTTTCTTGATCGCATAGCTGACCACATGCGTGTCCTCGATATTGAGCATGGTGCATAAATCACCCAATGTCTTTTCGCGGTCCCGGTGATTGGTCGAGTGCAAAACCTGCACCTCCAGCGGCGTCAGCCCTGACAGGCCGGAGGCACTCATACACCTCACCATCCAACGCGAAAACGCGTGATTGGCCACCGTCAGCGCATATTCCATTTCAGACAGCGACGGCATGGGCCCGCTTGCCAGATGGGATGAGGAAACGATGGGACCGATATCCGAGTTGTCGGTCGCTGATTTGATGGTCAAGTGACTGCTCCTGATTTATTCATTGACATTTTATCGATAAATCGTTGATGTTGTCCAGAGAAGATTTTCACCAATGGGTAGACCGATGTCAGCAAAATGGGACTTTTGGATTGATCGTGGCGGCACATTCACGGATTTGGTGGGTCGCGCACCCAACGGATCATTGCATCCATATAAGTTACTGTCTGAGAACCCCGAATCCTACAAAGATGCAGCAATTGAAGGCATTCGCATGCTGCTGGGCCTCAAGTCAGATGATCCAATTCCATCCAGTCAGGTCGGCGCGGTGAAAATGGGGACAACAGTGGCCACGAATGCCCTGTTGGAACGCAAAGGCGACCCAACGGCCCTGTTAATCACCACAGGTTTCGGTGACAGTTTGCGAATCGGCTATCAGGCGCGGCCCGATATTTTTGCCAAGGAAATCATCAAGCCCGAACAGCTTTATCGCGACGTTTACGAAATTGACGAACGGGTCCTTGCAGATGGCACCGTGGAACGGGAAGCCGATCTGGCAGCAATCCGCATGGCGCTGGAGGCCGCCAAGTCGAGCGGCATAGACGCCATCGCCATCGCCTTCCTGCATGCCTGGAAATATCCGGAACACGAACAGCAGGCGGCAAAAATCGCCCGCGAAATGGGATTTGGGCAGGTTTCGGTAAGCCACGAAGTTTCTGCGCTGGCAAAACTTGTCGGCCGAGGCGACACCACCGTTGTCGACGCATATCTGTCGCCGATCCTGAGCCGTTATGTCGATCAGGTGAGTTCCGAACTTGGTGTGGATGATGATTCCGATGACGACCAGCCGCGCCTGATGTTCATGCAGTCTTCGGGTGGCCTGACAGCAGCAAACCTGTTTGCTGGCAAGGACGCCATTTTATCCGGCCCGGCGGGCGGAGTGGTTGGCGCAGTGGAAACCTCCGCCCTTGCCGGACATCACAAAGTCATCGGCTTCGATATGGGCGGCACGTCGACCGACGTTTCCCATTTTGACGGTGAGTATGAGCGGGCATTTGAAACTGAAGTCGCTGGCGTGCGCATGCGGGCACCGATGATGCGCATTCACACCGTTGCTGCCGGAGGTGGATCAATCCTGTTTTACGAAGCCGGTCGGTTTCGGGTTGGCCCCGAATCTGCTGGGGCCAATCCCGGCCCGGCCAGCTATCGTCGCGGCGGTCCGCTGACGGTTACCGACGCCAATGTGATGGTCGGCAAGTTAAAGGCGGAAAATTTTCCAGCTATTTTCGGACCCAACCAGGACCAGCCGCTGGACATCCAAGCGGTCAAGGAAAAATTTGCAGATCTCGCAGATGAGATTGGCAAGGGGCAGAGCGCCGAAGAAATCGCCGACGGATTCTTGCGCATTGCCGTTGAAAACATGGCCAATGCGATCAAGAAAATATCGGTGCAGCGGGGCTATGACGTAACCGAATATGCCCTGACATGTTTTGGTGGCGCGGGCGGGCAGCACGCTTGTGCGGTAGCTGATAATCTGGGCATGGAAACGGTGGTCGTGCATCCGTTTTCCGGAATTCTTTCAGCTTATGGAATGGGGCTTGCCGACATCCGTGCCAACCGCTCACAGGCGTTGATTCAGCCGCTCGATGAAAGTGGAATCAATACTTTAACTGCGCTTGAATCAAAACTTGAAGAAGCCGCCCGTACAGAAGTTGAAGGACAGGGTGTAAGTGATTCAGATATCACGACATTTTCACGCGTCCATTTGCGCTATGACGGCACAGACACGGCAATTGCAGTACCGCGTGACAGCGAAGCGGCGATGCGCCAAAGCTTTGCCGACGCTCACAGGAAACAGTTCGGATTTGTCTTTGAAAAGCCGTTGATCATCGAGGCTCTGGAACTGGAAGCCGTTGGCGGTGGCGCAAAAGTCGAGGAACAGCAATTCAACCGTAACTACCCAGCTACCCCAACCTGATGCTTTTATAGACGGCCCATCAGAC
>JAALLE010000113.1 GCA_011087605.1 Hyphomicrobiales bacterium
GTCTGATGGGCCGTCTATAAAAGCATCAGGTTGGGGTAGCTGGGTAGTTACCATATGCGGTTATTTTCTGACAAGGATCGTCCGGTCCATCTTGGACCATATCCTCTGGAAAGACTGTCTCGCAGAGACGTTGCTCCGTTAGATCAAGTTCCCCCATACGAGCAGATCAGCTTTCGTCGTCCCGACGCGCCGCAAAGCATTGTCAATGCCATGGGTGAATATCAGGCGATGATGGATGCCATTCGCGACGGTCTGGTCAATAAGGCAAAGTCCGGCCTTCCAGCCGATCCACAAGAACGGGTGAACCATCTGAAGGGTTTCGGCTATTTCAGCGATTCCACTATGGTCGCGGCCTGTGAAATTCCCCAATCAGCCCTGTTGAAAACACCGTATCGCAACCCGGATATCGACCGTCTGGCTGAAGATCTGCGCACCAAACAAACGACAACGCTTGCAGCCGGCATCGACATGATCATGGCTGATTTGAAAGAAAGCATGAACGCGCCGCCTGCGACGATGGATCACCATACCCACGCGCTGGTATTTTTGTATGAATTTCCGCGCGACCCGCACTCCGATGAAGAAGGCTGCGGCTGGATAGAAAATGCCCAGCAGGCGCGTGCCTGTTTGAGAGCAACAGAAACCGCAACCGTCATCGCCAATTATATTCGACTGCTGGGCTATGACGCGCGGGCGCATTCGGGCACCACGTCTGACGTTGATCTCAACCAACTGACCATCGCCAGCGGACTGGCCAGCCTTGAAGGACAGGTGCTGGTTAATCCTTATGTTGGCGACCGTTTCGGGGTTGCGGTGGTGACGACCACCTTGCAACTGGCAGTCGACAAACCATTGGTTGCGTTGGCGGATCAACCGAAATCCCACACCCATGGACTGGCCTGGAAATTTGGCAAGGGTTTTGCCAAAAACGCGTTTAACCGGGAGCTTTATGCCAAGCGGCGATTTGTCGATGGCGCCCATCCTTTTGAAAGGCTCAAACGGGTTGAAACACCAACCACCTACATCGATGAAGAGCGTGTTGCCCGGGTGCCAAAACGTGCAGATATGTTTGCCCGCGCCCAGTTTGGCGATATGGGCAAGGCCAATCAGGACAACGCCACCGGTGGCTATTATGCCCGCAAGGCGGCGCCCTCTATGGCGCAACGACGGGCGCTGGGTTCATTTGTCTTATTGCAAAGCGGTGAACCTGCACCTGATGCTGTCACGCCTGAGCCGGAAAATTATGCCCGGTTGATCAAGGCGACCAGCTATTTTCTCGGCGTTGACGCTGTGGGCATATCGCGCTGCCCGAAATGGACATGGTATTCCCACAATGCGCTGGGTAAGGAAATCGACCCGCCCCACGATCAGGCGATTTCGATGATCATCGACCAGGGCTACGAAACCATGGAAGGGGCATCGGGAGACGACTGGATATCCGCTGCCCAGTCCATGCGCGCCTATCTGCGTTTTTCCCTGCTTGGCGGGGTGATCAGCAAGCAAATCCGCAATCTGGGTTTCAACGCCAAGGCGCATTCGGTGATGGATGGCGATGTGTTGCAACCGCCACTGCTACTGCTGTCGGGTCTCGGTGAGGTCAGTCGTATTGGCGAAGTCATCTTGAACCCATATCTGGGGCCACGTTTGAAGTCCGGTGTCGTTACCACCGATATGCCACTGGCCCATGACAAGCCAATCGATTTTGGTCTGCAGAAGTTTTGTGAAAGCTGCAACAAATGTGCCCGCGAATGTCCGTCAGGAGCCATCACTGCCGGGCCCAAACTGATGTTCAATGGCTATGAAATCTGGAAGTCGGACAGTCAAAAATGTGCCACCTATCGCATCGGCACAAAAGGCGGCGCGATGTGCGGGCGCTGCATGAAAACATGTCCGTGGAACCTGGAGGGTTTGTTTGCTGAACGGCCATTCCGCTGGGCCGCGATGAACCTGCCGGCCACGGCACCGTTTCTCGCCAAGCTCGACGATATGGTCGAAAATGGCGGATTGAATCTGACCAAAAAGTGGTGGTGGGATCTGGAACTCTCGGCTGACGGAACCTATCAACCAACCGAGCATCCTTTGAATGAACGGGATTTGCAGAAGGATCTTGATCTGAAATATGAAGATCAGACTCTGGCGGTTTATCCGGCACCACTGGCTCCCCACCCATGGCCTTTCCCGTTTCCGATGGATCGTGAAAAAGGCATTGAAGCCTATCAGGCGATGGTGACCGCAAAGGAATACAAGGCCCGGTTAGAGAAGGGCGATTCCTCGAAGGTCCATGAATATAAAATTGCCGGTGACGCACCGGTGGTGCGGGTGGAAATCATCACCGCCGATGCGATGACCGATGACGTGTCATTGTTTGAATTCGCTTCACTTGATGGCGAAGACCTGCCGGAATGGACGGCGGGTGCGCATCTGGACATCGTCGTCGCGCCGGAATTCCTGCGCCAATATTCGATGTCGGGAGATCCCGCTGACCGGTCGAAATATCAGATCGGTGTGTTGCGCGAAGATCAGGGCAGAGGCGGGTCGGCGCTGCTGCACCGGATATTCTCAAAAGGCCGCAAGATATTCATTTCCAAGCCGATCAATCACTTTCCGCTCGATCACGCGGCCAGCAAGTCCTACCTGATGGGAGGCGGGATCGGCATCACACCGATGATCGCCATGGCTCATGAGGCGCATGCCGCCGGGCGGGATTTTGAAATGCATTATTCGGCTAAGTCGCGAAAAACTGCGGGCTATCTGAAACAACTGGCCGAGGTGGCTTGGGCCGACAAGGTTCATCTGCACATATCGGATGAAAAAACCCGCGCCGACCTGGACGCGATATTGAGCGAGGCGCTTGACGGAGCCCATGTTTATACCTGTGGACCTGACATCTACATGCAATCGGTGATGGATGCGGCAGAACGCTGCGGTGTGCCGGAAGAAAACCGGCATCTTGAATATTTCTCGGTGCCAGAATTGCCGGAATATGAAAATTTTGATTTTACCATTAAGCTGGCCAAGTCGGGTCGCGAGATTCACGTTCCCGCGGACAAGATTGCCACAGATGTGTTGGCGGAAAACGGGATCACCGTGGATGTGAAATGCTCAGACGGCATTTGCGGCGTCTGCAAGTGCGGATTGATATCCGGCGAGGTTGAGCACCGGGATTTCGTGCTTTCCAACGCCCAGCGCAAGGATGCGGTTATTCTGTGCCAATCCCGCGCCGCCAAGCCAGACGGCATAATTGAAGTTGACCTTTAGGACTACTCAATGACGACACATAAAACGCAAGTAGCGATAATCGGCTCGGGTCCTTCAGGGCTTTTGTTGGGTCAATTGCTGACGCTGGCGGGTATTGAAAACATTGTGATCGACCGGGTCAGCAAGGACTACATCCTCTCGCGGGTGCGGGCCGGCGTGTTGGAAGAAGGCACGGTGGAAATGCTCGACAAGGCCGCGATTGGTGAACGCATTCACAAAGAAGGCATGTTGCACAGTGGTTTTTCCTACGCATTTTCCGGGCGGATGGAGCGGATAAATTTGCGTGACCTGATCGGCAAGAATGTGATGGTCTATGGCCAGACTGAGGTGACCCAGGATCTGATGGATGCGCGGGAAAAATCTGGTGCCCCGTCGATTTATGAAGTGGACGAGGCTCATCCTGTCGATTTCGACGGGCAAAAGCCGTATGTCAGTTTTAAAAAGGACGGTGTTGGGCACCGCATCGACTGCGATTTTATTGCCGGTTGCGACGGGTATCACGGGCCAAGCCGTATGTCTGTTCCGGCAACGGCGATCCAGACATTTGAGAAGGAATATCCCTTCGGGTGGCTTGGGGTGTTGGCAGACGTGCCGCCGGTTCGTCACGAAATTATCTACGCCAATCACAGTCGGGGATTTGGCATGTGTTCGATGCGTTCGACCACTCGATCGCGCTATTACATTCAATGTGCACATGATGATCACGTCGACAATTGGAGCGATGACGAGTTTTGGGACGAGTTGCGGCGGCGTTTGCCACAGGAGGTGGCGGACGACGTTACCACAGGTCCAAGCTTTGAAAAGTCAATTGCGCCCCTGCGTTCCTTCGTTGCGGAACCAATGCGTTTCAACAAGCTGTTTCTTGCCGGTGATGCGGCTCACATCGTGCCGCCAACCGGGGCCAAAGGTCTGAATTTGGCGGTGAGTGATGTGTATTATCTTTATGAAGGCCTGCTGGAATATTATCGGGAAAAATCAACTGCCGGCATTGATGACTATTCGCAAAAAGCATTGGCGCGGGTGTGGAAAGCGGTGCGGTTCTCCTGGTGGTTGACCCATTGTATGCACCTGTTCCCCAGCACGACAGAATTTGACCGAAAAATTCAAGAGGCCGAACTGGACCACCTGGCAAAATCGGTTGCTGCACAAACCGCCGTGGCCGAAAACTATGTCGGGCTTCCCTTTTAAAAAAAATCGAGCATCGACATGAGCACCAACCTTACCGCGCGACCTCTCACCAAAGCAGAATTCACCCCCTACGGACAGGTGATTGAGAAATCCGGGTCGGAATCGTTTTTGATAAATAACGGCAATTGTCGGCGCCACCACGCGCTTGCCGAAGCAGACATCGTAGAAGAAGGCGGCAAAGTCGGCATCAATATATTTGCCGGCCAGCCCTACGAATTGCCGCTTGATCTTGGCATGGTTGAACGCCACCCCTTGGGCAGTCAGGCGTTTTATCCGTTGGGCGACAAAAACTGGCTGGTGATTGTCTGTCGCGACGACAATGGTACGCCGGTTGATCCTCAGGTGTTTTTGGCCGGACCCGATCAGGGCATCAATCTGAACCGGGGGGTCTGGCACGGGGTTTTGACGCCGCTGGAAGTTGCAGGCGATTTTCTGGTGGTTGACCGGGTCGGGGAGGGGAATAATCTCGAAGAGCATTATTTCGCAAAATCCTTTGTGGTGACCTCAGGCTAGTTGGGCACCCGACAGCGGCAAACTGTACAAAATTCAGCTGACTTCGTAGGCTCGTCTCTCCTTCGCTACGCAATTGGAGGACTGTAAACATGGCGTCGAGCAGAATCGATCTACTTGTGGGTACCACCAAAGGTGCCTTTGTGGTTTCGGCCGGGCGGGACCGAAGCGGGTGGAATGTGGATGGCCCCCACTGCGATGGCTGGCCGATCAATCATATTGTCGGTGATCCGCAATCGGGAACCTTGTGGGCGGGCGGTGGCGGCGACTGGCACGGCGCCGGGGTCTGGCGATCAGATGACCGAGGTGAGACCTGGACGCTGACCCGTCTCACCAAGGGCATGATGGATGACTGGGCCGCCAATGATGCGGATTTCGCCCAATCCATTGGTTGGAGCGAGGAACCTTTGCCGTTCGGTGATCAGTTTTCGCAGATATGGTCACTCGGCCGTGGCCACGGTAAACTCTACGCCGGGACCAAACCTGCCCAGTTGCTGTGCAGTCAGAACGATGGTGAGAGTTGGGAGAAAGTGGAGTCGCTGTCGAACCATCCTTCTTCTGACAGTTGGAATCCTGGTGCTGCCGGTTTGGTGTTGCATACAATTGTATTTGATCCTGAAGACCATAAAAAACTCTGGCTGGGTATTTCGGCGGCCGGTGTATTTGCCAGCGAAGATGGCGGTGCAAGCTGGGAGCGGCGCAACCGGCTCTCCAATGCCGCAGCCTGTGAAGGTCATGATCATCCCGCCGCACCGCGCGACGGGGAAACCGGCCACTGCGTACACAATATGATGCTGGCTCCAGATTCCAGCGGCCTGATGTATCAACAAAACCACCATGGGGTTTGGCGGTCTTCAGATGGCGGACGCAGCTGGGACGATATCACCGTAGGCTTGCCCTCAACATTTGGCTTTCCCATTCGCATTCATCCGCGCGATTCCAAAACCATCTGGACGATCCCTTTAAACGGCGACAGTGCCGGGTGCTTTCCACCCGATGCGGCGGCAGCTGTTTGGCGTTCAACGGATGCCGGGGAAACCTGGCAGGATCAGCGCACCGGACTGCCGCAGGACAGCTGCTTCTTCACGGTGTTGCGACAGGCCATGGCTGGCGATACAGATGATCCGGCTGGGATCTATTTCGGTACCAATACCGGTTCGGTCTTTGCCAGTCTCGATGAGGGTGACACATGGGAGGATATTGCCCGCCATCTGCCAACCATATTGTCGGTTGAAGTACTCGAAAGCTGAAGATCAGCGTTCGCTGAAGGCCTTACCAACTGACCGGTAGACCGGTTTTAGAAGATATTTCATCAGCGACTTGGTGCCGGTATATATCTCGGCCTGGGCTACCATTCCCGGCAGGATTGGTTTTGCGCCGGCGATGGACGTGAGTTTCTGACGGTCCAGGTGGAGTTTGGCGGTGTAGAAATATTCTCCGCGGTCGTTGCGATGGGTCGTCGGTGACAGTACTGCAATTTCACCATTGGCATAGCCATAGGTTTCATTGTCGTAAGCCGTCAGCATGATGCGGGCCTTTGATCCGACACCAATATGCCCGATATGTTCAGGTGGGACGTTGACCTTGACCTCGATGCGATCGGTCATGGGAACCAGTTGAACGGTTACCTCGCCGGGCTTGATCACCTCGCCGGCATTATGGGCAGCCAATGTCTGCACGACGCCGGATACCGGCGCAAGGATTTCCTGACGGTTCAGTTTCAGGTTCAGGCCTTCCATAGTTTGTACCAACAATGTGATTTTTTTCTCGATTTCTGAAAGTGCGCCAATCCACTGGCTGCGCTGGGTGGCTCGAATATTGGCCATCTGACTTTGAGCTTCGGAAACCTTTCTTTCAGCAACGATCAGCGAACCCTGCGAGCGGTCGTATCTCAGTTCGCTGTCTTTTAGCCCCAGTTCTGCATCAAGTGTTTTTTCACGTGTTGTCAAACCCTTGGCAAGCAGCCCCTCGAGCACGCCCAGTCGGGTTTTGCGCAATTCGATTTCAGCCTGATGCTTTAGGGTTTCGGAATGAATGGTGAGCAATTCGGATTGCTTTTGGGCGACTACAAGATCTGCAGCCTTCAGATCGGTTTCATGAGCCTGGTTCTCCGCCTCAAACAAAGCTTTTTGGTCGCGAATGACGGAGGCGTGCTGGGCGCCAAACGCGTCAAAGTCTGGACTTTCGTCATCAATCAAAGCATTCATCCGGGTGCGTTCGATTTCAAGCGTTACACGCTGGGCTTTAGATATGCGCAATTCGGTTTCAACATCATGGGCACTGACGCGCATCAGCACGTCTCCGCTTTGCACAATATCCCCCTCTTTGACACTCACAGACGAGACAATGCCACCATCCAGATGCTGAGTTTCAACCACATTGCCCGACGGAATGATCTGGCCTTCAGCAACAACAATTTCGTGGATCGGTGCGAAACTCGCCAGGGCGATCAAGCCGGTGACCAACAGGCTGACAACCAGCAAAAGATGGCTGAAGATCTTTGACCATTGGCCATAGTTGATCTCAAGCGGCAGGGACAATTTGTCCTGCGGCAATCCAACCTTTTTTCTGAACAAAGCCATTTACGAATTCCAAAATTCGGGGAGAGAAATTTCTGCTGGAATTCGCCGAGAAACTTGATCTCGACTGAGGGTGCGCGACGTCAACTCAGCGGACATGTTGCATCTTTTATGCGCCCCACAACAGAAGCCTAAATGGTAAAGATTTATGGTTAACAATCCGTTGTTTGTTTCCGGTTGGCTCAGGTTTGCATCATCGGAATAATTTTTTCCGGGGTGCCTGTGGCAACAACGCTTCCTTGACTGAGATAGACCAGGTGATCACACATATTGAGCTGATCAAGGTCATTGGTGGCAATGACGATTGTCGCGGTTTCCTTCAGCTTGTTAATTTTTTCAGAAAAGCAGTCGCGGCCCTCTCTGTCGAGATGGGCAAAGGGTTCGTCAAACAGATAGATCTTGGAATTTTTCGCATAGGCGCGGGCCAGGGAAAGTCGCTGTTTCAAACCTTCCGACAGGGCCTCGAGAAAGCGGCCGCTCAATCGGGTTTCAATGCCTTCGGGAAAAGCTTCGGAGTTTTGAATATCGATTCCGGCTTCATCCAGAGCCTGCTGAACTTCTTCATTGGTTGCTGTCGGCTGGAACAGTCGGATGTTCTGCGCCACGGTGCCATAAAAGAATATCGGGTCCTGAGTGACATAGGCGATGCTGGCGCGCAGTTCGCCGGGATCAATCTGTTTGATATTCAAACCATCGACAAATACCGCGCCAGCCTGAGGTCGATACAGGCCTATAATGAATTTCAGCAGCGTCGACTTTCCTGATGAATTTGATCCGGTCAGTGCAGCTACGGTGCGCGGTTGCAAAACCAATGAGACACCACGAGCCACTGGTTCAGAATTGGGCGTGTATCTGAAACCAACGTTTTCAAACCGGATGCGGCCCTGATAATTTCTGAATATGCCGGAAGAATGACCAATGGTTCGCTCAGTGCTGAGTCGCATCAATTGATTTACCTGGCGCACAGAATCAGACATCTGAGTGATATTGGAAAAGCTCAGGAACAGCGTCTGGATTGGCGAAAGCACCTTCCAGACCAGCATCATGATGGCGATCAAGGCACCGGTGCTGATCTCTCCGTCTAATACCAGCAGCGTGCCGATCCACAGGGTGGCGATCCCGGCGATCATCACCAGCCCTTGGGAAATGCTGTTCAGCACGCCATCAAAAAACTGGCTCTTGAATTTCAGATGGGTCAGCTGGGAAAGGTGTTCCTCGTAACGTCGCTGCCAGATTGCCTCAGCCCCTAATTGTTTGACCGTGGTGGTGATTCCATAGTCTCAAGCAGGAAGTTCTGTGAATTGCTGCGGGCCTTTCCGGTCAAAGCTATGTTTCGTTTAGTCAGCGGGATTGTGATCAGGCCAATCACCAGAAAGGCGATGGCCAGGCAGACAGGCACCCAGATCAGGGGGCCACCGATTGCCGCAATGACCAGGCAAAATATGATGATGAACGGAAAATCGAGCGCTGAATTGGCGACCTTTCCAGAGAAAAAGCCTGAAATCGCCTGAAACTGCTTGATCCGCATCAGTTGCGAACTGATCGACGCCGACTCGGTCATGGAAATCTGGAATCCGAGAATTCTTGCAAAACTTTCGTTTAGCAAGACCGCGGTAAATCGGGCGCCAATATAGGCCACCAGTTTGCCACGCAAATTACGCAGATAAAGTTCGGAACCAACAATCACGCAGATGCCAGCTGCGAGATAAATCAGGGTATCAACGGCGGCTGCCGAAAAGACTTTATCGTAGACCGTCATGATATAGAGCGGCGTTGCCAGCCCAAGCAGGTTGATCAGCAGGGTGACCATACCGACAGCAAAAATCTGTTGCTTAAAGTTGAGAAAGGCTTCGTAAAACCAGTTTCGCTTTTTCTCGTCTGGCGCATCGCCATCCTTGCGATAGGAAAACAAGCAGAAATGATACCTGGCGTTGCCAAGGTCAATTTCTTCCATGGTCTCGTGACTGCCACGCAGGACGCGGGCCTTTCCGCCGGACATCAGTTCAAAAACCACGCAGGGATAACCGTCCGGCAGAATAGCAACACAGGGTAATTGGGATTCCTGCAATTTTGACAGGCTGTCGTTGTAAAGCCGGACATTAAAACCCAGTTTTACCATCACCGCAGCAAATTGGCAGACGTCCAGAATTGATGATGCATGCGGGTGAGCTTCGATCAGATGGCGAGGTTCTCCCGACCAGTTGAGGGCAATCAACAGGGGTCTGACGCAACATTCAAAGGCGTTTGCCAGCTTTTTGTCCGGAGAATTGGGGTCCGATATCAGACTTGCAAAAGGCGTGGTTGCGGCAGTGAATTCCGATGTGTCGGTAGCAAAGGCCTGGCGCAGATTTTCTTGTTGCTGAATGACCGCATTGTCCGAACCGTCGCCGTCGACATCGCCGGCGGCGGTCAGGAAAGGTGCGTCTTCAATGTCCTCCAGCGGTTTGTTCATCGGGTGTTTGCCAGCCCGTCATATTTCTGGTCAGTGGAAATATGGTTGAGTTCTGAAGGGGCAATTCTGTGGATGGATTTTCGGGTGACTTCAAAGACCTGGTCACAAATTCGATGGTAATTGGGGTCGTTGGTGACCATCAGTATTGTCATCTGGGAAGCCATGTTTTGCAGGCAGGCCAGCAATTCGGCATCATTTTCTGCGTCCAGAAACGCCTGTGGTTCGTCGAGCAATAAAAGCCTTGGCGACTGAGCAAGTGCCCTGGCGAGGACGATCTGGCGAATAGTGCCTTCCGGCAGCGCTTCGGTCACACCTTCCTTCAACTTTGTTTCGTAGCCTTCTGGTAGTTTGTCGATAACCTTGCGCAGGCCCAGCATTTCACAGGCATAACGGGCCCTTTGCACCGATGCGCCGCCGCCAAACAGGGTCAGATTATCAAGGATGGTACCCCGGAAGACAGACGACTGGGACGTTACATAGCCGATCGACTGGCGACCATTGGCCCGGTAAACCGCCGGATCTTCTCCGGCAATCGTGGCGTGGAGCCACGGTGTGTCGGATATGGCGGAAAAAGCCTTCAGCACACTGGATTTACCGCTGCCATCACCGCCGGTAAAAGCCGCAATCGTCCCGGCTTTGAGTTCTACCGGTTGGTCCACACCAAGATTTTCAAAGTGGATGAAGCTGACATCGGGAGCGGACGAATAGTCTATTTCCTTTTCTTCGGTTTCCACCTGATCGTGGGAGACGATGCTTTGTGATTGCTGAAGCGCCAGCACGGCCACCTGAATTTCATTCCAGGAAGCTGCGGACCGGACGACCGGTTGAATGGCGCGTGATGCCAGCTGACTGGCCGCCGCCAACATGCCAATGGTCATATCGCCAAATATCGCAATGACCGCACCGGTGGTGACCATGGTGACAGTGACTGCATTGCCAAAGAAACTGGAGAACGTCTGGGCGCGGCTGGTTGTGCTGATGAGGCTTTTATTCAGATGGGCTGAATTTTCCACCAGACTTTCAAATCGACGCTGGATGAAGGGTTCCATTGCTGCAGATTTCAGGGTCAATATGCCGCGCAGGGTCTCGCCGACAAAATCGTACATGCGCGAGCTTTGAACATCGCGGGCTTCCAGTGTATCGCGCATGATCTTGGCATGTTTGAAAATCCCCCAGCCAAACAGGCCAATCAGCAGCAAGGGAACGACGACCAACGGCCCGGTAATCAACCCGATAAAGACCAGAAACAAGGCTGCGAACGGCAGGTCAATCAACAAAAGTCTGGACGTGCCGCCGTAAAAATCAGCCAGTTTTCCGATTGCGTTGACCCGTTCCACCAGCTTGCCCGCATGGTCGTTGGTAAACTGACCCTCTTGCATGGAGAGGATATTTTTTAGCGCCGCCAGCGACGTGTGATGCCCGAATTTTGAGGCGTTGAAGCCCACCACATAGGATCTGGAAATGCGCAACAGGGTTTCAAGAACAACAATTGCAATTAAGCCGAGACACAGCAGATACAATGTGGGTAGGGCGTGGTTTGGAATGATCCTGTCATAGACCTGCAATATTGCAATCGGGATGGCCAGGCCAAACAGGTTTATGACAATCGAAGCGAATATCACCCGGGGGGACAACAGGATCAGATTTGAATACAGGAAGCCGAGCGAGCTCAAGTTTCGGGCCGACAATTGGCGAAGGGCAAATTTATTCAGCCCGGGCGCCTTATCCTCGGTTCGCAGATCTCGAGGACGACTGCCGGGTGGCACATATGATGGCCCGGCTTTGCTGCTGGAGAATGAGGTGGCTCCCGATGAACGCTCTGGCATATGTCTTCCGCTGCAAGTTTCAGATCACACCATATCGTGCCCACAGCCAAAACTGCAGGGTCGGAGTATTAAGGTCTGATAACGTTTAGCGTTCTAATCCTTCGCGAACCTTGCCAAAATTCATCATGGAATAGTTCGGCAGACAGCGAATAGAGATAGGGGTCTAATCACCCTTTCACCAAAGGACTTCCTCGATATTGAAGAAGTCGATGCTCGAACCGTCTTCGAATTCGATGCTGCCAGAGGCACCATCGGACAGGGTCATCTCGCCGTCTTGCAGGTTTTCAATCGATCCGGAATCCAATTCTATGGTCCAATCACCGCCTGGGCCTACGGAATCAAATCCCTCAATCGAGATTGAATCGACCCAGTTGCCACCACCGCCATGGATCTGATCGGATCCGTCGCCCTGTCCGTAGACAAAGATGTCATCACCAGCACCACCGTTTAGGATGTCGTTTCCAGCACCGCCCTCGAGGATGTCGTCACCTTTGCCACCGCGCAGGGTGTCGTCGCCTTTTCCGCCGTTCAGGATGTCGTCGCCTTTTCCGCCGTTCAGGATATCGTTTCCGGCACCGCCATTGAGAATGTCGTCGCCAGCACCGCCATTGAGGGTATCATCACCCTGGCCGCCACGGAGCGTATCATCTCCCTTGCCACCGCGCAGGGTGTCATCGCCTTTGCCGCCGTTCAGGATATCGTTTCCGGCACCGCCATTGAGAATGTCGTTTCCGGCACCACCGTTGAGGGTGTCATCACCCTGGCCGCCACGGAGTGTGTCATCTCCCTTGCCACCACGGAGTGTGTCATCGCCTTTGCCGCCGTTCAGGATATCGTTTCCGGCACCGCCGTTGAGGGTTGTCCGTGATCAGGGTATTTGAGACAGATGGTGGTCTGAGTTAGAGAGACTTTA
>JAALLE010000114.1 GCA_011087605.1 Hyphomicrobiales bacterium
TAAAGTCTCTCTAACTCAGACCACCATCTGTCTCAAATACCCTGATCACGGACACGGACAAACCATCGTTTATGAGCCGGATAAGCGTTGGTGGGAACCAAAGGAAAACCGGTTTCACATCATGGCACCCGTCCTGCGTCCTGAATTCACCGGTTCAGACTGCAGCCTTCAACCGTAATGCGGTGCATCAACCGGCGATGGCCGGCATAATCGTTGATCGCCTTGTGCCAGGTGGCGCGGTTGTCCCACATCGTTACCGTGCCGGGACGATAGCTGACACGGCAATGGAAATCCGGCTTGGCGCAATGCTCATAAAGAAACCTTAGCACCGAAGCGCTCTCGGCCTCGGTCCAGCCATCAATGCGGGTTGTAAATTCCGGGTTCACGTAAATGCCTTTGCGCCCTGACAGCGGATGGGTGATCACCACCGGATGCAACGCGTCCTGCTTGGCCAGAGCCGGATTTTCAATGCGCCCGGTTTTCGAATTCTCGCTATCTGCAGCGGCGGCGCCAAACACATGGCGCGAGGAGTGCCAGGCGTTCAGACCGTCAATCATTTCGGCAAACTTGTCGGATAGCGCCTCATAGGCTGCCGACATGGATGCAAACACCGTATCCCCGCCCACAGGCGGTGTTTCAATGGCATGCAGTATCGAACACATCGCCGGTTCATCGTCGTAGGAATGATCAGTATGCCATTGCTCGCCAATGGCCTTCGACTGATCAGCCTCTTTCAACACCAGGGCAACCTTCGGGTGGGTGTCATGTTTTTTGAAAAACCGGTTCACATTGATCGGCCCAAACCGCTCGGCGAATTCGATCTGATCATCGGGGGTAAGTTCCTGATCGCGAATTGCGATTACCGAGTGGTCGGTGAAGGCTTGGCGGACAATTTCAAAATCGGCTTCCTGTCGGATGTCCGCGCCAATGATTTCCGCCCCAATGCTCGGCGTCAGCGGTCTCACTTCAACCATCGTTTTTCTCCCAAATATGTGCACGAGCAAAAAACCACAGACCGGGCCGTTTGCCAATTCCACTGTTCGATGAAAATACGTCGACCGCCGCGGCGGGCCGCCACCATCCACATATTGGGTGACCGATCACCCTTGGTTAGCCCGATCTAACCAAAGTCCTGAACTGAAGATGAATGGCGCATTCAGGTTGCCTGCATGTGCGCTGGTCTAGCTTTGCGAAAATGAAGTCATCATCGCAAAGGGGAATTCAATGTTAAAATCAGCGCTTACGTCACTCGTCATGGCCTCGGTAATTTCAATCGGTGCAATCGGCGCTGTGTCATTTTCCAGCGAGACCGCTTTTGCAAAAAGAAAAGGCGAGGTTCCAATTTCAAATTGGGGAGCCGCCAGACTGTATTCAAACTGCATGTTGGATTCCAAAAGCAAGAATAAGTCGGGTCGCACATACGACAGGTGCTGCTCCAAGTCTCTCGGCTATTGCATCAAATGCCCCAAAACGCGGGAGGTCGGTAAAATGTGCGTAAAATCTCCCTACAGAATTGGCTATCCAACAACCGGAATGGGCAGCACATCTGGAAACGACACTTTGGCACCAACCAGATATACGCCAAAGCCACGGTTTCCGGCCAAGATGAAAGTCTACCGGTATAAATTGAACCGCGTCATCAAGAACTGATTTGCCGGGTTCCAACATGCAGTAGCGGCGGCAAGGGGCTGTTGCTACGGCACCAGACGCAGATTATGATGGGCCGGTTTTATGGCCGGGAGCAGAGCGGGATGACGACACAAGCCAACAACGGTGTCGCGGTGGTCAAGCCGGGACAGACCTATCAGGGCAAACAGGGTTTTACCTATGGTTCCGGCGCTTCATCTGAAACCGTCGGGGCTAATCAGGTCTGCATGAACATCCTGCCAATGCCAGCCGGCGCGGTGGCAAAGGCTCATTATCATCAAGGTATCGAGACAATTGCCTATATGTTGGAGGGCGAATGCATCGTCCATTACGGGGATCAATTGGAGCATCAGGTTTTAGTTCGGCAGGGAGAGCAATGTTTCGTCGCAGCCGATGTCCCCCATGCGCCGGGCAATCAAAGCGGCAGTCCGTGTACCTGGATCGTCGTGCATTCATCGGGCAGTGATCAGGACGGTATTGTGCTGTTGCCGAAGCTTGATGAAGAATTGGCAGCCAGACTGGCGGCAGACTAACGGCTTTGGTTGCTGAAGCTGCAGAAAACCCTATTTGGCACATCTGATCCGGTTCATTGCAAGCCAATTTCTATGGGTAGGTAAGTCCCCACATCGACATTGTCGCAACGATTATTCCACCCCAGATCAAGAGCAGCACTATGCCCCCTGGCTTGCGGTATTTGTCGTCCCCGAAGGTCACCACAGCAATCAGGCCAAGAACAAGAAATTGGGCCAACAAAACGTAAATCATCGCCAAACTCTAGCAGTCGATCGAACAAACGCAATCTCCACTCCTGCCGGGTTATCTGCAACACGCGACAAACAGTCGAAATGCGCCAGCAATTGCGTGCCTGCAATAGTGATATCGCAATTTGTTCAAATGTGATTAGCTACACAATGTGAAGTAACTTAGCCATCGTGGATGCGGCTAGCAGGAGAGTGGCAATGGAATACGGACAGTTTTGTCCGATCGCGAAGGCATCGGAGATCATTGGCGAGAAATGGACGGTGCTGATAATTCGCGAGCTTCTCATGGGCGCCCGCAGGTTTTCTGACCTCCAGCGTGGCCTGGGTACAATTTCTCCAACCTTGCTAACGCGAAGACTTGCTCATCTTGAAGATCGCGGAATGGTGATCAGAAAAAAGAGCCAGGGTCAGAGGAGCCATGAATATGTCCCCACGGATTCCTGCAAAATGTTGCTGCCCATCATACTGTCGCTTGGTGACTGGGGCATGCAATGGGCCCGATCCAATCTGTCGACCAAAGATTACGACGTCGATCTGCTGATGCTTTATTTGCAACGCAGCATAAAGGTGGAGAAGTTGCCCATGGGTGAAACGGTAATCCGATTCAAGTTTACCGACATGCAGGAAAAAGCGGATTGGTGGTTGATTGCAGGAACTGCAGGAACTGACATTTGCGATAAAGATCCGGGCAGGGATGTCGACATCTTCTTCACCACCACCGTTAAAACCATGGCGGATATCTGGATGGGTGAGACAAGCTACCGCAAGGCAATCAACGCAGATGCGCTAGCCATTGTCGGCCCTGCAGCTTTGGTCAACAATGTTGCAAACTGGATGAGCAACAGCATTTTCACCGAACTGCCTTCCGCCCGCGAGATTTGACCCGGAGCCAAAATGCCGATCGCAATGGCGCAACAGATCCAGTTCCATCTACTACACAATATGTAGTGTTTTGCTTCATCATCGATAGTGGTTTGCTACCGAACCTGAAATACCAGCGAGTTTCCTGATGGCCTAAAACTTGGAGCGGGTTCGATATCTTCTGTGTTGAGCCACCCTCCAGGTCCTGACGGCCAACGATGAAAGGAAATCGTTATGTCTCTTTATACGCTTTATACACCCCAAACAGCTCCTGCAGTGACGGGAGAAATCCTGTCAGGCTTGCGAAAAATGATCGGCTTTGTCCCCAACGTCTTTGCGATTATGGGTTCAAGTGAGCCGGTTTTGCGCGCATTCGTAGAGCTTACAACCCGGTTCGGCCAAACCTCATTGTCGCCGGTTGAGCAGGAAATTGTCCATATCGCAGTAAGTGTAGAAAACGGCTGCGAGTATTGTGTTGCCGGGCATTCCGCTTTTGCCAAGATGAAGAATATGCCGGATGAGATCCTCGCCGAGCTGCGCAGAAATGGCACAATCGCCGACCCGCAGCTTGCAGCTCTGCATGACTTTACCCGAGAGGTGGTCAGAAAGCGGGGGCATATTGGTCGCGACGCGCTGCAAAAATTTATGTCCGCCGGCTATTCGGCAGACCAGGTTCAGGAAGTCATTCTGGGGATAAGCGAAAAGACCTTCAGCAATCTGACGAGTGTTGTCTTCAACATCCCGCTCGATCTGGAATTCAGCAAGCATCGCTGGCATCCATCGGCCGGCGCCAGGGCCGCATAGCCGGATCACAGCACCAGTCCGGGCATTGCCGTGGTATTGCCCGGACGCAAGCTCGACGCCAAATTGCCATCGTTGTCGATTGTTGCAATAATTCTGCAAGACGAATTGCTGAGAATTTAAATGATCACCATCGAGCAGGTCGAAACCACTGATCAGATCGAATCCGTTCGGGATCTGGTGCGAGAATTCGCAGAATACGCATTGACCCTGGACCATGAAGCGAAGAAAGGGCATGCCTTTGCGGATCTGGAAAAACAACTTGCCGAACTGCCGGGCATTTTTGGTCCGCCAACTGGTGCGCTGCTGTTAGTCAGCGTTGAGGGGAGGGCGGCGGGATGCGCTGCTTATTTCGGCCATGATGCCAAGGTCTGCGAAGTTAAGCGGATGTATGTAAAGCCAGAGTTTCGTGGCCTCCAACTAGGCGAAAAGTTGGTTCAGTCGCTTATTGAACAGGCCCGCCTTGCAGGATACCAAAAGATGGTGCTCAACACTTTTTACAAGCTCAAAGCGGCACAGGCTCTCTATGCCAAGTTTGGATTTGCCGTGTGTTCTGCCTACATTGAATTGCCTGATCATCGTAAAAATGAAGTGGTGTTCATGGAGCGTGAAATCTAGCGTCCTGACTCTAATCTCCCTTCGAACTTAACTCGCTGGACAGTTTTTGGGCCTGATCGGTCAAAGTCAGTGTTTCATCGACTATTGCCAGGAGCCAAATGGCAACCGCACCGAAATGCGGCAGGTCCAGCGCATTGTCTCTCCACATCATCCAAAGCGGTCTGGTGACGTTGGGCAGTTCATCAACAATAACCAGTTCCGGGTTCTGTCTGCCGACAAAGTCTGGCAACAGGCCTTTGGCTGCGCCGGTGGCAATGATGTTTTGAATAGCTGTCGAGGAGGTGGCCGTGAACCTTATGCCTTCTTCTCCAGCATGCTCTTCCGGCAGCCTAGCTTCGGCCAAATGGGAATGTGCGCGATCGATTGTGACCCAGGGTAGTTTGGTGTGATCGATGCCTTTGGCAATGAAGGCCGAATAGTGAATGTTGGCGGCGTGAAGAGCAGTTATTCCCTTGTTGCGACCCGGCCCCAGTCGTAATGCAATGTCAGCCTCCTTGTTGCCCGTCAGTTCCAGATTGTTGTCCCGGCCGGACATTTCCAGTCGAAGCCGTTTGATGGGGGGCATTTTGTCGATGGATGGACTGAGCAATTTATCGCAAATGAAGGGCACCGAGGTGATGACAATCCTGCGCCAGGCAGTTTCCTGTGCATCGGGGCTTAAGCCAACTTCAGCGGCCATCAAATGTTGAGTGGCATTTTCGACTTCCTTAAGGGCAACATCAAACGCCGGCGTCGGGATCATCTCGCCGCCTTCGCGGGTAAAGAGGGTTCTTCCAACGTGTTTTTCCAACGCTTCTTTTCTTCTTTTGATGGTCGTTGGATTTACCCCCATCCGCTTTGCCGCCAGCTTGTAAGAGCCGGATATGGCAAGCTCCCGGGTGGAATGCCAAAGTTCCCAATCGATCATGACCCCTTACAGGCGCTTGTTTTGAAGGCCAATTCGCCTGCCTCGCTTGATTAAAACGGATACTCTAACTGCAAAAATGCAGGTTTCAAACCTAATATATTGCGTTTTTGTATTGAGTTAACTCCGCTATTTTGGTGCCATTGAAGGCACAATACGGGATTTGCTGAATTCAAATTTGAGTGGTTTGTGATTGTGAGTGGAGTATTGCTCCATCCACCGGCGGTTACATCTGACGACAATGAACGCTTTGATGTATTTCGCTAATGAATTCAGATTATTGGAGGTTTCTTCCAGTCAAGGGGTGGCGTTGGAAACGTGAAGACGGACATAGAAACATCGATTTCAGATCGCTCGGAAATTGCTTTGACGGCTGTTTTGAGCAGGCTTGATGCTGCCGAATCAATCGATGAATTTGTCGAAATTCTCCAATCGTCCTTCGAGATTTTCCAACTCAGCCACTATTATTTTTCCAGCGACGTAAACGGCCTGCCAGATTTCACATCCGGCAGCACCACGGCCAGGAAAGCTGCGGATTATCTGGATGCTGTGTTTTTCGCCGGCAGGAAAGGATTGTCGCGATCCGATGGATTGCCGCATGGTCCATTCAAACTTTCCGACTTCTCCGACCGGAACGCCGACTTTCACTGCAACGAACCCGTCGATAGTTTTATGCGGTCATTGGGTTTGAAGAGTGTATTTGTTGTTCCCATACGAACCGGATCCGATTCATCTTTCCTGTTTGCCCTAGATGAAGATGGAGGGGGCAATACACTTGAATTACTTGCAATTCAGGCGATCTGCCTCAGCACGGTTTGGCGTGTTCAACAATTGCAATCCAGACCACATCCATCCACCGACCTTTTGACCGGGCGGGAGCAGTTTTTGCTCCGGGATATGGCCAAAGGCCTTAGGCATGATGATATTGCGGGAAGCCATGGAATATCCACGTTCGCTTTGTCGGCTTTTGAAAATCAAATAGTCAAAAAGCTTGGTGCCAAGAATATCCGCCACGCCATTTGCCTCACCCGCAACGGCCCAAAATGTTAGTCGTCTGCGGCCATCTGGCTTGATGAAAGCGCGTTAGTGAACGACTCTAGTCCAACAGCGCCTGACAAAATGGATAGTTGGTCATGCGGTCCACGCCAGTAGGGGTAATGAGGAACTGGTCTTCAAGTTTGACCCCCTCGCTATTGGCTTCCTCGCCGATATAGCTTTCGATGCAAATCACCATGCCCGCTTCAAACTCGCCTTTGAAGTTATAAGGAGCATTGTCAAAATAGTGTGGAACATATGGAAATTCGCCACACAGTCCTAACCCGTGGCCAAGACAATAATAGCCATGGCCCTGATAGGCTTGCGGAATTGGCCAGGCGGCCCGGGCGAATTCTTCGTAAGAGACGCCCGGTCTCAATTGTTCGGCATTGTGATGCAATTGATCATAAGCCAGCCGGTACAGTGACTTTTGTTTCAAGGTTGCGGGCTCCGTTCCACACAAAAAGGTGCGCGAAAAGTCTACGGCATAGTGCAGATACCCCAGCGCATCCGTATCGAAGCAAACCAGGTCTCCTGACTGCATTTTTCGCGGCCCGGCTTCCTGAAAATAGGGGAAGGTTCTTGAACCGGACTGAAACAATCTGGTTGAGACATATTCTCCTTC
This sequence comes from Hyphomicrobiales bacterium, assembly GCA_011087605.1. GTDB lineage: Bacteria > Pseudomonadota > Alphaproteobacteria > Rhizobiales > Rhizobiaceae > Pseudahrensia. Next base: position 7,253 of record JAALLE010000114.1, read on the forward strand.
GGTTGCAATCAAGTGTCGGTGAAATTCTGACCAGACTTCAACTTCGCTGGCATCCGGGGCGATTGCATTTTCAAGAGAGGCGGCCGCCGCTTCGACGCGGGTTACCGCTTCCCGCATCACCTCAATTTCAAGCGGTTGTTTGATGAGCCGTGCGGTGGAGAAGACGCCGGCAGCGTCTTCCAGTCGAAGCTTTTTGGAACGCAACGCATCTGTGGCAGAGACATCCAACCCCTCAATGGCTAGGCGTTGATCCGAGCCTAAAATCTCACAGATTTCGTCGACAAACCCCGCCACTTCCTGACGATAACCATCCCCCCAGATCGCTGAAATGCCAGGAGCAGGTCGAACATCCGTTACCACAGGGTTGTTGGCCACAAGATGTTCACATCCGGCGAACTCCCACACATATGTCTGTCCTGAAGCCAATACCAAGGCGAAGCGAAACGGCCCCATCAGACTGAACACGGTCATGTTTTTGACGCCAGTCGCATAAAGAATATTGATGGGATTGGACGTCAGCACGGCTGGAATATCTTGTTCCACCATTATGGAAATGAGCCGCCTGTGGCGCTCGTTGATCAGGTCTGAATATTCGAATTTCATGTCAAACTGAGAAATCAAATCGATGACTACGTCAAGTGAGTAACACAAACATCTCGATATGCTTCATCGATCGATTGGTCGGATGATGTAAGTCGAGCCGGTCCGGCTTCGCATTCAACAACTGAATTACCGAATAATCACAAAACTGCGCTGCGCCACAATTGCGCGGCGAACAAAGCCACAAACGCAATGCCTGAGGAAAACAGTGCCCGAAGAAACCGTTTGCGCTTCAGTGATCGCAAATGGCTGACCTGCAGCAGTTCATGGGTGCGCTCGGCAATCGGATCGGCCTTTTGAAGGGCCTCGAGATAGTCGCTGGGAGTTAAAAACTGGTCGGGCGAGAAATAAAGAATATTATTGCTCGCATAGCCTTCCCCGTCAGGCCGTTGCAGCGATTTGCGGGTTGGATAGAGGACGACTCCAAACAACAGAATTGGCAAGATGATGATCGCCCAGGCGAGGATGACAAATGTGATATCTTCGGCCCGCATTTTTGGCAGCAACTCGCCCAGCTTGAAGACCACCCCCAGGGCAAAAATATAGCCGACGCCAACAATCTGGGCCTTGGTGTCATAGGCGCGCACTGTTTGCTGTGCTTCCAGCAGAGCTTCTTTGAGCAATTCGATCTGATCGGACTTTTCGGGCATGCGGATTTCGGCAGCTGGAGTTTCGTGGCCACATTTGCCCATGCCTGTTTCTCAAGGTCAATATCAGCGCAACGATCTTTGCCGCGCGGGCCTGCGCGCCCCTGTGCGAAACGCGATTGCCGGTGCACGTGTGGTGCCTCAGCGCAGGCGATCGGCGACCGGCGACCGGCGACCGGCGACCGGCAAAGCCGAACTGCCGTGAGCTCAAAATATAAAGAGACTACCGGAGGCATCATCGCGGCGGTGGCGACCCCCATTAGGGAAAAGTGGGGCAGTGGCGGAAACATCTGGTAGCCGGAGAGTTCGTTGACCGCACAAGTACGACTGCAGGGACATTTAGATTTTCCCCGCAGGGGAAACACACTGGATATACGCCAGCCCGATTCGAAAATTGAAGAGGTATCGTTGCGCGGATATCCTCCTCAACTTTTTGATCTGGCATCCGACCCGCCAGAGATCAACGATCTGTCCAACATCCCGGCGTTTACGACTGTATTGGCGAAGATGCGTGAAGGAGTGGATTTGAGCGGTGTTGCCAATTTAAGCCAGGAACAGCTGGAATTGTCCTGTGGTGAAAATGACACCCAACTGCCCGCCGGTCTCACCGCACCTGCCAAATGGCCATGCGGTTCTGACGATTAAAGCGGCAGCGGCAGCGGCAAAGCGGCAAACAGAATTACCACAAAGGACAGGGTCGGGTGGCTGCGTAACGGTGGCCGCAGACGGACGGTGTTTGCGCGCCTGTCGCCTGCCGCCTGCCGTAGTGCCACCTGCCGCGGTGCCGCCTGTTGCTTGCTGCCTGTCGCAACGGAATCGATGGTTCGGCGCTAGGGCAGGAATGGGCTTGGGAAGGCGGGGAAAACAGGGAAGGTTTTGGTTTTCGGGTCGCTCAGCCGTACTTCGTTCCCAAAGGAGGTACAACTGACACGTTGGGTACTTTCATCAATACCCGTTCTATAGTCGCTCAATAGGTTATCGTTCTCCAGAACACCTTCAACCTTAACAAATCCTCCCGTACGGATACAACTAGCGCTACCAAAATCGCCGTTGGACAGGCCGGTAAAATTGACGTATTGCCGATGTTTATTGTCATAAACATTGCTTTTGGTGACGGTCACCTGTCCTCCCCTGGAATCCACACCGTTTCCTAGATTATCAAAGATGGTGACATTATCGAGGACGGTTCTGCCGTTGGGGTAATATATGACCCTACCAGTGCTGTTGACTGCCGCGCCATGCCAACCGGCGGTCCAAACACCACTCCATCCATTACCCCAGATAGAGCTGTCGGATATCTTCATAATAGCGCCAAAATTAGCAGCACCAGAAACGTTTTTTTCCGGATCGGCAATACCATTGTTGAAGACCTGAACCCGCTCAGCAATCAGAGTTGGCGCGGTTTCCCCAACATCCCTGTTAGTAAAATCCTCCAGATCAAGATAATTGTTTGGGATATTGTCATTTTCTTCATCAATATACATTTCCACTCTCAACCCCTGGTTGACATTATTGTAAATCAAACTGTCGGTAATGTGCCCATAACTGCTTATGGAGTCGGCGTTGCCTGTAGAATACCCTGCTGCTGAGACTTCAACACCAACGTTTTCATTGTTGTAAATGTGCATATGCGTTGCATAGAAGCTTGCCCCATCAGTGGCATACAGGCCACTCGCAGAATTGGAATAGATGTCGCTGTTGCGCACATAGATCATTGATCCAACATCTTCTGCAAACATGCCGGCCCAACCATTGCTGTAGGCGTTAACGGTTATCCGCGAACACGTTTCCACCTTCCCTTACACGCACACCACTGGCCTTGTTGGCAAAGATGTCGCTGTTGCGGACGTAGGCCGTTGATCCAGCACCTACTACCCATAGGCCGGCTGTTACATTGTTATTGGCGGTAACCCGGTCGGCGTAAAGTGTTCCACCATTACTTACTTCCATACCCCGCTTTAGGTTAAAAGAGACAGAACTGTTGCGGATATCGATCGTTGATCCAGCACCATCTGACTGTAGGCCGACGCCAACATTGTGGTGCAGGTTGACGTTCTCAGCGATGATTTTTCCACCTTCAAGAGCAACCAGGCCACCCTCTCCTTGACCTTTGGTACCATTTTTTCTGAATTCGCTATCCCAGACATAGAGGGTTGAATCGTCACCTTTAACCTCAATGCCTGCAATATTGGCCTTGTCTTTTATCCTTCTGGAATTTTCGATAAGTGAATTCGTGACATAATATTCGCCGGATGTGTCCAACAACAGACCACGCTCGTAGATCTTAGCGCCCGTTGTGCTATTAACATCCAGTTCCCAACCATTAATATGATCACCAGCAGACAATACAAACATTCTTGTATCATCTTTGGTCTGGCTACGATCAAACACGAGATCTGGTGTTGTGCCATCAGGAACGAAACTGGTTTTCCCTCTTGATCCGGTGAACGGGTCGTCAAAGCCGATCGGTGTATCCTTTCCCGCCAGCGTGTAAGAAACACCATTTCCAGCCGTAGCAAAACTCCTGTCATCGGCGGCATAGCTCGAGTCAGCCATTTTCCAATTGTTTGCATCGTCCTCACCACCAATCATATTGACCAGAATGACCTCATCTTTAGCCTTTCGGTCACCGCTGGCATGGTCGGTTCCGTCTTCCACGTCAGCCCGACTGTGATATTCCAGATATTGCTGATACTCCTGACCCGCGGGATTGAGGGCGACGACATTGGCCTGGCCACTTCCAACGACGATATCAACGTCGCGGACAACCGGCGTAACCATGCGCCGGTCCAAACCGCTGTTGATTGCAGCATACGATGCCGCATCACCATCGTCATTGTCCTTGAGGTCACCCGTTCCAAGCGGAAGGCGCAGCCGCACCAGGCCCGCCGTGCGCGAACCCCGCGACTCATCATACTGGGTTTCAACCCCTATCGAGAACCGCGACCCGTCACCAAACCGCGGCAGGTTGTCAAAGCCCCATTCGGCACGGAATCGGCCACCGGTAATCGCTTCAATTCCGCTATCCTCTTCGAAATGGTAGCCGCCGGCAAAAAACCGCAAATCGTTTGAAGGAAGCTTCGCCCCGGCCCAGAGTTCGGTATTGCGCCCGCCGATCCGCAGGCCGACTTCGCCGTCAACGCCGCGCAGTGCCTTTTCGGCACGCACATCGACCGATATCTGGTTGGCATTAATCACCACCTGACCGAACGAAGTGGCGGCCTGTTCCTCGGGAAGATAGCCGTTAAAACGCAGGTCCCAGTGTTCGCCCAGGGCCTCGACGCCAAACGTGGCCTGACGATAGCGTTGACCACTCTCGCCTTTGCTTTGGTCAAAATAACCATAGCCACCGAGAATCCAGTTATCGAATTTATGGCGATAACCCAGCCCGATATTAAACTCGCCCTGATGATTAAAATTGGTGTGACCGCGCAGGTTGAAGAACAGCAGACTGTCCAGATTCTGCGCCAGCGGCACAAACACATCCGCTTGTCCCAGCGACCCATCATCACTCATCCGGCCCAGGAGTTCGATATAGGGACGCCATTTGCCTTCTTCAGGCGCAATTATCCATTCGACCTCTGACTGCGGATCAGCGGGCACGGAACTGGCATGGGCGGCTGTAAACAAAGACGCGCTTAACGCCAATGTACCGGCGGCAATCGCAGCAACAGGCATCAACGCGCTATTGTGCCTTGAGGAACAGACAGTCATCGGGTCTCCCGTATGAGTTCGTTACCCCCGGGCGGCATCGGTGGGCGGAGGCCCGATTTTAATTCAAAATGAACAGATCGACCACTGCAAGAATATACGCCTGCACGGCGTCAACCGCACTTCCTGGTTCAGTTGTCAAACGAACGGCCGCTTTCGATGAACCAAGGGCCAGTACCGGCATCACCTGAGCGGCGGCTGTGGGCCGAAAGTGTCGAGTTGCGTAGAATTGTCCCATTTCACTTTGGGCTTATTCCGTTGAAAAACTCATCTGAGAAACGACGGTTTCGTTGATTTGAT
>JAALLE010000115.1 GCA_011087605.1 Hyphomicrobiales bacterium
GGGCCGTCTATAAAAGCATCAGGTTGGGGTAGCTGGGTAGTTACCTTTTTTTAAGTCTTGTATTTCGATAACACATTGAAATCATTGATGCCATGCGTGAAGTGCATGGCTGGTTTGCTGAGATTGTCACTAAAATGACATATTTTCTGTTGCCTGGCTTGAACCATCGGCCTATACCCGCGCCGGTTCAGACAAATGGCGCTGACAACACGCCGTCATGTCAGTGGAGTAATACGGGGCATCATGGAAAAATCTGTCGAAAAATCCTGTTGGGGAATTACCCTTTGGGCCATCGCCGTTGCGCTGGTTGTTGTGTTGATTGCAACCTTCGTCATGGGGCCTGAAACCACCGTCAGTGCCACGACAATTTTGACCGTATCTGGATAAAAGCCTGCTTGGCTCCGGCTGTTCGCCCTGTTAGTTTGCACATGTGATTTGCAACAAGCGCGAAAATCCATGAAAAAAACTGCCGAACAACTTGTGGCGGAAGCTACCGCCGAAATCGTTACCGTAAAACCAGAAGACGCTCTTGCCATGCAGACGGCTGGAGAGGCGGTTCTGGTCGATATCAGAGATATTCGTGAGCTGGGCCGGGAAGGCAAGGTTCCGGATGCAGTTCATGCGCCGCGCGGCATGTTGGAATTCTGGGTTGACCCTGCCAGCAAATATCACCGTGACGTATTCGCCCAACCGGGCAAAACTTATATATTCTTTTGTGCCGCTGCATGGCGCTCAGCGCTGGCGACGCGCGATATGCAGAATATGGGGTTGGCACCGGTCGCCCACATTGAAGGGGGATTTGCCCAGTGGCGTGAATCCGGCCTGCCGATCACAGCTCCTGAGCCAAAGCCACAAGCGAAGTCGACAAAGTGAGCATTCTGGAACCGTTGATTTCGTTGCATGGCGCGGAAGCTGAACGCAATGCAAAAGCCTGGTCGGACCTGATCAACGATCTTGATGAAGTTGAAAATGAGGTCGCGCAGGGCGGTCCGGAGAGATCCCGCAAGCGCCATCTCGATCGCGGAAAGCTTCTGCCGCGCGAGCGGGTTATGCGCCTGCTGGACCCGGGAACACCGTTTTTGGAACTGTCACCTCTGGCCGCAAAGGGCCTGTATGATGAGGACATCCACAGTGCCGCCATCATCACCGGGGTGGGGCAGGTTGAAGGGCGCCAATGCGTGATCATCTGCAATGATGCCACGATCAAGGGTGGCACCTTTTATCCTATGACGGTGAAAAAGCAGCTTCGTGCCCAGGATGTGGCGCGCGAAAACCGTCTACCCTGCATCTATCTGGTGGATAGCGGCGGTGCAAATTTGCCGTATCATACGGAGGGTTTTCCCGACAAAGATCATTTCGGCCGTTCATTTTATAATCAGGCGACAATGTCCGCCGACGGTATTCCCCAGATCGCTTGTGTGATGGGGTCATGCACCGCTGGAGGGGCTTATGTTCCGGCGATGTCGGACGAGGCTGTAATCGTCAAAAATCAAGGCACGATATTTTTGGCAGGGCCGCCACTTGTGAAAGCGGCAACCGGGGAAGAAGTTTCGGCGGAAGACCTGGGTGGGGCGGATGTCCATACCAGACTGTCCGGGGTGGCCGACCATCTGGCAGAAAATGATGTTCATGCGCTGGAAATCGTGCGGTCCATCGTCCGTGGATTGAATCATACCCCGCACATGCCGGTGAAACTGCGCCCAGTCGAGGAACCGCTGTTCGACATCAATGAACTGGAAACCGTGGTTCCGGTAGATTTACGCAAGCAATACGATATTCGTGAAATTATCGCGCGCCTTGTCGACGGATCGCAGTTTGATGAGTTTAAAGCGCGCTACGGCACAACGCTGGTTACCGGCTTTGCCCATCTTCATGGCATGCCTATCGGCATACTCGGCAATAACGGTATTTTGTTTTCAGAATCTTCGCTGAAAGGCGCCCATTTCATCGAATTGTGCTGTCAGCGTAAAATTCCACTGCTGTTTCTGCAAAACATCACCGGGTTTATGGTGGGGCGCGAACACGAAACCGGAGGCATTGCCAAGGATGGTGCCAAACTGGTCAGCGCCGTCGCCTGTGCCCAGGTACCAAAACTGACTTTGGTGGTGGGTGGTTCCTATGGCGCGGGGAATTACGGCATGTGTGGCAGATCCTATTCGCCACGATTTATGTATATGTGGCCCAATGCACGGATTTCCGTGATGGGGGGCGAACAGGCGGCTTCGGTTCTGGCAACGGTCAAGCGAGAAGGCATTGAGCGTCGCGGAGAAGAGTGGTCGGAGATCGAGGAAGCTGAATTCAAGCAGCCGATCGTCGAGAAGTTTGAAGAAGAGGGGCATCCTTATTATTCAACTGCCCGGCTCTGGGATGACGGTATTGTTCGTCCCCGCGATACCCGACGGGTATTGGCGCTGTCGCTGGCCGCCAGTCTCAATGCGCCTATTCCGGACACCAGGTTTGGTGTGTTCAGGATGTAGCCGCTTGAATTGGGCGAAGTCTCCGGTTTGATTTCGATGCGACCGGCTGACTTTCAATTTTGAGCCCGTACTGTAAGGTTCGGGGATGGACAGCGAATCAAAAGCGGTTAGGAATCAAACCCGCCGGTTGCAGATCCTGCGGGCAACACTGCGTCTTTTGCGACGCCACGGCTCCGCCATAACGACGGCGCAGATTGCTGCTGAAGCCCATTGTTCCAAAGAAACGCTGTATAATTGGTTCGGTGACCGCGATGGCATCATGATGGCTCTGGCCCATGAACAGGCCAGTGGTATGCGACAGGCCATGGCCGACCGGTTTGCCGCAGCGCAGGGCAGTCTGGAGGCCCGTCTTGGGTCCTGCGCAACCCTGTTGCTCGATATCATGACCGGTGATGCAGCCCTGGCCATCAACCGGGTTGCGATGGCGCAGGCCTGCAGCGAAAACGCAGACCTTGGTCTGGCCGTTATGGCTGACTGGAAGGACCAGGTCGCAAAGCCTTTTCTGGATCTGTTTCAAGAGGGCAATGAAAGCGGTGAACTGGCCGTGCACAGCCCCATGGAAGCGTTTGAAAACCTGATTGGCTTGCTGGTTGGAGATCGGCAGCGTCAATTGCTGTTGGGTGAAGACGTGCGTCCGGAACCGGCTACCATGAAGGCGGTTGCCACAAAAGCTGTGCAACGCTGGATGATCCTCTACCGCAGATAATGTTCCCATTGTGTTCTTGGTAGTGAACGACTAAGTTTCGCCAAGATTTTCCTGCGAATCCGGCCAGATATGCAATTTTCCACTGAACAGGACGCCGCGCTGGTTGCTGTTTCCAATTGGTTGAAACAGGGGTTTCCGCAAGTCTTTCGCCTGTTCGGTTATGCCGGCACTGGCAAAACCACCCTGGCACGCTATCTGGCAGAAGGGGTGGACGGGGATGTCCTGTTTGCGGCCTTTACCGGCAAGGCGGCGATGGTGCTGCGGTCGCGCGGTGCCAAAAAAGCCAGCACGATTCACTCGCTGATTTATCGCCCGCGTGGTGAGGAACTGGTGGAAGATGAAGATACCGGCAAATCTGCAATGACACCATTGTTTACGCTGAACCGGCAAAGCCCGGTGGCGAATGCTTCATTGATTGTTATCGATGAGTGTTCGATGGTGGATGAGGATTTGGGACGGGACCTGCTTTCCTTTGGCACTCCGGTTTTGGTATTGGGCGATCCGGGTCAATTGCCACCGGTCTCCGGAGGCGGATTTTTCACTGATCATGAACCGGATTATCTGCTGGAATCGATCCATCGGCAGGCGCGCGGCAATCCGATAATCGACCTTGCCCAGATGGCGCGGGAAGGCCAGACAATTCCCTATGGTGATTATGGCAGCAGTACAGTGATCCATCGCCGCGATGTGGAGCAGGAGGAGGTACTTGCTGCAGACCAGGTCTTGGTCGGCACCAACAAGACCCGTCGTCGATATAATCAGCGACTGCGCGATTTGAAGGAGTTCCAGGGGCCATTGCCGGCTGCCGGCGATAAATTGGTGGCGCTGCGCAACGATCCTGCAAAGGGCTTGCTGAACGGGTCGCTGTGGCAGGTAACGTCTGCCCCCAATTCCTCCAAAGCTTTTATGAATCTGCTGATTGGTTCGGAAGATGATGGCATGGAGCGCATGTCAGCGAAAATCAGGGTGTTGAAAGCAGCCTTTGAAAACCCTGAGGAAGAAGTGCCCTGGCAAATGAAGCGGCGCTATGATGACTTCGATTATGGATACGCGCTGACCGTTCACAAGGCGCAGGGCTCCCAATGGGACAACGTATACCTGTTTGATGAAAGTTGGGCGTTTCGCGAGCACAGTCAGCGCTGGTTATATACGGCTATTACCCGTGCGGCAGAGAAGATCACAATCGTGAAATAGAGCCGCAATTTTATTGCCGCCCAGCCGCTATATTTAGCCCCGTTATGGTTAATCCATTCTTAATGTTTGAGGCGCAGGCTGACCCCAGTAGACGACCCGGAGAACTAATGAGTGAAGGTTCAAGTAGTGAACCGGTTCGATCGCGTGCTCGCTGGAGCCAAGTAAACCTCCCGTGAGTTCGGTAGTCGAGCCGAGAACGGAGGTTAAAATGTATAAGAAACTCTCAAAACCGATACGGTTGGCGGCATTTGGAACCGCATTGCTAACTTGCTTTGTGATGACAACATCAAGTTGGGCAGCAGTTCGCGTTTGTGGGGAACGCGTCAAGATGGCCAAGATGCTGACCGGCAAATATCAGGAAACGCCCCGTGCAATTGGTGTATCAGCAACAGGTAATTCCCTGCTCGAAATTTACACATCCATGGAAGGCAGTTGGACAGTTCTGCTGACAACAACCCGTGGCGTGGCATGCATCATGGGGGCCGGCCATTCGTGGCAGGACAAGGATCAGGCCCACGATCGCCCAAGAGCCAAGCTTGCTCCAGGCTGGGAACCCGCTGCGTTAGTTGCGGATAGTCAGTAGTCAAAGCTCGCCTTCATGGCGAGCCCTCCGTCGGGCGTCTGTGCCCAAACGAGTGCATCTCCATCGTGATGAATAGTGAACGACTGAGTATCAAATAGCGGGGCAACGGCGCGAAAAGAAAAACTTTTCAGCTGTTTACCCGGGTGACGCCGAACCGCAAGATCAGCCAACAATGTGGCGGTCAACGGGCCGTGAAAGATAAGCCCGGGATAGCCTTCGACTTCCTTGCAATAGTCCCGGTCATAGTGAATGCGGTGACCATTGAAAGTCAGCGCCGAATAGCGAAACAACTGCACAGTCGAGGGCGTAATTATTTCCTCATGTGCCGATTTTGCGGGCGGTGGAACCGCCGCCGGTTTAGGGGCCTCAGGAGAGGGGTCTTCCCGATAGACGATATCATGTTCTTCGGTAAACCGCAGATCATCATCCGATCCAAAATATTCGTGCCGTACGGTGACAAAAACCAAAGCGCCGCTCTTGCCGTGTTTTAATGTCACGTCCTTGATGAATGAATTCTTGGTGATGTGTTCGCCCAAATGCACCGGCTTGGTGTAGATCAGGCGACCACCAGCCCACATGCGTCGTGGCAGGGAGACGGGGGGCAAAAACTCGCCAACCGCGGCATGGCCATCGCGCCCAAGCTGCGACATCGGTGAACCGCTGAGAAAATAGGCCCAATGCCATACCGGGGGCAGGGCATCACCGGTTTGCAGCGACGGCTCGCGATCCAGCGTCAACTGCATCAACTGGGCCTGTTTGGCATGCAGCGTATCGCTGCTTGATTGTGACTTGCCGATCCATTCGCGCAATTTTGCTTCATTCAGCGTTGCTTGTGTCATCATCCTGCCTTCCTTGTTGTTCCAGCCAGTTCAGCAAACCCTCGGCATTGTGGTTGATTCCTTTGTAGTCCCGTTCAGCTTCGCTCATGCCCAGATATTGCCGGTGTAAAGTGGCCAGCTTCGACCGGCCCAGTGCATCGTTGGCAAGGCTTTTGACTGGCGTTGTCTTGGTCCGGATTGAGAACAGAATGTTGTTTGTTTTTGGCAATTTGTGCAGCGTTTGGAATTCAGTCCTGAAATGCACATTGGAACTGATTTTCTTTCCTGTTTTGGGGCGATCATTTTCGCGACGGGACTGACGCAGCTCTGGCCCCTGGTCCAGCGACCAATTGGTGCGCCAGACCGGGTTATCCACTTGTATTCCATCAAAGATCCGGTTGATGCGCAGGCTCATCTGCTCTGGCAATGGGACCGGCCCATGCACAGCTTCGAGCGGCTTGGAGAGTTTTTCAGCAAGGCTCCAATAGGCTGGAAAGGCCAAGGAACCGGCGACCAACCGCCACCCGCTCTCGTCGCGTTTCATCAATATCAAATCGTCCGGAATCAACAGAGCTGCGCTGGACAGAGGCATCTGTTGATTAAACCGGATCTCCAGACCCGTCTGCTTGCAAGTCGCACGGGTACCAGTGAAATCGTAGAGCTGCGGGTAACCCGATTTCAGGCTGTTGACGACCAAATCTTCAACTTCCCGCTGGGCATCATGCGTCGCCGCTTCTGCCATGCAGACTTCATCATGAATGCGGCTGTACAGGTCGAGTTTCTTGTCTCTATAGGGAAAAAAATCACCATCGATTTGCAGGAAATTTTTTCCGGCCAGCGGCTTCAAGCCAATTGTGAACGGTTTGTGCAGGTCCCGGTGAAAATCAGACTGACTTAAATCGTCCAAACAGTTCTTGTCAGGTGCGGTTGGCATTGTCATGGTTGGGCTAAATTTACTTTTTCACGAAACACCATCATGCCTGTCAGCCTGTCCGTCAATCTAAATGCTGTTGCTCAATTGCGAAACCGACGGGATTTGCCGTGGCCTAGTGTCACCGGCATGGGTCGCATTGCGCTGGAAGCCGGAGCCCAGGGGTTAACCGTTCATCCGCGCCCTGATCAGCGACATATCCGCTTTACCGATGTGCCGGAATTGCGGGCACTGATGGATGATGAGTTTCATCAGGCTGATTACAATATTGAAGGCTATCCAACGGATGATTTTCTCGATCTGTGCGAAACCAATCAACCGGAGCAGGTGACACTGGTTCCTGATGACCCGTCACAGCCGACTTCGGATCATGGCTGGGATTTTCGTCTGCAGCACAATTATCTGGCGCCAATCGTTGCGCGGTTGAAAACCGCCGGTATGGAAGTCTCGTTGTTTGCTGATCCGGATCCGGAATCGGTCAAATGGGCGGCTGATACCGGCTGTGATCGGGTGGAACTTTACACCGGCCCCTATGGTGGAACATATGACAATCCGGATGCAGCTGCCCGCGAGGTGGAATTGTTGGGTCAGACTGCCGATGCAGCGCATCAATTGGGGCTTGGGGTAAATGCCGGTCATGATCTGACGGTGGCGAACCTGCCGGCGTTGGTGGCGCGTATTTCCAACCTGGTGGAAGTTTCAATCGGTCACGGTCTGACGGCTGACGCGCTGGAATATGGCATGGCCGAGACAGTGCGCCGTTTTCTGAAGGCCTGCGGGCGCTGAACATCATCAATTTTGGCGGTTGGATGGCCGAAATGCCTTGGAAGTTTGCAGTTCAGGGGGGTGAATTCATTTTCTGATTTGCCATTTTTGTTTCCCCCCGCTAAACCACCTCTCGAATTGGCCAGTTCCGGGCCGAAAAAGCTTTTCAAAACATTTAAGGGGAACGCTAATGCGCGTTTATTACGACCGCGATGCAGATATCAATCTGATCAAAAGCAAAAAGGTTTGCATCATAGGTTATGGATCACAGGGCCGCGCCCATGCCATGAACCTGAAAGATTCCGGTGCCAAAGACGTAGTTGTCGCACTGCGCGAAGGATCGGCCACCGCCAAAAAGGCACAGGCTGACGGCTTTGAAGTCATGTCAGTTGCTGATGCAGCAAAAGTTGCGGACCTGATGATGATGGCGGCACCCGACGAATTGCAGGCCGGCATCTGGAAAGAAAGCATTGCCGGCAACATCAAATCCGGCGCAGCCATTGCTTTTGCCCATGGATTGAACGTTCACTTCAACCTGATCGAACCGGGCACCGACATCGACGTGGTGATGATCGCACCAAAAGGCCCCGGCCACACGGTGCGCGGCGAATATCAAAAAGGTGGTGGGGTTCCGTGCCTGATCGCGATCCATCAGGACGCATCTGGCAACGCCCATGATCTTGCCCTGTCCTACGCCTGTGGCGTTGGTGGCGGTCGCTCCGGTGTTATCGAAACAACCTTCCAGGAAGAGTGTGAAACCGACCTGTTCGGCGAACAGGTTGTTCTCTGTGGTGGTCTGGTCGAATTGATCCGGGCTGGTTTTGAAGTGCTGGTGGAAGCCGGTTACGCCCCGGAAATGGCCTATTTTGAGTGCCTGCACGAAGTGAAGCTGATCGTTGATCTGATTTATGAAGGCGGCATCGCCAATATGAACTACTCGATCTCCAACACTGCTGAATGGGGTGAATATGTGTCCGGTCCGCGCATCATCACCGATGAGACCAAGGATGAAATGCGTCGTGTCTTGAAAGACATTCAGACCGGCCGCTTTACCTCCGAATGGATGCAGGAATGGCATTCCGGCGCTGCCCGCTTTAAAGGCACACGCCGCATGAATGACAGCCACCAGATTGAAGAAGTCGGTGAAAAACTGCGCGGCATGATGCCGTGGATCAAGTCCAACCAGCTGGTGGACAAAGAAAAGAACTAACTCAGTTCACAGAATTGAATTTGAAAGGCCCGGTCAAATCGACCGGGCTTTTTTGTGAGTGGTTTCAGCAACTGAAATTTGCGACTTGCGCGTCAATTGATTGACGTTGTTACGGGCGTCTCGCTGTTCATTTTCCGCGCGGACATTGTCCTGCTGCAAACTTCTAATCTGCTCCTCCACATGGATAATATCCAAGGCAAATCCCTCTCGATCACCGGTGCGGTTTGCTTGCTCCCTCAAATTCCTGAGTTGATTTTCCTCCATTTGGATTTTCTGTTGTAGAATCGAGAGTCGGGCGGTCTGTTCGTTAAATTTTGACCGCGCGCGTTCCAATTCTGATCGAAGGCCGCCGCACCGAACTGCCCGAATTGTTTCATCTATTGCCATAATAAATCCTAAATACAAATCTAGAATTTATTTTATTGCTGAATCATATCACGGGGATAAAACTTAGATGTTGCTTCGTAGGCGTAAAATATATTTATTCCGCATTATTTTATTTATCAATATGTTAAGCGCTCTAGTGTCGGCGAATGCCGATCCGCGGCTGGACAAATTTATCCGCGACTTTGACCGACTTGGGGAAAAATGGCTTTCGTTTCATGATCCCAAAAGCCCACTCTATCCCTATCGCCATCACCATTTTGACGAGGGGTTGACGGAGGCTGATCAGCGTCGGCTCAATGATTTACAGGTATCTGGTGATTGTGGTTGGAACATTTATGATCTGATGGTCACGGGTTTTTTTGGCCTTAACCCCCATCTGGAACCAATCATGGTTGATCGGGATCGCTACCCTAAAGTGCGCAGCGCTATCCGAGGAGGTTATCCGGCCATCTTGGAGCGTTGCATCTATTTTAGACGGAAACGCAAATTGGATCAGTGGATTGACGTAACCCTGTATCCGCCTTTCGATGGTGCCCATGGGGACACGTTGGAAGAAGTGAAAGGAGGAGGTCCCGATCGATTTCTCGCTTGGCATGAGTGGCAATATTTAGCCCATGTATTGGGAATGCTGGCCTTTTGTCAAAGTTACCCACCTTCCATCCGGGATGTTTGGGCCAATGCGGGGCAACCAGGTGGTCTCACCTATTCAACCCCGGAGGCGATATATCTGACTGGGCGGGCCTCCAAACACGGGATGCTTTCAAATCAAGAATTCGCAGCAGCAATTGCGGAGTTTCGTCGCCAGGGTGTCAATCTCATCGATATTCATCGATTGCTGGATGAAGCTCGCTCCCATCGTCTGCACCAAATGCGTGCTGTGCGCGGCAATTGGCAATTTGTCTGCAAAACTTGGTATCAACACGATATTGTCCCGTGAGCCAGACCCGGCGCTTTTGCATTTTGGCCCGATTCCAGCGTCGTGCCCAGTCTCATTGCCGTGCCTTTACTGTTTATTGAATTGCCCCTTATTGATTGGGGAAAACATATTTTCGTCACACTCAGTACTGATTTGAGTCAAATTGGAGGTTTATATATCTGATAGAAGTACCGAGGATATAATGAAAACAATAGTTGTATATTATATTTTGAGTTTTTCAGTTTTATCCATGTTCTTGGTCGGATTGACTTCAACAATTCCAAAACCTTCTGATCGTCGACTGGAAGAATTTATTCAACGTATGGAGGCCTGGGACGGCACCGAAATAAAGTTCAACCATCCTGACAGTCCGCTTTATCCCTACAGACATCGACATTTGGATGAAGGTTTAAGTCAACAGAAACGGGCTGCCGGGTTTCGTTTTCAGGAATCTGGAGACTGTTTTGGCAAATTACAGGACTATGCGGTTGAGGGGTTTTTCGGTCTCTATCCCTTTTTGAAACCGATATTGAAACACGAAAATTTGGGCCAACGATTGACGACAAGTATCCAGTGGTACCAAACGGCGATGTGGGAGCGCTGTATTTATTTTCAAAACCTCAAGAAGTTCCGTAGCCGCTTCGATGTCGGTGCGGTCGAACCGGTGGATGGGTCTCCGGTCAATCCATGGCCTAATCTGAACGCTCCCATTCCAGCGCGTATAACGGCGAGACAGGAGTGGCAGTTTGTCGCACTCAGTCTGGGCACCCTGGCATTTTGCCGAAGCTACCCACCGTCAATCAAAGAAGTTCTGGCGACGGCCTTTCAACATGGTGGTTTGGCATTTTCCACCGAAGAGGCGGTCTATTTGACGGCGCGGGCTTCCAATCACGGGATTCTGTCAATGGCAGAAGTGGAGGCGGCAAAAGAAGAATTTCAGCTTCGGGGGATGTTATTGAGTGATATCAATACCTTACTGAGAGAAGCTCGATTTCGGCCGATGCATCAAATGAGATATCTGCGTGGCCATTGGCAGAAGGTGTGCGGACACTGGTTTGAAACGGAAAAAGCCCGGTGATAAATCACCGGGCTTTTCCGAAGGCGCGAGCTAGTTGCGGCAGAGACGCTCACGATCTCCGGATCTTGTTTGATTTTCGCTAGGCTCCATTTTGCTTAACCGGACTTAGCGTTGTTAAATTCACCATGGCGAAGTGAATCTGAACGTAAGATGAACGGCTTGTTTGTTTACGTTCATCTTGAGTTTTCTGATCCAAACCCTGATGGTTGCGCAACCGCTAATCGATTCACTGAAATGCCATGTCTGTTCGGATCGCCACCTTCAATGTTGAGAACCTGATGGCCCGTTTTGACTTCTCGGGCTGGCGCAATGCGATGCGTCGGGACAGGTCGATTGGTGCCCGCCAGATCAAGTCAAAAAAGGACTATCAACTGCTGGAGCAGGCGCGGGTCATTGCCTATGAGGATGATGCCCGGCAGATGACCGCGCTGGCGGTTGCTGATTGCCATGCCGATATCCTGCGCCTGCAGGAAGTCGAAGATCTCGACACTCTGGAAGGATTTGAGCACAACTACCTGCTGCCGATGACCGGTCTGAGCTATCCACAAAAAGTCTGGATTGAAGGAAATGACGGACGCGGAATTGATGTTGCGATCATGGCGCGGGAAGAAACGGCAAATGGTGAGCCGATTGAAATACTTGCAGTAAAAAGCCACGCGGAGCGCACGTTTGGAGATTTGGGGGTTCACAATTCCCGACTGGAAGAGATGGGCTTTGAAGCCGGTGAGCGGTTGTTCCGGCGTGATTGCCTTGAGGTGGATCTGAAAATTGATGGCAAGAGAACTACCCTGTTCATCAGTCACTTCAAATCCATGGGCACCGGGCGGGATGGTTTGTCGGGCAGAGAATACACGATGCCGGTTCGCATGGCTGAAGCGCAGGGAGTGCGCAAGATCATCGAGGATAAATTTGGCGCACACCGCACCGCAAAAATGCGCTGGCTGATCTGTGGTGATCTGAACGATTATACAGAGCGGCTGGCCATCGACGGCAATAAACGCTCCGGCTACAAGTTCAAACATTTGCGTGAAGGACATTCTGGGGTTGATCCTTTGGTCGAAGATGGATTTTCCCATGATTTGCTCAAGCGGCGTCCCGAAGATGATCGCTGGACTTTGTATTTTGCCGCCGGTGAATCACGCGATACGCGCGACCCGGAAAGCAGGCCGGTCCGCCATCTGGTGCAATTGGATTATATTCTTGCTTCTCCCGCGCTGGCTCTGGCCAATGACCGGGCCGTGCCGCATATTGTGCGCCACGGGCAACCGCACCGAACCGTCTTTCCGCAGGGCCAGGATGTAGATCGTTATCCCCGGACCGGATGGGACCGGCCCAAGGCTTCTGATCATTGCCCGGTTGCGGTGACGTTGAAAATTGGTAACTACCCAGCTACCCCAACCTGATGCTTTTATAGACGGCCCATCAGAC
>JAALLE010000021.1 GCA_011087605.1 Hyphomicrobiales bacterium
GATGGGCCGTCTATAAAAGCATCAGGTTGGGGTAGCTGGGTAGTTACCTTTGTTTATCCAGGTGACCTTTTGTCTCCTTCCATTTTAGGAGGATTTGACAAAGGCGAACACATGATCGAACTGCTGAATATGGCACCGCCAGACATTCTGGTTCCCGGGAACCATGAATATGATTATGGACCGGAAGAGTTCATCAAGCGGATGAATGAAGGCAAATTTGCGAAACTGGCCACTAACACCCGCTACAAGGACGGCTCCAAATTGCCCGGCTTTGAAGACACGATGATGAAAGAATTCAGCGGCGTGAAAATCGGCTTTATGGGACTGACAACCGAAGACACGCCGGACATTTCCTCACCCGGGAATATTACCTTTTCCAGCAATATTGATACTGCGAAATCCACCGGAGCTGCTTTGCGTGAATCCGGTGCAGATATGGTTGTGGCAGTTGTTCATACAGCCACAAAAATGGATTTCGACCTTCTGTACAAGGCGGGTGTCGATGTTGTGCTGTCCGGTCATGACCACAACCTTCACGTCTTTTATGACGGACGCAAAGCCTTGGTAGAATCCAAAGAAGAAGCGGAATATGTCACCATCATGGATATCGAGTTTGATGTTGGCGAAAGCCGCGGCAAGCGGCGTGTGCGTTGGTGGCCAAACTTCCGCATCATCGACACCGCCAATGTGACTCCAGACCCAGCGGTTGCCGAAAAAGTCGCGGGCTATGAAGCAACATTGTCAAAGGAACTCGACGTGGCCATCGGGACATCTGATATCGAGCTCGATACCCGTAAAGCCAGCGTACGTACCGGTGAAGCGGCTTTTGGCAATTTGACCGCAGATGCTATGCGCACCGCGGTCGGTGCCGATATTGGCTTTACCAATGGCGGTGGTATTCGCGGCAACAAAATCTATGATGCCGGTCACACCCTTACCCGGCGTGATGTCTTGACCGAACTGCCTTTCGGCAATGGTACGGTGAAGCTGGAAGTTGCTGGCTCGGTTATATTGGCCGCGTTGGAACATGGTTATCGCTCCGCCCCCGAAGCCCAGGGCGGTTTTCTGCACATTTCCGGCATGAAGGTCACGATTGATACGTCCAAACCTGCCGGCAGCCGCGTATCCAACGTGATGGTTGGTGATGCACCGCTGGACCCGGCGAAGATGTACACGCTGGCCACCAACGACTTCATGGGTCGTGGCGGCGATGGCTATAAGATGCTGCGTAGCGGCAAGGTGCTGATTGACCAGTCATCGGCGAAATTGATGGCCAATGACGTGATGGTCTATGTGCGCAAACTCGGGACGGTAAAAACCGGGATCGATGGTCGTTTGACGATCAAATAATTCCGCATAAATCATCAATTCAAAAGGCCGCTCCATCGGGGCGGCCTTTTTGTTTCTCGACAATCACGCGTCGTAATCCCGCTCATCTGCAATAACTTTGCCATCATTTGGCAAAGTGTCGACCACTTCCACAGCGCCGCCCAACTTGGTCACGTCACGCAATGATGCTGCGACCTGTTCCACATCAACATTCTTGCCGGTAACCTGTAGTCGCATGGCATCACGATCCCCGTCACGCTCAACCACCAATCTCGCACCAGACAATGCATCGATACGTTTTACGATGACGGCGATCTGTTTGGGGTCGACAAACATGCCCTTGACCTTGGTGCGCTGGTCCGCACGCCCCATCCATCCCCTGATACGGGTGTTTGTGCGACCGCAGGGCGATTGACCGGGCAAAATTGCAGACAGATCGCCGGTGCCAAAGCGCACCAATGGATAGGCAGTTGAAAAATTGGTGACGACCAGTTCGCCAACTTCACCCTCCGCCACCGGGTCATCCGTTCCGGGGCGAACGATTTCGACGATCAGATCTTCATTGATGATCATGCCTTCCATCAATTCCCCCTGATGCTGAGTTTCGTAGGCAATCACTCCCAGATCAGCGGTGGCATAGGCTTGCAGAACCTGCACTCCCCGATTGGCATATTCCTCACGCATTGACGGAAACAGAGCCCCTCCGGTAACGAACGCCCGTTTGATGCAAGACAGGTCTGTGCCGGTTTCCTGCGCCTTATCGAGGATGACTTTGAGGTAGTCTGGTGTACCTGCATAGGCCACTGGCTGCAGGGCGCTCGCCGCGTCGACCTGCATTTCGGTATTGCCGGTTCCGGCTGGAAATATTGTACATCCAAGCGCCCGCAATCCTTCATCAAGAATGAAACCTCCGGGGGTCATGTGATAGGATATCGTACTCTGAACGACATCACCGCGACGAAAGCCAGCGGCGAACAATGCTCTGGCCCCCAACCACGGGTCTGCACCCAGGCCCTGAGGCTCCCAGATCGGGCCCGGGGAAAGGAAAATGCGGTTGCCAGCCATTTGGTCGATATTGGCAAATCCGCCAAATGGCGGATCGGCTGTCTGGGCAGCCATCAATTCAGGCTTCCGCAATACCGGAAGACCCGCCAACGATTGCCGATCTATCACCGCAGCCAGATCACACCCCTTGAGATGGTTTTTCAGGCCAGTCGAATACTGCACGGCATTCGGGAGATGATCTGCCAGTCGGGCAAAAATCTCGGTTTCGCGGGTTTGCGGATCCCGACACTCCTGTTGATCAAAATGCTCGCTCATGGATTTTCCTCGGTGCCTCAGTTTTCTTGAATATAAATGCTCTTGTGTTCGGCAAGCGCCTGCAAAATCTGATCAAGCTTGCCATCCAACGGTGACAGATCGACGATGAAGGCCGGATCGCCATTCTTTGTGGCCTGATTTCCGGGCCACAGATAGACCCCAAGCTGAAAGTCGTTTTCCGCGCGCTCCAGACGCACATCTTTGATTTCGTCCCAAGGGATGGCCTGCGACGAATATCGGGCATCGAACAAGCCATCCGGCCGAATTGCAAATACAACGTCATTTCGAAGATAGCGCCAGATCATAGCAGCCGAACAGAAGCTGAAAAATATCAAACCCGATACGAATGTAATGGTGTTGGCCTGTGGCAATCCCAACAGCCGCGCGAACAACCACACCAGAAATGAGACAATCAATGTCAGGCCAACGGCGGTAATCACCGAACGGTTGAAAGAGTTCCTCGAATAGCGATATTGATTGGCCATTGATTATACATAAGGGGCATTCTGTGGTTGGACAATTGCGATCATGGCCTGTTCAGCGGTTTGCGCACAAATGACGGACTCAACTTCATGACAGACCATCCATCCCCGCTGCTTGATCCGCTCGACCCGCAGTTTGCATGCGACCCCTATGCGGTATATGCGCAATTGCGGGATCTTGATGAGCCCTATTTCTATGAAGATCTGAATATGTGGATGCTGTCGCGCTATGACGATGTCTGCACCATTGCAACGTCACCCCATGCGGTACGCTCGTTGGTCGGAATTGCCGATGACCAGGAGATCGCCCAATGGCAGCGCCAGGCCAACTGGCACGATATGCCGTATCACGAGCGGGTGGTTCAATTCAGCCTGTTGGACAGCGATGGCGATGTTCATCGTCGCCTGCGCAGACAAATTTTTGGAGAGTTCAAGGGCGATTCAATAGCCTATCTCGAGCCTGTCGTTCAGACCCACGTCGATCAGCTTCTGGACGGCTTGGAGGAACGGTCTCAGGTCGACTTTATGGAAGATTTTGCAGTCCATATTCCGGGATACGTCATCGGGCACCTTTTGGGGGCACCGGCTGAAGATTGCCATCAATTGAGGCTTTGGTCAGAACAGGTCGTGCAGTTTTTTGATGTCGATCGAAGCGATGAAAAGAAACAGATTGCCGAGCGGGCAACCCGTGATTTTTTTCATTACCTGTGCGATTTGAAAGCCGATCGCGCGGTGACCCCCAAAAACGATTTGATATCCAAAATGATTGTCGATGAAAGGGCGGGAAAATACAGCGAAGATGAATTCATCTCCACCTGCATGTTGATCCTGATGGCTGGCCACGGATCAACAATCGATGTGCTGGGCAGTGGCATGCATACATTGTTGACCCATCGAGATGCGCTGCAAACGTTGCGAGCTTCGCCGTCAGCACTGCCGCTCGCGATTCAGGAGATGTTTCGCTACGAACCGCCATTGCCGTTTTTTCACCGTCACGCAACACGCGAGGTCAATATCCGGGACCACAGATTTCCTGCCGGCACGACATTCGGCTTGCTCTATGGCGCGGCAAACCGCGACACAGAACAATTTGAACAGGCCGACAGTTTTGTCATCGACCGAAGTCCAAATCGCCATCTGGCTTTCGGTCTCGGTGCACATTTGTGCCTTGGCAACAATCTGGCGCGGCTGAACATGAAAATCATTTTCGAAACCCTGTTGCGGCGGTTTCCCAGTATTGAGTTGGTTGATGAAACCGTTGAATACAAACCGGGACTGTCGGTTCGCGGGCCGAAAAAGCTCAATATCGCATGGTCGGTAACCTGATCGCGGATGCGCCTATAATCAGGCCAGCCAGCGCTTGCGGCGCTTATAATGTTTGACATCACGAAAGGACTTACGTCCCTCACCACCAACGCCAAGATAAAATTCTTTCACGTCTTCGTTCTCACGCAAGGCGGCGCCTTCGCCATCCAAAACGACACGACCGGATTCAAGAATATAACCATAAGTGGCATAGCGCAGGGCAATGTTGGTATTTTGCTCTGCCAACAAAAAGGAAACCCCTTCGTTGGAATTGAGTTTCTTGACGATTTCAAAAATTTCCTCAACCAGCTGAGGCGCCAGCCCCATGGATGGTTCATCCAGCAGGATCATGTCCGGCTTGGACATCAAGGCGCGCCCAATGGCGCACATCTGCTGTTCGCCACCTGATGTGTAGCCGGCAAGTGAAGTTCGCCTCTCTCGCAGGCGGGGAAAATAGCTATAAACCAATTCAAGATCCGCTTTGATCGCAGCAGCACCATCCTTGCGGGTGAACGCACCCGTCAACAGATTTTCTTCAACGGTCAGATGACCAAAACAATGACGCCCCTCCATGACCTGAATGCAGCCACGCCGGACAAGATCATTGGGCGACAAAGACTGAATCTCTTCTCCCTTAAAAAGGATATTGCCCTTGGTCACATCACCACGCTCTGCCCCCAGCAAATTGGAGATGGCCTTCAAAGTTGTTGTCTTACCAGCCCCGTTGGCACCGAGGATGGCGACAATTCCACCGCGCGGCACGGTTAAAGACACGCCCTTCAATACCAGGATCACGTGATCATAGATCACTTCGATATTGTTGACTTCAAGAATGGTCTCGGCGGGTGAAATTTCTTCAGCAGTCGACATGAAATTCTCTAATATTTACGAGATTGAAACAGGCTTTTAAAAATCAAAAAGACGAACCCGAGCTTTGCCGGGTTCGTCCAAATTTCAGATCAGTGCAAACTTAACCGCAGGTCTGACCCTTCCAGTCCGGCTTGTCAGCAACATATTTGTTGGCTGCTTCTTCAAGCAATGGACGCACCACATCGGTCATCGGTGAAATCAGATCGGATGCCTTGTTGAAGGTTGATCCGTCCCACTGTTGAATAAAGACCGCGCCTGAACCTTCGTGGTCAGCGCAAGATCCGGAAATCGCACCGGTGAAGCCTTCAAGACCCAGCTCCTTCAAACGAGCGTCGGTCAGCTTGAAGTTCTCCAGTCCGACACGCATGTCGGCGCCGGTGATAACCTTCTTGCCGGTCATTTTCTGGGCTGTGGCAATAGCTTCAGCCACAATCACTGCGTTAAACAGACCACGGTTATACAGCACGTTGCCAACATCTTCCGGATTGGCCTGCGTATTGCCAGCACTGACGACATGTTTGATCACGTCCTGAAGCGCCGGGTAATCTGTACCGATGCCTGAGAAATTGGCACCCAGATAACCTTTGCCGGGATCGCCAACAGGCTTCAGGTCAGCATGCGCTGACGACCACCAATTGCCGATGAATTTATCCATCGGATAGCGGATCTTAGCGGCTTCCTTGATGGCCGTTGCGTTCATAGCACCCCAACCCCACATGATCATCCAGTCAGGACGCTCTTTGCGGACGTTCAGCCACTGGGAACCCTGGCTCTGCATTTCCTTCACACCGACTGGGAATTTGGCAACTTCAAAGCCAAGCTTAGGTGCCAGATTGTCGAGCAAAGGAATTGGCTCTTTACCATAGCCAACATCAAGATAGATGAAGCCGATTTTCTTACCCTTCAATCCACCATTGGAATCGATATATTTCAGGATCGAAGACATCTGGCTCCAATAAGAAGTCGGATAGGTGAAGGTCCAGGGGAACTTCTCACCGATCGCAGCAGCCGACAGGCCATAGCCCATTGACAGAATTGGAATCTCATCGACCGGAGCTTTCGGGATCAACTGAAGCGTGATGCCGGTTGAATAGGGATTATAGACAAGCGCCCCCTTGCCTTTGGTTGCTTCATAGCATTCCACACCCTTTTGAGCGTTGTAGCCGGTCTCACATTCTTCAACGTTGACTTTGACGCCGCCAATGCCGCCGTCGCGGGCATTGAGCATGTTGAGATAATCCGCAAAGCCATTGGCAATTGGAATTCCGCCACCCGCGAATGCGCCGGTGCGGTAGCTGAGAGATGGAACGTAAAGTTCTTCGGCAGCCACTGTCGCGGCTGTTGATAGCGTGCCTGTGACGGCCAAAGCCGTTGCTGCCACGCCCATGACAAGAGATTGGATTCTCATTGTTGTCCTCCGGTTATTGGCGCCTCCCAGCGCCTTACTTTGAAACCTTAAAAATTCAGGCAGGAACCCGGTTTCGTTCGTTCCACCTGCTAGCATCTCCGCAACCCGTGCGGTTCCGACCTTAATCCTATCGCGTTTATCCGTAGGGGAAAGGCCAATTCCTCAGTTTCTCTTTTACAATCTGCCACAGCCTTGCAAATCCATGCGGTTCGACAATCAAAAAGAAGATAATCAGCGCGCCAATCACCATGCGCGAAATGTGGTCGACAGTTGAAGCATTCACCGCCAGCCCCATCATTTCCGGTAACGCACGGACAAAGATCGGCAGCCCAAATATAAACGCTGCCCCCAGAAAACAACCAATCAGCGACCCCATGCCACCGATGATGACCATGAAGAGAACCTGAAAGGATACATTGATCGAGAAGCTTTCCACCTCTGCCGCACCAAGCCACATGAAGACCATCAACGCGCCTGCCACTCCACAGAAATAAGACGAGACGGCGAAGGCCGAAAGCTTGGCGTTGAGCGGTTTGATCCCCATCAATTCGGCCGCAATATCCATGTCGCGGATCATCATCCACGAACGGCCAATACGACCACGGATAATATTTGACGCAATCCAGGTCAGTCCGATTATCATTGCCAATATGACGTAGTATCGCACCGAAGGTGTCGCCGATGGTCCGGTGATCGGCACACTCAACAGGGTCCTTGTCGGCACTTCAATCGCGCCTGAATCGTTATAATTGTAAAGCCAGGGAATGCGGATGAAACACCATTCAAGAAAGAATTGTGCCGCGAGCGTGGTGATGGCCAGATAAAGGCCTTTAATGCGCAGGCTCGGCAAGCCGAACACGCAGCCAATGCCGGCAGCAAAGAAACCCGACAACAATATGTGAATGAGTATGTTTACGTCAGGAAATATCGTTGCAAGCTTGTAGCAGGAATAGGCACCGACCCCCATAAAGGCTCCCGTACCCAGAGATAATTGCCCGCAATAGCCGGTCAGAATATTGAGCCCAATCGACGCCAGAGCGAAAATCAAAAACGGGATCATGAAAGAGTTGATGAGGAAGTCGCTGCCAAACAGCGGCACCAACAGCGCAGCGACGATGATCAGGCCAAGCCCCACCCTGTCCTGCAAAATGGGAAAGATCGCCTGATCAGCCTTGTAACTCGTCTTGAACTGACCGGCTTCGCGGTAAAACATCAGCTCACTTTCCTCATTGTTTCAATCGACAGGGTCATGTGCATTACACCCGCTCGATAATTTTTTCACCGAACAGGCCCTGAGGCCGGAACAGCAAAAAGATCAACGCCAGAACATAGGCAAACCACGCTTCAACGCCGCCGCCAAAAATTCCACCCCAATAAACTTCAAATACTTTTTCGCCTATGCCGATGATGAGTCCGCCCACAATCGCCCCGGGAATTGAAGTAAATCCGCCAAGGATCAACACAGCCAGCGCTTTTAGGGCAATGACTTCCAGAGCAAAGGATACATCGGAACGGGCGCCCCACATGATACCTGTCACCAACGCCACAATGCCGGCGGCAAACCAGACAATAACCCAGATCTGGTTCAGTGAAATACCAACTGAGAGCGCTGCCTGATGGTCATCAGCCACCGCGCGCAATGCCCGGCCAATACGCGTCTTGGAGAAGAACAGTGCCAGACCGGCCACCATCAAACCGGCAATGATGATCGCCGCGACGTCGAGGTGTTGAAAGGTCACCCGACCGCCCAGCACATGCCAGTCGGTTGCTCCGGTCGGCAAGCCCAGTTCTTCGGTGATCATGCTTTGCGGTTCGCCACCGAATATGGTTTCCCCCGCTCCCTGCAGGAACAAGGTCAAGCCAATCGTTGCCATCAATAAGATGGCATCCGGTTGCCCCACCAATGGTCGCAGTACTATCCGCTCAATGCCCATTGCCAGCAGTCCCATTATGGCCACCGCCAATATCAACGCGATCCATGCCGGCACACCAAATTTGGTATGCAGCGAGACCAGCGCCAATGCGGCAAACACCACCATGATGCCCTGGGCAAAATTGAACACGCCGGACGCCTTGAAGATCAGCACAAAACCCAATGCAATCAAGGCGTAGAGAATGCCGGAGACGAAGCCTTCCCACAGTGTTTGAATAAACAAATCAGGGATATCGGCGATCAATATGAACGGCTCAATGAAAATTTCGTTCAGCAGTCCCATTACTTATCCCCCACCAATGTCATTGTTACACCAGTTGCGGGAACAATCCGACCAGCCCCAGCGCGATCATCAGCACGGCAATCGCCCATCGGATCCATTTTGGCACCATGATCAGCGCGACACCGCCGGCCAGCAGAAAGGCTGAAACGGCTTCGGGATAATCGGCAAAAATGTCCATGAATTCCCTCCATCAGTGCGGCACTCCCAGATAGGCATCAATGACATCCTGATTGGCCTGTACGTCTGCCGGCTGGCCATCGGCAATCTTCTTGCCGTAATCGAGAACCACAACACGATCGGCAAGATCCATCACCACGCCCATGTCGTGCTCGATCAGTGCGATTGTTGTGCCAAATTGCTGGTTCACATCGATGATGAAGCGGCTCATATCCTCTTTTTCTTCCAGATTCATGCCAGCCATCGGTTCGTCAAGCAGCAGCAAGTCTGGTTCAAGCGCCAGTGCCCGCCCCAGTTCGACACGTTTTTGCAGTCCATAAGGCAATTTTCCAACAGGCTGACGGCGTATGTGAGCGATTTCAAGAAAATCGATGATCTCCTCAACCTTGCGCCGATGCTCAATTTCCTCGTTGCGAGCCGGACCATAATAAAACATCTGGGTCAGAAAATTCTGGTTCATCTTCAAAGATCGCCCCGACATGATGTTGTCGAGGGTCGACATGCCGGTGAACAAAGCAACGTTCTGGAATGTACGGGCAATGCCGGAAGCTGCGGCCTCATAAGGCTTCATCCGTGAACGGGTCTCGCCGCGAAAACGGATCGTGCCTTCCTGAGGATGGTAAAAACCGTTGATGACATTCAGCATCGACGTCTTGCCAGCGCCATTGGGTCCAATGATCGCACGCACCTCGCCTTTTAGAATATCAAACGAGACATCCTGAATCGCAGTCACGCCGCCAAAGCGCAATGTCACATTCGACACGCTGAGCAGTTCCTCGCCGACCGCAATGCCATCTTCACGACCGGACTCAAGGTTCATCGATGGGGCGCTCATTGAGCTGCCTCCTTCATCGCACCAGACTGGTGCAGCGGCGGATGGGGCTCAACTTCACGAATCTGGACGGTCGCCGTGATGCTGCCCTTGCGCCCATCTTCAAAGACCACTTCGGTTTCGACGAACTTTTCGCTGGCGCCCTCATAAAGTGCGTTGATCAGCGGTTCGTAGCGTTCGTTGATCAGCGAGCGGCGCACTTTCATCGTGCGGGTCAACTCGCCGTCATCGGCATCGAGTTCTTTGTGCAGCACGAGAAATCGCTGGATCTGGGCACCTGCGACGCGTTCCTCTGAAGCCAGGTCAAGGTTCACCTGATCCACATGATCGGCCATCATGTCGTAGACCTGCGGATGGTTGGCCAGTTCCTGATAAGAGGCATAGGCAATATTGTTGCGTTCGGCCCAATTGGCGACTGGCTGAAGATCGATGTTCAGCATCACTGCGACGAAATCGCGTCCGTCACCAATGGCGACAGCCTCTTTGATATTCGGGAAGAACTTCAGTTTGTTTTCGATATATTTCGGTGGAAACATTGAACCGTTGTTCAGTTTGCCAACATCTTTGGCCCGATCGATGATGCGCAAGTGTCCGTTGGAATCAAGGAACCCCGCATCGCCTGTATGCACCCAACCTTCTTCGGTTTTGGTGTCCCTGGTGGCCTGATCATTCTTGTAGTAACCCATGAACACGCCCGGTGAGCGATACATCACTTCACCGCTGTCGGCGATTTCGATCTCAACATCGGGCGACGGTGTGCCGACAGTATCAGCCGAAATTTCCCCATCAGGTTGGGCTGTGATGTAAACGCTGGCTTCGGTCTGGCCATAGAGTTGTTTCAAATTCAGACCCAGCGACCGATAGAATTTAAATATTTCCGGTCCGATTGCCTCCCCGGCCGTATACCCTACTTTCATTCGGTTCATGCCGAGGCGGTTTTTCAGGGGACCATAAACCAGAAATTCGCCTATTTTGTATTTCATCCGGTCGATGAACGAGACGGCTTCTCCATTCAGGATGCGTTCGCCGGTCTGTTTTGCAACATCAAGAAAATAGTTGAACATCTTTCGCTTGAGATTGCTGGCATCCTCCATGCGCACCATGATTTCGGTGAGCAATCCTTCAAACACCCGCGGAGGTGCGAAGAAATAGGTTGGCGCGATTTCTCGGCGGTTCTCCGTCACCGTATCCGGGCTTTCCGGGCAACACACACAATAGGCGGCTGTCAGTGACTGCCCGTAAGAAAAAATGTGATCGCCAACCCAAGCGAGAGGCAAATACGCAATGATCTCGTCAGTTTCGTCGAAATTGTCAAAACTATTGGCGTTTTGCGAAGACACTACCAGATTGTCGTACGACAACATCACGCCCTTCGGCTTGCCGGTTGTCCCGGACGTATAAAGCATTACAGACAGGTCTTCGCCTTTACTCTGATCGATACTCGCCAGCCAATCAGCTTCAGCATTAGCGGTGGCATCGCTCAAAAGTTTTTCGCCGGTCTCCTGAACCACTTTGAAATCGTGCAGGAATGGTTCGTCATAATCTCCCAATCCGCGCTGCCAGTCGTAAATGATGGTTTCCAGATTCGGCAGGTCTTCTTTAATAGACAGAAGCTTGTCTACCTGCTCCTGGTCCTGTGCAATCGCAAAGCGCACCTCCGCGTGCTGCAGCACATAAACCATTTCATCCGCGACACTGTCGGCATAGACCGGTATGGGAACGCCACCCAGAGCTTGTACTGCCAAAAAACTCCAATACAGGCGCGGACGGTTCGACCCGATCACTGCAACCTTGTCACCGCGCTTCAACCCCAATGCCTTCAGGCCAACGGAGAAGCTGCGAACCTCGTCGAGCATGTCAGCCCAGGTCCAGGTCTGCCAGATGCCAAAATCCTTGTGACGCATGGCTGGCCGTGCACCGAAGGTTTTTGCATTGCGCAACAGAAATTTTGGAAACGTGTCCAATGCACCCGTATCGGTTGCCATCTATAGAACGTCCTCCCAAACGCCTAAGGGTCCGATTCGAAGTCGGACCAAATTATGTTACAGGATTTTTAAAACTCACCCCGATTTGTAACAAGTCTCTCGTGATCGATCCGGATTTGCAAGTGGTACTTTGGATTTACACGAGTTTACTCCAGCGTCCAGTTGACCACTAGAGGCCGCACCAATCAACCCAGCGCGCGTGAAAATCTGCCCTGCCCAACAGGCAATCGATTCCGTTGGGCCACATCTGCAGTTGAACACCTCCGCCCGGGGCTTTTCCGTTCGCCTCAAAGCGCAACCAGGCTAGCTCCGTTGTGCTTTTCTGCAAAGATTTGCCGCAGTCCATGATCATGTGTGCACCCTTTGCACGAGCAGCTTCAGGAAGATATTGCCAGGCGACCGTTGAATAAATCACTGTACATGTTTGGTCGGGCAGATTGGCGAGGTGATATTTAAGCCAGGTAATCGCATCCTGACGATCAACCGGTGCCGGATTGGCTTTGGCGATTGATAGTGCGGCGTCCATTCGCGCGTTGCGCTGAACCTGATCGGGCCAGACATAGGACCGCAGTCGCAATTCATCATCAGCATTTTGTGGATCGAGCGGATTGAGGTCGCAACCATGGCGGCCGGAGATTTTCGGGCTGGAGACCAGCGGTGCCTCCCCTTTCCATTCCGGGTGAAGCTGCAGTTGGCTATCAAGTGTGCCGCAATGCAGGCCACCCAAATTATAACCAAACCGGCTGGACTGAAGGTTCAAGCCACCAGACGCACCAACCTCCAGCAATTGCAGCGGCTTGCCGGATTGATCCGCAATGGTCATCAGCGCCGGCCAGATGACAGAAGATCGAGAGACCTCGTTGGTTTGTGGAGGCGACTGCATCCAGTCCAACAAAAAGGTTTCATGTTCAATCAAAGCCGCATTTATGTGGTTCCAATCAGGTGCATTTGAACAATGAGGGGGATAGTGCTGAGCAAGATTTTGATCCCGACCACTCAACACCAGAGCATGCAATCCGCCGCAAATCCGCAGGGGAATTGAATCTGCTGATGGCCCCGGATCACCGTCCCAATCGAGGCAAAATGCCCCGACTTTAGTGGCGTGGTCGAGATGTTCAGCAAAGGTGAAACACAATTCGGCGGTGAAGGCTGATCCCATCGGACCACAGAATTCAGCCTGGGTATTGAATGCATCGATTACTTTTTGTGACACTTATTCGGCAGCCTCCAGAGCACTGAGCCCGCCCACATTTTTAAATCCTGCCCGCAACGACATCCGCTCGGCCTTGGCCTTTTTGACATTGCGCTCTTTGACATGACCGTATCCCTTGATGGTGTCAGGATAATTGGCCAGTGCAATGGCAGCTGCCAGGTTGTCATCTGTCAATTCAGCGCAGATCTCGTCAAGTACCGCTTCATAGTCCGCCAGCAATTGACGTTCCATTTTACGTTCTGCGGTATAGCTGAAAATGTCGAACATGCCGCCACGCAAGAACCGCGCCCGTGCTAACCATTTAAAAGCCTTCATCATGCGGGGGCCGTAAACGCTTTTCTGGAGTTCACCTTTATCATTGCGCTTGGAGAACAAGGGGGGAGCCAGGTAGAATTCGAGCTTATCAAATTTTTCAAACTGCGTGGCCAACTGATTGAGAAAATCCCCGCTGGAATAAAGCCTTGCGACCTCATATTCGTCCTTGATGGCCATCAATTTATACAGATTTCGAGCCACGGTTTCTGTCAATTTCTGATCGCTACCCAAAACAGTTTCAGCGTCGCGAATTTGCGAAACACGTTTTGCAAATCGATCAGCATAAGCGGCATCCTGGTAGTCCCTCAGACGCTCAACGCGGCGTTCGATGGCTTCGTCAACATCGACCGAAGACCGCCGATGCTCCAACACGTCGGCAACAGGAGTGTCGCTGACAGGCAACAGGTTTACATCATGGGCCGCCACACGGCCCCATTCAAATGCCGCCTGGTTCATGGGAATCTGCACGCCATTGAGCTCAATGGCGCGTGTGATCGCCTGCCGAGAGACTGGCAATCCTCCATTTTGCCAGGCAAATCCCAGCATGAACATATTGGCGCCAATGGCATCGCCGACCAGCGCGACAGCCATTTTTTGAGCATCAACGACCGAGGTTGCCCCCTGCCCGGCGGCCTTTTCTAGCGCCTTGATGATGCGCATTGTGGGAAACGAGAAATCAATATTGTGGGTGAATTCACCCGACAATTTTTCATGAGTATTGAGAACCACTTTGGTGCGACCGGTTTCAATCGACCCGAGAACCTTTTGAGTTGAAGCCGTCACCATGTCGCAACCGAGGATAAGATCAGCGCCAGATGCAGCGATGCGGATCGACTTAATGTCCTTCGGAGCGGGCGCTATGCGTAAATGACTTGCAACTTCACCACCCTTCTGGGCAAGACCGGCCATATCAATGATGGCTGTGCCTTTGCCTTCCAGATGTGCTGCCATGCCCAAAACCGCGCCAACAGTGACAACTCCCGTGCCGCCAACACCGGTGACAATCACACCATAAGAGCCGTTTAACTCGGGCAATTCCGGTTCTGGCAATGATGGATAATTGATGCCCTGTGAACTGCCCTTACCCTTTTTCAAGACACTACCATGAACAGTGACAAAACTCGGGCAAAAACCGTTGATACAGGAAAAGTCCTTGTTGCAGGAACTTTGATCAATCTGGCGTTTGCGGCCAAATTCCGTTTCCACCGCAGCCACCGCAACACAATTGGACTGGACTCCACAGTCGCCGCAGCCTTCACACACCTGTTCATTGATAACAATGCGCTGGTCGGGATCGGGAAACAGTCCACGCTTACGACGTCGACGCTTTTCGCTGGCGCAGGTCTGATCATAGATCATCGCTGTCAGACCTTTTGTGGCCGCCAGTTCCTGTTGCACTGCGTTCAGTTCCGAACGGTGATGGATTGTTGTACCGAACGGCCATTGGATGGTTGCATCGTATTTGTCAGGTTCGTCTGTGACCACAACAACTCGGTTTGCCCCTTCGGCATAGACCTGACTGGCAATTGCCCAGGGAGTCAGATCCCCCTCATTGGGCTGGCCACCGGTCATGGCAACCGCATCATTAAACAGGATTTTGTAGGTTATGTTGGCACCAGAAGCGGCGGCTGCGCGGATCGCCAGATAACCAGAATGATTGTAGGTACCATCACCGAGATTCTGGAACACATGATCGCGCTTGGAAAAATGGTGTTCGCCGATCCAGTTGGCCCCTTCGCCACCCATTTGGGTAAAGCCTTCCGTAGAACGATCCATCCATTGGGACATGTAATGGCAGCCGATGCCAGCATAGGCACGACTGCCGTCGGGAACATGGGTCGATGAATTGTGCGGACATCCGGCGCAAAAATAGGGAATGCGCATGGCGACGCCTTCTGTCGCAACAAGTGCCGCCTGGGCGTCTTTGAGATGTTTGACACCCGCTGCAAGTTTCTTGTCTTTGGCAAACTTGTTTAGACGGTCACCGATGGCGATGGCGATGGTGTTTGAATCCAGCTGTGCCTTCTGGGTGAACAGCCAGTCGTCACGCTCGTCCTTCTTGCCGACAATCACCGGTGGATTGTCGGTTCCATAAAGAGCCTCACGCACCTGGGTTTCAATGAGCGCTCGCTTTTCTTCAACAACGATGATCTGATCGAGACCCTTACCAAAGGCCAACAGTTCCTTTTTCGGGATTGGCCACACGCAACCAACTTTAAACAGGCGCAGCCCGAGATTGTTGCTGCGGACTTCGTCAATGCCCAGATCGTCCATCGCCTGACGGACATCCAGATAAGACTTGCCCGACGTGATGACGCCAATACGTGGTTTCTTGCCACCGGACACAATGGTTTTGTTGATCTTGTTGGCGGCAACATAATCCAACACGGCGTCAATCTTGTAGTCGACCAGCCGCGCCTCCATCGGCAACATCTGATCATTTGGCCGGATGGACAACCCGTCTTTCGGGCGACGATCAACCTTCGGGTCAACCAGTTTTGTTCGGTCGACCCGACCATCAACAACGGACGTAGATTCAATCGTGTCCTTGACGCATTTGATACCTACCCAAACGCTTGCATAACGGGATAGGCCATATCCGAGCACACCGTAATCGAGGATTTCCTGAACTCCGGCCGGTGACAGTACGGGAATGCCATAGTTGATGAAGCCGAACTCACTTTGATGTGCGGTCGTTGAGCTTTCTGCAACGTGATCATCGCCCATCAGTGCCAGTACACCGCCATTGGGAGATGTCCCGGCCATATTGGCATGGCGAAAAACATCACCAGTACGATCGACGCCTGGTCCCTTTGCGTACCAGATGCCAAATACACCGTCGAATTTACCTTCACCGCGCATTTCCGCTTGCTGCGCGCCCCATATCGCGGTCGCCGCCATGTCTTCATTGAGACCAGGCTGGAAATGAATATCATTGGCGCTCAATCGGGCTTGTTCTTTCCACATGGCCATATCAAGGCCACCTATTGGTGAACCGCGATATCCGGTAACATAGCCGCCGGTATTGTGGCCTGCGCGCCGGTCCCGCTCCTTCTGCATCAATGTCAGCCTGACAACCGCTTGGGTGCCGGTAATAAAAATCTGATCCTTGTCGAGATCATACTTGTCGTCGAGATGAACTGGCTTCAGCTTGGGTGCTGATTTGCTCGGTGTTTTCGCGCCGCTTGATGCCACTTTTCGACCACTTCATGAATTTTTAAATTGCCGGGGTGTCGGTTTGGAGCTTCCCAAATACCACGGGCATGCGTCAATGCAAAACGCTCAACTTGTTCGGTTTTTGCAAGATATTGAAGTCAATTCTCGGTGACACGGGACTTAACCGCCATCAATCCTCAAACCATCGAATTTTGTTGCGCTCTTCATTCTCCATACAGCCATTGGGGAAGAATCGTTGCAATATCGGGCCATATCATCACACAAGCCAGCGCCAGAAGCTGCAATGCAACAAATGGAATGACGCCCCTATAGAGTGCAGTGGTTGGCATTGACTGGTCAGCGACACTGCGCAAATAGAATAGTGACAGGCCGAAGGGTGGTGTCAGAAAAGATGTCTGCAGGTTGATGGCGATCAGGACGCCCAACCAAATCGGGCTCATGGCACTGCCATCAGCCAACGGCATTGCCAGTAAAATCGGCGCGACCAGAGGAACCACAACCAGGGAAATTTCCAAAAACTCAAGAAAAAAACCCAAGCCAAATATCACCAGCATGACGATGATCAGTGCTCCATAGGTGCCGCCGGGCAGATCTGACAGCAACGCCGTTATGGTTTCCTCACCGCCCAGCCCACGAAATACGAGGGAAAAAATCGAAGCGCCGATCACGATCAGAAAAATCATCGAAATCAGGTGAACGCTGTCGGCCAGCAAGTTGTTGAGTGCCGATTTGTCTAGTCGTTTTCGGGCGAGAAGTAACGCACCCACAGCGCCGATACCCGCTGCTTCTGAGGGTGTGGCAACACCAAGCAAGATGGAGCCCAAGACAATCATGATCAAGACGGTCGGTGCCAGAAATGCGCGCAACAACTCGATGCTCTGCGGGCGTACGCCTGGGTTTTCGGGTGCTCGGAGTGGGCGTGGCGCAAGGACCATCAGATAGGTTACAAATAGCCCAACTATCAACAATCCCGGCAACAACGCCCCGGCAAAGAGATCGGCAATCGATACCGTTTCAGGGGCAAACTCTCCGGCATCCAACTGCATCTTCTGCCAGGCATTTGACATCTGATCACCAAGTACGATGAGCACAATTGAGGGTGGAATGATCTGACCTAATGTGCCCGATGCCGCCACGGTGCCTGCTGCGAGATGGGGTGGCACACCGTTGCGCAACATGCCCGGCAGAGCCAGTAATCCGAGCGTCACGACGCTGGCACCCACAATACCGGTGGAAGCAGCCATCATCGCACCAACAACCACAACGGAAACCAGAAGTCCTCCTCGCAGACCAGAAAAAAGATTGGCCGATGCATCGAGCATCTCTTCGGCCAGTTTTGAGCGTTCTAGAACGAGGCCCATAAAAACAAAGAGCGGGATGGAAACCAGGACCGAATTTGTCATTACCCCGAACAATCGCGAGGGCAAAGCAAACAGCAAAACCGGGTCGAATTCGCCCAATACAACCCCCAATGCGGCAAAGATGACCGATACGCCACCCAGTGTCAGCCCCACCGGATATCCGACCATCAGGGTGGCGACGAGCGTCACAAGCAATAACAGATCGAGGGGTACACTCATCTTTGCTTAAGACGCGACAGGCACGTCAGGCCAGCCAGAACCATCAATATGGCAAAGACCGGTAGCAGGGTTTTCAGCAGGAATAGCCCGGGTAGACCGGAGACTTCTGGTGAGCCTTCGGCAATTAACCAGCTCTGCTGGACATAAGGCAATGAGGTTACAAATATTGTGGCCATCATCGGTAGCAGTAACAGCCCTGTGCCGAACCATTCGATGCGTCTTTTGCCCGGTGTCGACAAACGCCCCCAGATCACATCAATGCGCACATGCTTGTTGCAGGCCAGGCCCCAGGCGGCGGCGAACATGAAAATCGAAGCGTGGAGGTATATGACCAGTTCCTGCAGCCACAGATAATTCGCTGCAAACAAGTAGCGCGCCAAGACTATGGCAAACTGAACCGTCACCACCAGCAGCAGCAAACGCCCGCACAGGTATGCCAGAGACGACAACAACCGCTCCGCTCCGGGTACAAATCTGTCGGCGAGACCTTTCATATGTGTCTCATATCCGCCTTTTTCCCCCGGCCCAAGGGCCGGGAAGAAATCTTCATCAGAAGTTTAGCGAAATATCGCGATGACCAGACTGGCAACTGGCAACGAACAGCCCCTGTTCGCGAGTCATGCGATTTTGTTGACGCATGCCGATCGTGCTTCGCAAGGCGTTCTGGTAGCTTGCCACGCCGGTGGTAAAATCACCCTCTGCCTTGGCTCGCCATTCCAGCTGCTTGTTGTATGCCTTTTCCGCCCTGTCGAATTCCTTCAGCGCTTTTTCAACATCCGGCTTCTTCTTTTTCAGGGCGCGGCGAACTTTGTTCAGACCAGACTTCACCTTGGAGGCACCTTCCATATCCAACTTCTTGGCAAACTGGTTGACGACTTCGTGCATCTCGCTGGCATCACCGTTGGCAATTCTGTCCCGAAGCTCGCCAAATTCCATCGCCAATGCCGAATAGGCCTTAGACCCGGCTAACGTGTCCGACAAGGTCGATATCCCTTGATAGATGCCGTCGGCCTGACGGCGGAACTGCGTGCGAATTTTGTTTTCTTCGTTGGTCAACTTGGCAAAAGTAGCATGCCGCTCTTCCCATTGCGCCGGAATTTGAGCCAGCAGCGCATCGCGGTTCTCGGTTGCTATCGCAACGCGCGCCTCAATCTTCTCGCGGGCTGCCGCAAATTCATCGCCGCGCAGGCGAGACAAATCGGTTTCCCAACCCTTGATCTGAACCTCAAACACCCGGGCATCTCTTTGCAAGGCTCTGACAGTGCGATGGACGGGCCGATACTCCACTGCTGCAGCGGCGACGGCTGCTTCGGCTGCCTTGGCATCGATCAGCAATTGTTTGGCTTTTTCAACACCATCAAAGCTGGCAAGGAAGTCTTTGGAAATATTCTTCGGCAGGAAGCTTGCATCCAATTTTCCGGCTGCTCCAGCGGCGCTGGAAAGAGCCGTGCCAGAATCCACCAACTGGCCGTGAATATATTCTTCCACACAATACTGAATGCGTGGATTGCGTGGCGGCGGAGCGGTTTCCGACAAGAACGATACGCGGTTCGGCAGATAATTCACCAGCGGCGGGTAGTTTGCAACAATGACAAGAGCAATGAGCTGCAACACGATGAACGCGATCACCCCCTTGTACATGTCGATGGTTTTGACAATAGCCGGAGCCACACCACGCAGATAAAATAACGCAAATCCGAAGGGCGGGGTCAGGAAGGACGTCTGAATATTGAGACCAATCATGACGCCCAGCCATACGGCTGTGATGTTGGCTGATGGGTCGGCCAGCAGGATTGGTGCCACGATCGGCACCACAACCACCGCGATTTCAATAAAGTCGAGGAAAAATCCCAGAACAAAGATGACCGCCATGACGGTGATGAACTTGGCCCAGAAACCGCCGGGAATACCTTCGAGAAAGTGTTTGACCAACTCTTCGCCGCCAAAGGCGCGGAACGCGGCGGTCAACATGGCTGCACCCAAGAGAATGATAAATACCAACGATGTCGCCTTGGCGGTTTCAATCATCACTTCGCCAAGCGTGTTTTCAATCTTGTAGGCCCGCCAGGCGCTCCAGATGAGCGACGTCAGCAGAACCGTCACGGCAACCAATGCCAGCGCAATGGCAATGGCGTCGGTGGAGTTGGAAATCGATTTTATGTTGGTATTGAAGTTGGCGACAATCGCGCCGATTACGGCCAGGGACAGCAATGACAGGATGGCCGGTGTGAACGAATTCCGTTCTCCCTGAGTCAATCGATATCCGGCCATCAGCAGCGCGCCGGCTGCACCAATGGCGCCGGCCTGATTGACCGTGGCAATACCGGAAATAATTGACCCCAGAACCAAAAAGATCAGCGCCAGCGGCGGCACAAGCGCCAGACCCAGCTGGAAGAAAAACTCCGCATTGAATCCTTTGTCGCTGCGCACCGGAGGAGCCACATGGGGACGCAACATGGCATAGACCAGGATGTAAATCATGTAGAGAGCAACCAGCACCAGGCCCGGCACCAATGCGCCGAGGAACATTTCACCGGCGGACGTGGAAGTCACGTCGAAGGCCGACGGCATGGAGAGTTCGCCGGTAGTTTCCTTGTGCAATGCCTTGCGCAGCGTCGACGCCTGATCAGTGGCAGATGCGAGCTGATCGGCAAGGATGATCAATACGATAGACGGTGGGATGATTTGCCCCAGTGTACCGGACGCGGCGATTGTTCCTGTGGCCAGTGACTTTGAGTAATTGTTGCGCAGCATTGCGGGCAGTGAAATTAACCCCATGGCAACAACCGTGGCACCAACAATGCCGGTCGTGGCAGCCAGCAAGGCACCAACGAAGACAACCGATATTCCCAGTCCACCAGGAACCGGTCCAAACAGTTGCGCCATGGTGATCAGCAAATCTTCGGCAATCTTGGAACGCTGCAGCATGATGCCCATAAAAATGAACAACGGGATGGCAATCAGTGTATCTCGCTCAACCTCCCAATAAACGCCGCGCAGGTTCAGCACCCCGGCCGATAGCCATTGTCCGCCATCGCCTTGGGCGAAATAGGCCCCGGGGTCTCCGGCGAACAAATAACCACACGCCGTGGCTGCCGCGATGGTCAATATTGCTGATCCGGGCAATGCAAATGCAACCGGATAGCCAGAACCCAGCGCGGCTGCCATCAGGACGACCAGCAATGCGAGAAATACGAGTTCCATTTGTCTTACCCCAATATCCCGTTAATGCGCTGCAACTTCGCGGTTCAACCGCGTGCCGGGTTCATCTCGATAGTCAGCCACCGATTCCATCATGTAGCTGACAAATTGAATGAGCATGGTGATGGCAAAGATCACCAGAAACGATGCCATGAGATATTTCACATACATGCCAAAACCGGATTGGGAGACTTCAAAATTGACCACCGGGCCATAAACAATGGATCCTTTGCCATCGAGGCAGACGATAATAATGGTCCAACACAATGTAATGCCTAGCAATATCGTGCTGATCGCGTTCAAAAAGCCCTTGGTCTTGTTTTGCAATCCTGCATAAAAAATATCGACCCGCACATGTCCTTCTTCCAGCAAAGTATAGGCTGACGCGAACAGGAACAGCGCCGCATACCAGAACCGAACCAGGTCACCCATGAAGGCCTGTTCGTAGGAAAATACAAACCGTGTAATCACAATGGCCAGTTCCGCAATCACGATCAGCAATGCCAGCCAATGAAATCCGAGAGTTTTTGAGCGCAACGCGACCAGCAATGCCAGCAAAATCATGGGAACATGCACCCAGGGTCCCCGAAAGGCCGAGCGGCCCAGATCAAGCGTTAAATCCTTGCCAACGATCGATTCCAGCAATCCCTCCACACGAAGGAAGGAAATTGCCATATCCGCCAATCCAATAAACAGGACGGCAAAGAAAGCCCAACGAACCAGCACTGCGTTAAAGTCAGAAATCGCTGCTGCGTCCTTGCGCAAGCCGACCGACGGACTGCGCCACACCCACACGATGGCCAGCCCGATGGCGATCGCATAGACAATCCATTGAAGGTAAGAAAGTGCCGTGGCGGTTTCACCATAGACCGATGCAGCCCCCGGCCATCCATATGAATGAGTGAGAATATTGCTTACCATCCAGACGGCGAAATGAGCCAGGATGGCCCATCCAAATGCGCGAGTCACAAATACCAGTCTGCTTTGCGAACTAATGTCGCCAGCTCGGTCCAAACTCATGATCCCCTGTGCCTCCCAACACGATAGACGCAGACTGTTCTAGGGCCCAAGTGTTCCCGCGTCGTGGGTCTATTGCCCGCCGAATAAACAGGCAGATATTCGTTTGAATATCAAATTATTTTGATGCGCCGGTACCGCCGGCCATAAGAGAAGAACGGGGCCGTGGCCCCGTTCTCAAATTCCGTTAAATCCGGACTGTTAGATGTCCAACACACGGTTGCGCTGATTGACGTAAGCAATCTCAGCTTTGGCGCGCCATCCGGCGATTTCACGCATTGATGCCTGATAGCTGTCGTCAATTTTCTTGGCGAGATCCGAATGCGCCCGTGTTTCTTCGAACACTTCAGCAGCAGCTTCACCAAATGAATCCCAAACGTCGTCGCTGAATTCACGAGTCTGCACACCGTTTTCAGCAACCATCTTGGCGAGATATTCACCGTTTTTGGCGATGGCTTCTTCAACCTGTGCGGAGTTTTCCTCAAGGCAGGCAGCTGTGATGACGGCCTGTTCCCAAGAAGAAAGTCCATCCCACCAGGCCTTGTTCATGCCCATGCCCAGGCTACTGCCCGGTTCGTGCATGCCAGCAGTGTAATAGTACTTGGCGGCTTCGTAGAACTTCATGAAATAGTCGTTGAACGGGCCAACCCATTCCGTTGCTTCGATGGAGCCGGATACGAGGTTTTCGTAAATCTGGCCGCCGGGAAGAGAAACAGGTGAAGCGCCAAGTTTGGCCATCACGTCACCACCCAGACCCGGGATACGCATTTTCAGGCCCTTAAGGTCGTCGGCAGAATTGATTTCCTTGTTAAACCAGCCACCAGCTTGAGCACCGGTACCGCCACAGGCAACAGCCTTCAGGCCGAATTCGCCAGACACTTCATCCCAAAGTTCCTGACCGCCACCGAATTTGATCCAGGCGTTCCATTCCGGCGTCGTCATGCCAAACGGTACAGACGTGAAATATGCAAAACCCGGATGCTTGCCTTTCCAGTAGTATTCAGCAGCAATATAG
This sequence comes from Hyphomicrobiales bacterium, assembly GCA_011087605.1. GTDB lineage: Bacteria > Pseudomonadota > Alphaproteobacteria > Rhizobiales > Rhizobiaceae > Pseudahrensia. The sequence continues at coordinate 23,443 of JAALLE010000021.1, forward strand.
GCGTTGGAATTGCCGTTGCGGACTTCATCAAACGAGTCAAACGCACCAACGCGCTCGCCTGCGGCGAAATATTTGGTGGTGATCTTGCCTTCAGAAAGCTCGGTAATACGGGCAGCCAGACGCTGAGCCGAGATACCAAGACCCGGAAAGTCCCGCGGCCAGGTTGACACAATTGTCATTTCCTTGATGCCCTGAGACAAAGCAGGCGTAGCCAGTGCGGCAGCTCCTACTGTACCGGCGACACCGGCTTTTTTGATAAATGAACGTCTATCCATGGTTTATATCCTCCCATTTCGTTCACAAAGAAGCCCCGACCGAATATCCGACCGAGACATATGAATATGCTACGGTTCCTTTACACCACGCCTCAAAGTCCCGCACAATTGGGTACTTCTACGGAGGTGCATTGCCCTAATCCTGAATTTAGGATCGAACCCACAAAATGCATATGGTTGATATACAGAGGAAATGCCGTTGAACTTCAAGACAAAACTTCTCGGTGCGTCTGTATTGCCGGTTATTTTGATCTCCCTGGCATCTTTCTGGGTGATCCGCGGCGAGTCGCAAACGCTTGCACGAACGCAAATTGCCGAAGTTGAAAATCGCACCATGGCAGCGCGACGCTCGGAACTTGAAAAAATGAACCAGCTGGCGCTCAACGCCATACGCGGTCTCTATGAAGACACGGCCCTTCCTGAACACGTGGCCCAGCAGCGCGCCAAAAAGATGTTGCACGACATGGCTTATGGCGAGGATGGATATTTCTTTGTCTACGACGAAACCGGCACCAATATTGTGCATCCCCGCCTGGCCAACCTGGTGGGGAAAAACTGGTGGGACCTGCAGGATCCCAATGGTGACTATGTTATTCGAAATCTGATCAACGTGGCCAAGGCCGGCGGGGGTTTTCATGAATATGTCTGGAACAAGCCGTCGACCGGCAAACTCGCCAGCAAGGTTGGCCATGCTGTTTTTCTCGATAAATGGAAATGGATGATCGGGACAGGCCTGTATACAGATGATGTGGAAGCCGAAGTAGCCGCCATGCGCGGAACATTGCAGTCCTCGATTAATCAAACCACGTCGGTTTTGCTCGTGCTCTTTGCAGCGGGAGTATTACTGGCTGCGCTGTTTACCTGGGCCATTCGATTGTCGGAGCAACGGTTTGCCAATCAGCGGCTCAAGGATCTCACTCACCGGATCGTCGAAGTACAGGAAGACGAGCGCAAACGCGTATCGACAGAACTTCATGACGGCATTTCACAGATGCTTGTTTCAGCCCGTTATGGGTTGGATCAGGCCATGGCGCATGTCGGCAAAACCGCCTCTGCCAAGTCAGCGCTGGAAAAGTCCATGGTGACAATTGAAAATGCCATTGCCGAGGTACGGCGAATTTCAATGGCGCTGCGACCCTCGGTTCTTGATGACATTGGACTGGCAGCAGCAATTGCAAGCCTTGGGCGGGAGTTCGGCGAACATGCCGAAATACATGTTACAATCAATGTAGTGCGGCTCGAGAAACGGCTGACATCAAAGGCACAAACGGCCCTATATCGGGTGGCCCAGGAGGCACTCACCAATATCGCCAAACACGCAAAAGCCAGCAATGTCTGGATCACGTTGCAGCACGACAGTCAAAACGTGGTGTTGACCATTGAAGACGATGGCCTGATACGCGGTGATATATTAAGTCGCCAGTCAGGTGATAAGTTGCAGGGCATGGGATTGCGCAATATGCGCGAACGAATGGATGCCTTTCAGGGGCATCTGGACATTCGAAGTTCAAAACAGGGCGGACTGGTGGTGGAAGCCCGTATCCCGATTAGTCCGGAATGGTTCAAGGCACAAAATGACAACCAAGGAAGAGACAAACCTCATGCAGCCTGAAAGGCCGGTGCGATTGTTGATAGTTGACGATCACGAACTGGTCCGTGACGGCATTCGCGCACGATTAGAAAGCGAAAAAGAGCTTGAAATAATCGGCGAGGCCGAAAACGGGCGACAGGCTGTTGCCCTGGTTGAACAACTGCAGCCAGATCTCGTTATGCTCGACATCAATATGCCCGAAATGAACGGTCTGGACGCGGTAGAAGAAATTCGCTCCCGTGATCTTCCCTGCAACATTTTAATGCTGTCGCTGTATGACAATTCCGAATATGTGCGGCGCGCCATGGACTTGGGGACCAACGGCTATCTGTTAAAGGATGTGTCGCAGTCAGAGATGGCCAAAGCCATAAAAATTGCTGCAGGCGGTGGATTTTATATCAGCGAAAGCCTGGCTCTTTCGCTGGGTGACTTGGGCGAAACAAATGATCCCTACAACCTGACAGACAGGGAGCGGGAAATTCTGGTGGCCATCGCGAGTGGCAAACTCAACAAACAAATTGCAGGTGAGCTGGATATTTCGGTTCGAACGGTTGAAAGCCATCGCAGCGCAATCAGGCATAAAACCGGAGGTGGAAATGCCGCAGGGCTTACCAGAATAGCCGCCGAACTTGGCCTCACCTGATTTCGAAAAATTGACCAGGCCTGAATAATTCGCGTTTCACAATTTCCTATGATCACCTATATTGTTTCTTAACATCCCATTTCGTTGGAACATGACAAACATTCTGGACTACCCATGTCAAAACCTCTTATCGCCATCACATCTGACTACAAGGACGTCGAGCCCTATATGTGGCATGCAACGCCTTCCCCCTATATCGACGCAGCGACACAGGTGTCGGATGTGATTCCGATGATTGTGCCAAGTATCGGCGACAAACTGGAGGTTGATTCTCTGCTGGACCGGATCGACGGCCTCTTGGTGACTGGTTCGAGAAGCAACGTGCATCCCAGCAATTATGGACAGGACCCAACTGAAGACCACGCTCCATTTGACGAAGCTCGCGATGCGACCACCCTGCCGCTGATCAAACGTGCCGTTGAGCGTGGTATTCCGGTATTGGCCATTTGCCGTGGCATACAAGAGCTCAATGTCGCGTTTGGAGGTTCAATCACGGCCAACTTTCAAAAAACTCGTCAGATTGACGGCCATGGCTACCCTTGGGAAGGCACAATGGACGAGCGATTTGCCCTGGCCCACGGATTGCAAATCGACCCCAACAGCTGCATCGCAGACATACTCAGAAATGAAATTGTCGACGATTCCGTTCAGGTGAACTCGCTGCACACTCAGGCTTTGGATCAACTGGGGCAGCTTGTCGAGGTTGAAGCCGTATCCGAAGACGGTACAATTGAAGCTGTCACAATCAAGGATGCGCCCGGATTTGTGGTTGGAGTTCAATGGCATCCTGAGTACTGGGCTGTAGAGGACCAGACGTCCAATACGATCCTGCGAACTTTTGGGGACGCAGCGCGACGATATCTTGCGCAAAAACAGAGCATTCCGGTGGCAGCAGAATGATCCACGATGGCGACAGCGGCGACGGCGATGGCGATGGCGACAACCATAACCACGATCATGATCATGATCATGATCATGATGACGGCATGTCCCATCTTGGTAAAATGGAAGCACGGGTGCGGGCACTTGAAAGTCTGCTGGTAGAAAAAGGCTACGTTGAAAGCGAGTCGATCGATCAGTTAATTCAAATCTACGAAACTAAAATCGGCCCCAAGAACGGCGCCCATGTAGTCGCCAAATCTTGGGTCGAACCGGATTTCGCCGACTGGCTTCGCCGCGATGCAACTGCCGCAATTCATTCGCTCGGCTACACATCCCGTCAGGGAGAACACATGCAGGCGGTGTTCAACAGTGATGACACCCACCATCTGGTCGTCTGTACCTTGTGCTCCTGTTATCCGTGGTCTGTCCTTGGCCTGCCGCCCACCTGGTACAAATCTCCGCCATTTCGTTCAAAAGCGGTAATAGATCCACGCGGCGTGTTATCTGATTTCGGTCTCAACCTGCCCGAAACCACAAGTGTGGAAGTACACGATTCAACCGCCGAAACCAGATATCTGGTTATCCCGCAACGCCCTGGCGGAACCGACGGCTGGAGCATCGACCAATTGGCTGCGCTGGTTACGCGCAATGCAATGATTGGCACGGCGATAGCGGATGATCCACAATGAATGGTGGTGCGGATCTTGGCGGCATGCAAGGCTTTGGGCCAGTAGCTGAAGAAGCCAATGAGCCACATTTCCATGCCGACTGGGAAGCTCGAGCGATGGGCATCGTCGTTGCATTGGGTGCCTGTGGAAAATGGAATATCGATCAGTCGCGCCACTCCCGCGAGTCTTTGCCACCAGCCGACTACCTGCGCTTCCCCTATTACCGCATCTGGATTGAAGCGGTTGAAAAAATGCTCGTTTCTCGCGGCATGGTGACCGAAGTGGAGTTGAAGTCGGGCCGATTGCAAGTGGATCCGGTAGAAGTTCGAGGAACACTCGCACCAGATGCTGTTTGGGATGCGATTCACTCTCTTGCCGGGGCGGCGGATCGCCCTGAAAAAGAGCCTCCACTTTTTGAGATCGACGATCAGGTGCGTACATTGAATGAGCATCCTGAAGGCCACACCCGCCTGCCCCGTTATGCGCGAGGTCACATCGGCATCATCGTCAATATTCTGGGATTTCACGTCTTTCCTGACAGTTCAGGAAACGATCTGGGCGATGATCCGCGCTGGCTATATCAGGTGCGGTTTTCGGCTCAGGAATTGTGGGGGCCCGGCAAAAACCCAAATGACTCGGTGACACTGGACCTGTGGGAACCACACCTTGTCAAAGCCTGAGCTGAAACCGGATCTGCAAGTTCTGCCGGATATCGTGCTCGACGACGGCGAGCCAGTGTTCAATGCGCCCTGGGAAGCTCAGGCCTTTGCGATGACAGTGCGCTTGTTTGAGAAGGGTCTGTTTACATGGAATGAATGGGCTTCCAGCCTGTCGGCGGAAATTCATGGCGGGACTGAGCGTGAATATTATCGCCACTGGCTTTGCGCGTTGGAAAAACTGATTGCTGAAAAACAGATCATGTCGCTTAACGACATCGAAAGCCGCGAGCAAGCCTGGCATGACGCCGCCGCGCGCACGCCGCATGGCGAGCCAATTGAGCTGTGAAAACTAACTAAGTGTCATAGGGCAGGTCTGACAAATTCACATCTATGTGGTCCGGTGGTGGCGTTGTCTTGAACCGGCATGCAGGAATGGTCCTCTGGCCTTCGATATGTGCTTTCACCACCCTGTGCATGCCGTCCATAAGTCGGCCCTCAGCGCATAACAGGATGGGAAAATCCAGATTGGCCGCAGTCACCAAATTCATGTGATCAGCAATATTGCTGCAGGTAGGAATCACATCGTCGGATTGATACCAATAATTCTCGTCAAACTCGTTGATCGTGGCCAAATCCACGTCATTGACTGGCAGGCCTTCAGACAACGCAATCAGCTTGCGTACATCCCAGACAAGAAACCCTTCTGGAGTTTGGCGTCCGTGATATTGCGCCCTGATCAACCCAATATATCCAGCGCGATCTGGATCAGCCGTTTGTCACTGCCACGCGGGCCAATCAAACTGAGGCCCAGTGGGGCTCCATGCACTTCTGCCAGGGGCAGGCTGATTTGGGGCAATCCGCTGTTGCCGGACAGGCAAAGCAACATCAGCGCCTGTTCCCTGAAAGCCTGCAAAGTTTCTTCACTTTCGCTTTTCAGCGGTGCGCAGCTGGGAACCGTAGGCATCACCAGCAGGCCATCTTTGCCAATCCATTCCTCTAATTTTACGCGCATTTCCAACCGGTCACCACTGGATACTTCAAAATCCTGCTTCGACATCGAGGCCCCAAATTCAAAGCGATCTTTAATTCCCGAACCGAGGTCGGGTTTGCGGGTTGTGATCCAGTCCCCCAGCGACTGCCAGGCTTCATATGCCTGGCACTTTCTGAAGGCCCAGTAGGCCTTGTTCAGGTCGAAAGGCAACGCATCGAAGGAACGCTCGTCGTCGAAATGTTTTTCCAGCATTTCGGCGGCCTTGGCATAGGCCACATAATCTTCGTCTCCCAGTAATAGAGAATCCAGATCAGGACACCCAATCAGACGCCGAAGTGGGGTGGAATCCGGATCATCGTCAAGCACCACGTCACCAACCTTGGCATAGGTTTCTGCGTCTTTTGCAAACCAGCCAAAGACATCAAAGCTCGGCGCCAGTGGCATCGTCTTGTCCAAAGGAATGCGACCATGGGTGGTGCGAAGACCAATCAGTCCACAATATGATGCAGGTGCCCGCACCGAGCCGCCCGTGTCAGAACCGGTTGCCACATCGACAATTCCGTTGGATATCAAAGACACCGACCCCGAAGACGAACCGCCTGTGACCCGATCCGGTGCAGCGCCATTTACCGGCGCGCCATAATGTTTGTTGATCCCGGTCAAGGAAAAGCACAACTCCTCGCACTGGCTCTTGCCCTCCACAACAATGCCCGCATCCAGCAATTTCTGCACAACGCTTTGGTTTTGCGTGTCAGGTTCGGCTTCCGCCAACCGTGTCGGTTGGCCCCATCCGTTGGGATAACCTTCCACCTGAAAGATGTCCTTGACGGCAAGCGACAGCCCGGCCAGGGAACCACCTTTTGCGTGGGCAACTTCAGCCTGCGGATAGTCGCACCACGCCTTGAGTTCAGGATTTTTCATAACACCGAATTCCTATTCGCCAACCGTTATCAGGCCAGCCTCGCCTGCTTCACTGCCGAAAACAAGCCGGTCCCCGCGGCGATCCCAGCTGAGTGTTGATATGGCCGATTTTCCCGGCCGTCGAAGCAATGCTTCTGCGGCGTCTTCAATTTTGACAGCCATGACCATGCCATCATCATAGCCCACGGCAACAACATCTTCGATCGGATGACAAGCGACTTGCGTGACCATCGCGTCCCCGCGGGTTCCAAGCTCTTCGGGCGCTTTGCCCATCGGTCCCTGCTTGCCCGAGAAGGGCCAGCAAATTGCTGCCTGTGCCCCGGAACTAGCCAACCATTTTCCCTTGGCAGACCATGACAGACTTTTGGGTTTGGCCGGATAACCTGTCATCCGCATATGTGCCCCTTCAGCTGATTTAACATTGTCCAGGCGCCAGCCATGCAGAGCATTTTCCGCCATTGACGTGACAATGTAACGCCCGTCGGGAGAATAAACGACATCCGTGTGTGCGCCGTCCCAATGCAGCTCAACCGGCGCCGCCTGGCTCGCAACCCAGTGAATGGAAACGCCATTATAGCGCGCGCAGGCAATGCGCATTCCCTTTGGGGCAAATGCAATGCCTTCAACGGCCCGATCATGGTCAAACTGTTTGATCATGTCTGCCGTGGCGATCCAAACCGTGCGACCGGCAGCAAATCCAACCGCGTTGTTAGGGCCGCAACTGACCACATCAATCCATTTGCGTTTCTGTTGCGCAATTTCCTCAGCGCCTGCCGGGGACACGCGCATAACTCGTCCGTCCTCGCCACCGGTGACGAGGCTCTTGCTATCCAATGCAACATCGGCGCTCAACAAGCCGTTATTTGCCTCAATTACCTGTGGCACCGATGTCGGAAACCGCACCGTCCCGTCAACCAGCGCAAAGGCAGGTTGATCGTCAATGAATGTTGCCAGTTCGACATGTTCGTCGAAATCGTAAGGCGCAATTGTAGTCATTTAGGCTGCAACACAAGCTTGAAAACTGCGCTCGATCTTCTCGCGATCCAGATTCCGACCGATGAATACAATCCGTGTTTCACGTTTTTCATCCGCATGCCACGGGCGTTGATGATCACCTTCGACTATCATGTGGACGCCCTGCACGACGAAGCGATCATCATCACCTTCAAAGGCAACGATGCCCTTCAACCGGAGGATATCCGGCCCGTCAACTTGGGTTAGTTTGTTGATCCACGGAAAGAACTTTTGATGATTCATCTCCCCTGCCCGCAGGGAAATGGACTTCACCGTCACATCATGAGTGTTGCCATCCAGCTTGTGATCTTCGTGATCGCAATCCGGTCCGCATTCGAGGTCATGATGGTGATGGTGCGAATGATCGTGACCGTGATGGTCGCAGTCCGGACTGCATTCGTGATCAGGATGGTCATGATCATGGGCATGGAGAAAATGCGGATCGTCTTCGAGAATTCGATCCAGATCAAAAGACCCTCGGTCCAGCACCTCGTCCAGCGCGATATCAGACCGCTGGGCAGTATGAATAACAGCGTGAGGATTGATCCGACGCACCGTGGCGCGCAGTTTTTTCAGTTCGGCTGCGTCCACCAGATCGGTTTTGTTGAGGATCACCACATCAGAAAACGCTACCTGGTCTTCAGCCTCGGGCGCATCTTTCAGCCTCAATGGAAAATGCTTGGCATCGACCAGCGCAACAACCGTATCCAATTGCGCCTTGGCGCGGACATCGTCATCCATGAAAAAAGTCTGAGCAACAGGCGCCGGATCTGCCAGGCCGGTGGTTTCCACCAAAATACCGTCAAACCGCCCTTTGCGTTTGAGCAGACCCTGAACAACCCGCACAAGATCACCGCGCACAGTACAGCACACACAGCCATTGTTCATTTCGTAGATTTCTTCGTCGCTCTCGACAATGAGGTCATTATCAATGCCAATTTCACCGAATTCATTGACGATAACGGCATACTTCTTGCCGTGTTCATCGGAAAGAATGCGGTTGAGAAGCGTGGTTTTGCCGGATCCGAGATAACCGGTCAGAACGGTGACAGGGGTTTTATCAGACATATTGAAACTCATAAAATATATTTAGTTGCAAAATAGGGTTCAGGCATCTTTCAGCAAGGCCAAATCGAAAATTGAAATGTCTTCCAACAGTTCATTCAAACCACTGACCGCCGCTTCGATCAGCGCCTCGCCTTTTTGCGCCGTCGCATTTCCTGCATTGCCGGTGACGCCAAATTGGTTCAAGTCAGCTGCTTTCCAGCCAAATGCATGAGGTCCGTAGGCCCGCAGGTGCTTGAAATTCAACGCCAACATTTCCTGCAGGTTGGGAAAATCTCGCGCCTCAGCCATATCAACCTGGTCGCTGTGCAGCGCCAGCATGACACTGGTTTCGATGTCACCACCATGAATGCCAAATGCCGCTTCATTGGTGCTTACGATTTCGCTATGTTTGATAAAGCGCGTCCAACTAGTGGCAACGGCAAATTGAGAGCACCGGACCCTCAATTCCTGAGCGACAATCGTCATCAGGGGTGAATTTCCCCCATGGGCATTGAGCAACACAAATCGACGAATGCCGGATTTGGCCGCACACTCGCCAAAAGCGATCCACCGGTCGATTGCCTCGCCATAACTCAATGTCCGGCTACCGGCATGATCCATGTGTTCGGAAGAGTATCCAATTGGTTCCGCATTCAGGAACCGGACGTCTAAACCAGATCCAATCTGAGCGGCCAGACGATTGCAAATGCCTTGCGCGATCAGTGTATCTGTTTCCAGCGGCAGGTGTTTGCCGTGCTGCTCGGTGGCGCCCAGCGGCAGCACTAATATTGTCGACGAAGTTACCGGTGCCGCACCGTCCAATAGCGCCGAAACTAAGTCTTCAATATCCTCAAAAGCCGGATTGCTGGCCATCATACGCTTTCAAGAAACGCTTTTGCAGCTTCACCGTGCTCGCGGCGTAGTCTGGCCACATCCATGTTGACCGGAAGGGTGTCCTCGACCAGCCAGTTGCCAGCCACCATCACCCGATCCGCTTCATGAGCCCCACACAATACCAAAGCGGCGAGAGGGTCCCCGGCACCGGAAAAGCGCAGTTCGTCGAGCCGGTAAAGCGCGAAATCAGCCTGTTTGCCAACGGCAATCTTGCCAATATCACTACGTCCCAGACATTTTGCTGAACCTTCCGTCGCCCACCGCAAAACGTCAAAATGGGTTACGCTGGCCGCATCATAGGTCAGGCGGTTGATCATCAGCGCATGGCGTGCTCCTTCCATTAGATTGGAATTGTCGTTCGACGCTGATCCATCAACTCCCAATCCCACAGGAGAACCTGCTGCTTCCAACTCCTTGGTGCGGCAGTGGCCAGAAGCAAGTACCATGTTGGATGTAGGGCAATGGCAGACCCCGACACCTGCAGCTCCGAGCCGGCGCACCTCATCGTCATTAAAATGGATACCATGAGCTAGCCAGACACGGTCATTCATCCAGCCCAGTTCATCAAGATAATCGACCGGGCGGCAGCCAAAGTGCTCCATGCAATAGTCGTTTTCATCATGGGTTTCACCCAGATGGGTGTGGCAGGTGCAATTGTGCTTATGCGCAAGGTCCATGGTTTCCATCATCAAACGCTTGGTCACGGTAAATGGCGCACATGGGGCCATCGCCACTTGCAGCATCGAGCCTTCCGAGCGGTCATGATATTTATTTAGCACGCGCTCACAGTCAGCCAGGATCGTATCGTCGTCCTGAACGATGGAGTCCGGTGGCAATCCGCCATCCTTTTCCGACAGACTCATCGATCCACGGGTTACGGTCATACGCATTCCCAACCGCTCCGCCTCTTCCACCTGAATATCCATGGCGTTTTCAAGACCTGCCGGATAGAGATAATGGTGGTCAGAAACAGTGGTGCATCCGCTCATCAGCAATTCGGTCAGTGCCAGCCGGGTGCCAAGTCGAAACGTATGCGGGTTCACATTATTTGCCCAGATCGGATACAGCGCCTTCAACCATGGAAACAGCTCCTTGTTGATCGCGTCGGGGTGCGCCCGGGTCATGGTTTGAAAAAAATGGTGGTGCGTATTGATTAATCCGGGAAGAACAACGTGTTGACTGGCGTCAAACTCTTGATCAACCGGTTGCGAAGGCTGTTGTCCGCTTGCCAGAATTTCGCTGACCCGCGCTCCGTCGATGACAATGCCACCCTCGGCCTCTTTCGCTAGTACTGAAAGCGGGTTTTTGATCCAAATACGCATTTATCGCCCATATTTTTCGAGTGAATTGAGCCTAAACCTGCCGCACATTGTTCACAACCCGTCTCAACGGCGCAAAATCATTGCGGAGCCTGTTTCCTGTCGGCATAGTGTGGAACAAGCAAACGCAACGGTGGCGCAACAAAGGAAAACACATTGGGCATCAAAATAACCCTGTCCACCATTGCTGACGATCTGGGAGTTTCAACCGCAACCGTGTCACTCGCCCTGCGGGATTCTCCGCTGGTCGCTGAAGCGACCCGGGAAAAGGTTCGCCTGCGCGCCAAGGAAATCGGTTATGTTTACGACCGGCGCGCCGCCAGCCTGCGCACCCAACGCTCCGACATTGTCGGCGTGATCGTACGCGACATAATCAACCCGTTTTTTGCAGAAATCTTGCGCTCGATCGAAGCCGAATTGGGAAGCAACCGCCAGACGTTTCTGCTGTGCAACCATGGTGATGACATTGCCCTGCAAGAAGATTTTATCTCCACATTGATGCAGTTTGGTGCAGACGGTGTGATCATGTCACCGTCCGTGGGAACCAGCCGCGAAGACATTGAGCGCATCGAACAAAACGGCCTGCCAGTCACGCTGGTTGCCAGGACAGTGGAAGACACTTCGGTTCCAGCCTTTCTTGGAAACGACGAAGCCGGATTTCATTTGATTACAAAATATCTGATCGAGCATGGGCACAAGGATATCGCTCTGGTGGGTGGAACCAGACTGACATCAACTGGCCGCGCCCGTCGAGCAGGCTTTGCCAAAGCCTATGCGGATGCGGGCATTGCTCTGCCGCAGCGCCAGGACATTGAAACACCCTATGACCGCAAAGCCGGGTTTGATGCGGTGGAACAAATTCTGTCACACGGTCCGGCTCCAACGGCCATCGCCTGCTGTAGCGATACTGTCGCATTGGGTGTCATGCATGGTTTGCGAAGCCGGGGGCTGGAACCTGGCAAAGATATTGCGGTGACCGGATACGATGATATCGAAGAAGCCAGCTTTTCAGCTCCACCACTAACCACCGTTGCCGACGGTCATGACGAGATCGGGCGACTTGCTGCACGGGCATTGTTCGCCAAGATCAGTGGCAAGGGAGCTGAAAATCAGGCGGTGTTTATTGAACCGCAACTGAAAATCCGGGATTCGGTTCACAAATTGAGCTGAATCGATCCCAAAGCTGTAGCCATTACGTGTTTCTACTTTCAGAACTGATGCCCAGATCCGTTCGCTAATCTGACAACTCGTCTTCGACATGCGCCTGAATGATGTCTTCAAAGCTTGTTTCGGCAGTAAAACCCAGTGAGGCCGCCCGTTCGGCAACGAATTTGCGGGGCCAGTTGGCGACGATTCCAGAAATGGTTTCATCCACCTTGCGCTCAACCAGCGACGCGGTTTCAGCTCCGGCCACCTTTTCAAGCGCCGCGATCATTTCGCCAACGGTGATTGCCAGACCCGGCATGGTCAGATTGCGTCTTGGACCCACCGTCTCGCCGTCAATTTCAGCAGCGTGAATGCAGAACCCCACTGCCGAGCGCGGGCTGGCCATCCAATGCATGACGTCTTCTGATACGGGCAGAACCGCGGGCAGGCCGGAGAGTGGCTCACGGATAATATTGGAAAAGAATCCTGACGCTGCAAGGTTTGGCTTGCCGGGTCGCACAACGATGGTCGGCAGCCGCATGCCGATACCGTCCAGATGACCTTTGCGCGTATAATCTGTCAGCAATAGTTCGCCAATCGCCTTTTGTGTTCCGTAAGAAGTCAGCGGCGTCAGATGAAACTCATCATCAATTGCTTCGGGAAATGGCGCCCCGAATACCGCAATGGACGACGCATAAACCACCCGCGGGCAATAACCACTGCGTGCAACGATCGAATCAAACAGGTTCTGCGTCCCCTGAAGATTGACCCGATAGCCTTTTTGAAAGTCGCTTTCGGCCTCTCCTGAGACAATCGCCGCCAGATGGAATATTACATCCGGGTTGTGGTCGACCAGGGCGTCCACGACAGAAGCATCAGAGATGTCGCCAGCCGACATTGATACTTCGATAGACCCTGTATCCTGAAATGATCCTTCAACTACATCAAATCCATGAATGCTGGAAATTGCGGTTCCGCGCAGTTGGCCGTCCTTTAACAAACGTTCTATCAATTTGCGGCCAATCATGCCGGCCGCACCCATCACGAGTATTTTCATTACAGCAACCAACCCCCGTTCATCGGAATTTCTACTCCGGTATAATATGCGCTTTCATCACCTGCCAGACGATTACCCATCAACCGACTCCCTTAATTGCTGCAATTTCCTAATTTGCTGACCATCACCATCAAAATTGGCCGGGTCAAGCCACGCTTCAAATGCCGCACGCATTGGCGGCCACTCCTTGTCGATCAGAGAAAACCAGGCAGTGTCGCGATTTTCACCCTTCACCACCGCCGCCTGCCGAAATACACCTTCAGGAGACATTCCAAAACGAATTGCCGCTACTTTCGACGGCTCATTGGCATTGTTGCATTTCCATTCAAACCGACGGTAACCGAGATCATCAAAGATATAGCGGGCGAATAGATAGAATGCTTCGGTTGTGACCGGAGTGCGCGATATCCGACCACCCCAGAAAATATGACCGGTTTCAATGACACCATTCGCCGGATCAATGCGCATCAAAGTCTGACGACCTTCCACGGTGTCTGTGCGCTTGTCGATCACTGCGAAATAAAGCGGATCATCGCTGGCCTGCGCCGCCTCAAGCCAGGGTTGAAACTTTTCAAGGCTTTGTGGGGCTAATTCAGGCAGATAGGCAAACCGGTCATCGGCATCCGACAGCGACGCGGCGGAATATAGCTGCGCGCCGTGGGCCGCGGCATTGAACGGTTCCAGCCGAACATATCTTCCGTCCAGCACTTTTCGTTCTGGAGCAGGACGCTCGACCCAGTCAGCCAGATCCACCATCTGATCCTCCATAGATTCAGGTATTAATTTCGACGACACTCTTGCGGTATCGCCCGATTGCATGGACAATCCAAGCCACAATTTTCCCAACACACAAGTGCTTCATGATAAAGACTATCGCTGGATTTGATCGCATTGGCGAAGAAAACGCGTTTGCCGTATTGGCCCGGGCCACTGAACTTGCAGCAGGTGGCATGGATGTTATCAATTTGGGCATCGGACAGCCGGATTTTCCAACCCCTGATCATATTGTCGAAGCAGCGGTGAAAGCGCTGCGCGACGGTCATCATGGCTATACGCCGGCGACCGGCATTCTGCCACTTCGTGAAGCGGTTGCGATGCGCACGTTGCAAACCACCGGTGTGGAAGTATCGCCGGAAAATGTTTGCATCATGCCCGGCGGCAAGGTGACGATGTTCGCAGCTATCCTGATGATGGGTGAACCGGGCACCGAGATCATGTATCCCGACCCGGGATTTCCGATTTATCGATCAATGATTGAGTTTACCGGCGCCAAGCCGGTTCCGATTCCGGTGCGCGAGGAAAATGGTTTTGCATTTTCCGGCGAAGAAGCGCTTTCGCTTGTCAATGAGAAGACAAGACTGGTCATATTGAACTCCCCGGCCAATCCGACAGGTGGTGTTACCCCGCGCGCAGAAATTGAAATGCTGGTCAATGGTCTGGATCAATTTCCCGACACCGCCATTCTGTCAGACGAAATTTATGACGTGATGACTTATGATGGGGAGGAGCATGTTTCGCTTCTGACTTTCCCGCAAATTCGAGATCGCCTCATCGTCCTTAACGGTTGGTCAAAAACCTGGGCCATGACTGGCTGGCGCATGGGTTGGTCGATCTGGCCCGATGCCCTGTATGACAATGTGCGCAAACTGGCTGTCAATGCCTGGTCCTGCGTCAACGCTCCGAGCCAATATGCAGGCATTGCGGCCATTGAAGGCCCTCAGGATGCGATTGCTGATATGATGAAGGCGTTTGATGAACGTCGCAAACTTGTTGTGTCGCGAGCCAATGCTCTGCCCAACATATCCTGCGCCACGCCGAAAGGGGCGTTTTATGCATTTCCCAATGTTTCAAAGACCGGTTGGAAGGCGAAGGAACTGGCATCCGCTCTGCTGGAAGAATCGGGCGTCGCGATCATTGGCGGTCCGGACTTTGGCATTCTGGGTGAGGGATATATCCGTCTGTCCTACGCCAATTCAGCAGAAAACATTGACCGAGCGCTGGATCGGATTGACGCGTTCTTAGGCAAATAGCCGCTCAAAATCAGTTACAGGGCTTTGTCGGCCTGCACCACCAACTGAAGCAAATGACGATTTTCATAGGCATCCCAAATTGGCTTCATTGTGGTGATCCAATCTTTGCGCTGCTGTTGGGTGAGCCCGCGCACCGGCACGCCGGATCGGATAATGGTGCGTTTGGCGTTTACCTGGCGTTGATCGGCATCAAAATTGGCCTGTTTGGAGATCCGCGAAATTAATTCCGAAAGGGATTTTTTCAAATTTGCATCGAGCCCCACCCACCAGGTTCGCGAGGCCAGCAACACATGGCCGCGATAGGTGTGATTGGTCTGCGTAACCCCCTTATGCATCTGGGCTGTATTATTGCCCATCAAGGTCACCCAATCGGTCACCTGCGCGTCGATACGCCCGTCTTTGATGGCTGCGGCGAGTTGCTCCCTATTCACCGATTGTTCGATACCATCCAACAAATCGATCATTTGAGAGACGCTGGAACTGGGTTGGGTGCGAACCTTCAGACCAGCCATATCTGCCGGCAAAACGACTGGCCGCTTGGCTGAAATCTGGTCGAAATGCCCGTTCCAGATTGCAGCCAGTGTGACATCAAATCTGACCAAAGATTCACTCATCCGATTGCCTGCCAAAGTCAAAAATCTTTGCACAGCTCGCACATCGCGAAAGGCAAATGGCAAATCAAACACTCGATAATCGCCGGCGACCGCAGCAAGCTCCGAAAACGACGGCAATGTCATGTCTACCGATCCAGATTGCAGGGCCGTCACCGACAAGGCGGAGGCAAATAGTTTGTCGTCCAATATAACTTGCAGACAGGCGCGGCCTTGCAACTCCGAATTGATGGCAGACTGCAAGCTTTTTAATGCCGACTGGCGTGCAGGGGTCTCCGATTGCGGTGCCAGTCCGAGGCGAATTACCAGTTCGCGATCATCGCAACGTGCTTCGGCCTGCACCATAAACAGCCACATCGATGCCAGAACAAAGACAAGTCTCATGTGCCCGCATCATCCCGCCGCCGCGTGGTTGGTGGTTGTGTTGCCTTTCGAAATTCTCCGGGTGTTAGTTCCTGATTTATGGTGCCACCGTCAATCGTAAAAATCAGGTCAGCCAGTTGCAGAATTTCGTCACGGTGATGGCTGACATAAACAATTGGAATTGTAGTTTCGTCCCGCAACCGCTCCAGATATGGCAATACTTGTGCGCGTCTGGAATCGTCGAGACCGGTCAGCGGCTCGTCAAGCAACAAGACTTGAGGATCGGAAAGGATGGCCCTCCCTAATGCCACTCGTTGGGCCTCGCCCCCGGACAGATTGCGCGGCATGCGTTCGACCAGTTCGCCGAGGTCAAGCATTTCGATGACCCCATCCCATCCGGTTTCGTGTTTCTTCATGCCAAAGGCCAGGTTGTCGCGAACCGACAGATGTGGAAACAGGATGGGTTCTTGAAACACCACACCAAGACGCCGCTTTTCGGTCGGCAGGTTGACTTCACTGTGGCTGTCCAAAAGGACGTTTTCACCGACCTGAATGAACCCGCGCTGGGGCTGCCACAGGCCCGAAATGGCACGCAATATCGTCGATTTGCCAGCACCCGATGGGCCGTAGATGGCGGTGACACCTACGCCAGCTTCTATGTCTGCTGCAATTGGAAATGTGCCGATAGTGCCTTCCAGTTTTACCGTTAGCATAATCTAGCGCTCCAGTTTTCTTTGACTGGAATTCACCATCCATTCAGATGCCAAAATGGCGCCGAAAGACAGCACGATGGAAATTAGTATAAGCGCAAGGGCTGCGTTATCACCGCGCGGCGACTGCAACAGCGTATAAATTGCCAAAGACAATGTCTGGGTTTCACCGGGAATATTTGATACGAACGTGATTGTTGCACCAAATTCTCCAAGCGCCTTGGCAAATCCCAGCACTACCCCGGCAATTATGCCGGGAAACGCCAGTGGCAGCGAAATCTTGAAAAACCGTTTGCTGCGTTTTGCGCCCAACGTGGCAGCCATTTCTGCCAAACGCCTGTCCTGGGTTTCAAATGCCAGACGAATAGGCCGAACCAACAATGGAAAAGCCATAATTCCCGCAGCCAGAGCCGCTCCTGCCCAGGAAAATGTAAATCCGATGCCCCACTGATCCAGCACGGACCCGATCCAACCCCGACGCCCGAATACCACTAACAGAGCATAACCTGTCACAACCGGAGGCAGCACCAACGGCAAATGTACGAGTGCGCTCAGGAAGGCTTTGCCGAAAAATCCAGGGCCGGCGAGGATTTTGCCAATAACAATCGCGAAGGGCAAAGCCACGATCATGGCAACGCACGATACCTGCAGCGACAATCCAACAATTGCCCATATAGATGGTTCAAACAGATGAGATAGCATGATCAGTTTCCATCCTGTTGCGGCGGTGGGACGAAACCGGATTTTGCAAAAACCTGACCAGCATCAGACCCTTTCAGGAAACCCACGAATTTCATGGCATCGGGACTCGGATCATTGCCGGTCGTAGCCGCCCAATAGATGATTTTGTCGTGGGCCTCGTCGGGAAATACATAAAACGATCTCACGCGCGGTTCGATCGCGGCATCCGTTCCATAGACAATGGCAGAACTTACCTCTCCCCTTGCGAGACGTCTTAGAGTGGTGCGCACATTGTCGCCAAACACGGCCTGGCGTGCTGCCGCTTGCCAAATACCCCTGTTCTGCAAGGCCTGGCGCGCATAGCGACCGGCGGGAACGCTATCGGGTTCGGCCATGGCAAACCGGTTTTCAGTCAGCAAAGCATTGAGATCGGCCCAGTTTTCAACCTCATTGCGTACCGCCACCACCAGCCGGTTTCCCGCCAGTGGAAAGAGTTTGTCGACGGTAATCAGGTCGCGGGAAACGGCCCAATCCATCCAGTCCCTGTCAGCGGTGATGTAGATATCCGCCGGAGCCCCGGCATCCAGTTGACGAGCCAGTTGTTGTGTCCCGGCAAAAGATAACACGACCTTGGTTCCGTGCTGACTTTCGAAGAGATCAACGACATCATTCAACACGTCAGTCATGCTGGCAGGAGCAAATACCAACACTGAGTCTTTCGCCTGCGCGGCAAAACCCGTCAGTTGAGCGAGTAGAGTGCAGGCAAATACAATCATCCGCATGGTTGGTGAACTCCGACCTTGCTTACCGGTCCAGAGCTGACGCAGCAGCCGCGAGTTCGGTGATACCGTCCCAATCGCCAGCCGCAATCTTTTCCTTCGGGGCAACCCAGGAGCCGCCGACACATACGACATTATCCAGAGCCAGATATTGCGGTGCCTTTTCTGCCGTCAGCCCTCCCGTGGGACAGAATTTCAAGCCTTGCAAAACCGGTGCAAGGGATTTGAGATATTGCGGCCCACCGGCCTGTTCGGCGGGGAAAAATTTCAAAAATTCATATCCTTCAGCCATCAGGCCCATGGCCTCACTGGGGGTTGCAACACCGGGAAGCAGCGGCACATCTACCTTTTGATTGGCCTCGATCAAATCCTGTGTTGCGCCGGGGGAAACTAAAAACTGACAGCCAATTTCAACGCAGTCACGCATCATGCCGGGCGTCATCACGGTGCCTGCGCCAACAACTGCGCCTTCGACCTGTTTGGCTACCGCAGAAATGCAGGCCAGTGCCTGGGGTGTGCGCAAGGTGATTTCGATAACCGGAAGGCCACCAGCTACCAGCGCTCGGCTGGTTTGCACGGCAATTTCTGGGTCGTTGAATTGCAGAACCGGAATCACCGGAGCAAGACCAACCACTTCGGACAGTCGTTCATTCTTGTTTTTCATTTTTATTTTTAATTTCAAATCAGACCTCAATCTGGAGACAGATTAAAGGATGCGCTTGGAAATTAAAAGCAGGCCGGCCCGAATGGATCTCTCCATTCGCTTTTTTGCACCGGCAACAAATTTTGCAAGGCGGGCGAGCGCACCATGTTCGCCCATTCTCACAATCTGAACTCGGTCGGCCTGACTGTTCTGCACATCTGGCTCTGGGGATTGCCTGCTCAATCGCTTCAATGCATGCTCAATTTTCCGGTCATAAGCATATCGGGCATAGGACGGGCCGTTATAGGTGCGGGCAAATTCCTTCCAATCTTCGATCTGGATTGTTGGAATCAAACCTGCTCTATCGATGTATTGCGCCATCAAACGCACCTGACCTGCAGCGCCGGAACGGGCTTCAGCAACCAATGCGTCGACACTGCCATAACCGAGCCATTGCCAATGCGCTCCCATGACCTGTCCGAGCCCCCAGGAAACAGATGACAGGGCAGCGATTCGGTTGATTTTGATTGCGCGGTTCACCAGTTCCCAGCGCCGCTCCTGGCTTCGTGGATTGCGGATTTTACCGGCTTTTGGATGGGCCAGCCCTTGTTGGCGGGCCAGTTGTCGCTGTTGACCATTTAGCAGCCGGTCAAAATAATGGCCTTCAAAGCGAATGAGCGGTTCGCGCTTTCCGGCAAAACTGGCGAAGATCCGACCACCGGATTCAACCTCTGCGATGGCCTGCAGAGCGGCGCTTGATATTTTCAATTTATTTGCCACCACGGAAATTTCGTGAAGACATTGTGCGTCGAACATAAAAATGCTCCTCAATCAGATTGAGGAGCATTGTGATAGACTATTTTGAGACGGGGATAAGTTTCCCTATTCCATGGTTGGAATTGAAAATTCCGCACCTTCCTTGATGCCCGAAGGCCAACGCGAAGTGATCGTCTTCGTGCGGGTATAAAACTTGAACGCATCCGGGCCATGCTGGTTCAAATCGCCAAACCCGGAACGTTTCCAACCACCAAATGTGTAGTAAGCCAACGGCACAGGAATTGGCACGTTAATACCGACCATGCCGATATTGATGCGGCTGGCAAAATCGCGGGCCGCATCGCCGTCGCGTGTAAAGATTGCAACGCCATTGCCATATTCGTGGCTCATCGCCAGGTCGAGACCTTCTTCATAGGTGTCGGCACGAACCACCGAGAGGACAGGACCGAAAATCTCTTCCTTGTAGATCGACATATCCTTGGTGACATTGTCGAACAGGCAAGCGCCCATGAAGAAACCATCTTCATAACCCTGCATGGAGAAGTCACGACCATCAACGACCAGATCCGCCCCCTGCTCGACGCCGGCGTCGACATATCCCTTGACGCGGGTGTGAGCTTCTTTGGTTACCAACGGTCCAAAATCAGCGTCGTCACCGGCGGTATAGGGAGCAATTTTCAAAGCTTCGACGCGCGGCGTCAGCTTTTCCATCAAACGATCGCCGGTGTCCTTGCCAACGGGAACGGCAACGGAGACAGCCATACAGCGTTCGCCGGCAGCGCCGTAGCCAGCGCCAATCAACGCATCGACGGTCTGATCCATGTCAGCATCCGGCATGATGATCATGTGATTTTTCGCGCCGCCAAAGCACTGAACGCGCTTACCGTTGGCACAGCCGCGTGTGTAGACATATTCAGCAATCGGTGTTGAACCAACAAAACCGACGGCCATGATGTCGTCGTGATCAAGAATACCATCAACGGCTTCCTTGTCCCCGTGCACCACGTTCAATATGCCATCTGGCAAACCGGCTTCGCTCATCAATTGCGCCAACATATTGGGGACCGACGGGTCACGCTCAGATGGTTTGAGGATGAATGCATTGCCGCAAACAATGGCCGGGCAGAATTTCCACATGGGAATCATCGCCGGAAAGTTGAACGGAGTTATCCCCGCCACAACTCCCAATGGTTGTTTAACCGAGTGCATGTCAATTCCCGGACCGGCACCTTCAGAAAACTCACCTTTCAGCATTTGCGGCGCACTGATGCAGTATTCGGCAACTTCCAGACCGCGGATCACATCGCCTTTTGCGTCAGGCACTGTTTTACCGTGCTCTCGGGATAGTGCTTCAGCAAGCTGGTCCATATCGCGATGTAACAGACGGACAAATTCCATCATCACGCGGGCGCGTTTTTGTGGGTTTTGGGCTGCCCAAGCGGGTTGAGCCTGTTTAGCGTTGGCAATCGCGGCATTCAATTCATTGGCCGATGCCAGCGGCACCTGAGCCTGAACTTCTCCAGTAGCCGGGTTGTAGACGTCGGCCGTGCGCCCGGAGGTGCCGGAAACCAGTTTTCCGCCAATATAGTGTTGAATTTCGTCCATGATGGTCCCTTCCGCAGAACTTGATTGCAGGCTCTTTAGAGCATGTCTGGCTCAAATGGAACCATTCCGCGAGAAGGACTTCAAAGCTTATCGACAGGCACTTTCAAATAGCGCGTTCCGTTGGGTTCCGGTTCTGGCAGATCGCCAGCGCGCATATTCACCTGAACACTTGGGATAATCAATTTTGGCATCGACAGCTGCGCATCGCGTGTCGTGCGCATTTCAACATAAGCGTCCTCGTCAATGCCGTCCTTGACGTGGATGTTGGAAGCCCGCTGTTCACCGACGGTCGTTTCCCAGGCGATGTCTCGCCCATTGGGGCCATAATCGTGACAGATGAACATGCGCATGGATTCCGGCAGGCTGAGAACTTTTTTAATTGACTGATAAAGTTGTCGTGCATCTCCGCCGGGGAAATCAGCCCGGGCCGAACCACCATCCGGCATGAACAGGGTATCGCCAACAACTATGACGTCACCAATCACATGCGCCATACAGGCTGGCGTGTGACCAGGCGTTGCCAGAATAAACGCATCGAGACCGCCAATTTTATAAGTGTCGCCCTCCTCAAACAGGGCATCAAACTGGCTTCCATCACGTTGAAATTCGGTTCCGGCATTGAAAATCTTGCCGAAAATATCCTGAACTTCGATTACCCGAGCTCCAATGCCCAGTTTACCGCCGAGTTTTTGTTGCAAATAGGGTGCCGCAGACAGGTGGTCCGCATGCACATGCGTTTCGATAATCCACTCCACCGAAAGTCCTTGTTCATTGACAAACTCGATCAATGAATCAGCTGAGGTTTTCGACGTCCAGTCAGAGGCAAAGTCAAAATCCAGCACACTGTCATACAACGCACAAGCGTTGGAATTCGGGTCTTTGACACAATAGGAAATCGTGTTTGTTTCTGGATCGAAAAACCCAGTTACTTCGGGTTTCTGATCAATATTGATTGGCCAATCAGACATAATAACCTCCTAGGCGCGTGCAGCGAGAATTCCAGGTGCCATTCTGCCTGCCCACATGCCAATCAGCAAGGCAGGGAAGAACGCCATGATTCCAGTCGACATCAAGGGCAATGCCGTAAACGCGGGACCGGGGCAGAAACCACCCAATCCCCAGCCTGCTCCAAAAATCGCCGCCCCGGTCAATAATTGACCATCGATGTCTTTCTTCTGCGGCAGGTGAAACACGTCGCTCAACACAGGGGTCGCCCGGTTCAACACGACGCGATAGCCGATAAACGTCACCAGCACAGCACCGCCCATCACAAAGGCAAGACTGGGGTCCCAGGACCCAGCAAGGTCCAGAAAATTCAATACCTTGGCAGGGTTACTCATGCCAGAAATTACCAGGCCAACACCAAAAATCAGTCCGCAAATTAGTCCTGCAAGTGTTTTCATGATTCAAACTCCTACAATATGACGCATGACAAACAGGGTCACGAACGCCGTTGCCATGAAGGTTAGAGTTGCGAGAATGGAGCGCATCGACAGGCGCGACATGCCACAGACTCCGTGGCCCGACGTACATCCCCCGCCATAGACAGCTCCAAAACCCGTGACCAGACCGGCAACTACCATCAAACCGATGTTTCCAGACACGGTTTGTTCAATGGGTTCACCACTTACCATCTGGACAACAAGCGGTGCGGCCAGCAGCCCAGCAATAAACGCCAGACGCCAGGCCATGTCCCCATTGGCGATTCGCCCGCCCCACGGAGGCAATACGGCGGAGCTAATGCCACTAATTCCAGCAATGCGTCCGTTCAGGGCCAGCAGCAAAACCGCTGAAAGCCCGATCAAAGCTCCGCCGAAAGCAGAGGCCCAGGGGGTGAATTCCGTCATAACTAAGCGTCCTTTCACAGAGTGCTGGTTGATTATATATTAGAAACTGCTAATTTATCAATATGAGTAAACTCGATTTATTAGCGATGCAAGCTGGCGCAGCGCAAGCCGAAGCATTGCTGTCTTTGTTGGCCAATCGCCATCGACTGATGGTGATGTGTCATTTGATTGATGGCGAAAAAACCGTCACCGAGCTGTTGGCTCGTGGCCAGTTGGGTCAAAGTGCTTTGTCCCAGCATTTGGGAAAATTGCGAGATGCCCATCTTGTAGCGACCCGTCGAGAGGGTCAAAAAATACACTATTCCATTGCCAGCAAACAGGCGCAGATACTGATCGAAACCCTGTGCGATTTGTATAAACCTTGATCATTCCGTCTCCTCGCAATCGATCAGCCGCAGATAGTCTTCCAGACGTTTGCCCTGTTCGAGCGGGAATTGCTCGTCCAGCAGTCTGACTTCTTCGATGTGATCGACGCGAAACGCCCTGAAATCACAACGCGCCTCACACCATGCCGTGCAGGTCCAGACCTGCCCCCAGAATTCGACTTGCAGAGGTCGTATAACTCGGCGGGACAAAACATTGGCCAGACTTCTGTAACGAAGATCCAGCTTGCGACGACCTGCGATAGCTTTTCGCAGGATCGGCAGATGTTCGATATCGGCTGCGATGTTGTCGCTATAGACCGACATCGGCCAGCGGCGATTGACTCCCTGTTGATTGGCCGGAAGGACAGCGTGTACCTTCTGGAGCAGAGAATTTGCTGCACTGTTCAATTCGCTGTCTGACGAACGTTTGGCTAGTTCCATGCCGAACTGAAGTGCCTCCAGTTCGATATGGGAGAGGTTTAGCGGAGGCAGAAAGATCGGCTCCCGGAGGATATAACCGACCCCTCTTTCACCTTCGATGGGAATGCCCGAAGCAACCAGGGTTTCAATGTCGCGGTAAAGAGTGCGCAGCGAAACCCCAAGCTGTTCGGCCAGTTCCCGCCCAAGCTTGAGCCGACCATCCCGGAAAATCTGAATCAGTTCAAAGAGACGGTCGGTTCTGCGCATCAGGCGTGTGACATTTTCAGGCTGTTATGGGCCATTTTGGCCGATTCGCCGTCAATCGCGGCCAGAAACGGACCTGCGGCCTCAAATTGCATCAAACTCTCAGAGGCAGCTTTGGCCTGTTCCAGCGACTGCCATTCGATGTGGTCGGTCCACACCCCGTCTTCGGCAACCGACAGATGCCGACGAACAAAACCTTC
Source organism: Hyphomicrobiales bacterium (assembly GCA_011087605.1). Classification (GTDB taxonomy): domain Bacteria; phylum Pseudomonadota; class Alphaproteobacteria; order Rhizobiales; family Rhizobiaceae; genus Pseudahrensia. The sequence continues at coordinate 47,845 of JAALLE010000021.1, forward strand.
GGTTTTGTCGAGCATGGAATTGACCGCTTGTGCAGTTTCCAGGAATTGGCTCTCTGAAACATTGTCGGCCAATTTAAAGGTGACGACTTCGACGACTGATTTTGTCATTTAATTACTCCAGTGGTTGTTGACCACCGGGAGTTAACATAGCCCAACTGACATGAATCTGTCAGTTGGATTTTGTTTTTATGCCATGGAAAGGTAACTACCCAGCTACCCCAACCTGATGCTTTTATAGACGGCCCATCAGACG
>JAALLE010000116.1 GCA_011087605.1 Hyphomicrobiales bacterium
AATCAAATTGTCGCACCTAATGGCAGCAGAAATAGGGTAGCTGAGTAGTTACGATCGACAATCGATAACTTGCCAACCCGTGTGGCTTTGAGAATTTCAACAAACAGCAGCAGCAGACCGATCGTGATCATCAGATCACCGAGACTGAAATCCCAAACTGCTCCCTATACCATGCCCAATGCAAACAATTCGGTCTGCCAAGTCAGGGCGTCGCCGCCCAGGCCGAAAACAACGCCATTATAAATAATCAGCGCAATCGCCATTAAAGGAAAATTCGTAAGCATTTTCATCCACCAATCTGGCCCCGATCAACTTTGCCGACTTCACCATGACAAGCTTGGTCAATTGGTGCAACGGCATAAAAAAAGCCCGCGTCACCACGGGCCTCTTGAAATCCAAGAAAGTTGGTTCAAACGGATTCTTTTGGTTCCAGAACCTGACGACCGCGATACATGCCTGATTTCAGGTCAATGTGATGCGGACGGCGCAATTCGCCTGAATTCTTATCTTCAACATATGTTGGGTTTTTCAGCGCATCGGTAGAGCGGCGGTGGCCGCGTTTCATGCGTGTAATCTTACTCTTTGGGACAGCCATTTTGTCGCTCCGTCGGACATCGAAAGTGTTGTTTTCTCGCGCGACGCCGTTCTCGGTCATCGCTACCAGCACACTTGTTGGGTAATTTCAGTGTGAATTTGCGGTTGATATAGCCGAAAATCAGAAAGAAGCAAGTGCAATCCGCTCAACGGGCTGTGTTGTTATTTCAGACATTTGACATAGGCACCCGACTGCTTGGCCCGTTTTTGTACCAATCTGGCCAAACGTTGCATTCCACGACCCGGTTTGCGTGGGTTGCGGGCGATCGGATTGGGTAAGGTAACGGCCAGCAGGGCCGCTTGTCTTCGGGACAGGTGCTTGGCTGACTTCTTGAAATGATGACGGGCGGCCGCTTCAATGCCAAATATTCCGGGGCCCCATTCTGCGATATTGAGATAGATTTCCATCATTCTGGGCTTGCTCCAGACCATGTCAGCAAACAGCGCCAGCGGCACCTCCAAAACTTTTCGGACATAGGAACGGTTTGGCCATAAAAACAGGTTTTTCATAGACTGCATGGCTATGGTGCTGGCGCCACGCGGCCGCTCACCTTCGATCAGATCATCAACCACCAGATTTACCGCTGCCCAATCGACCCCATGATGGCTGCAAAACTGGCCATCCTCTGACGAAATGACAGACTGGTAGACAAATGGCGAGATTTCCTCAAGTGGTACCCAGTTGCGGTTTGCCGGGGATCCAAGAAACCAATTGGTCGCCATCAGGGTGGATATTGGATGAACGCTGGAGGGTATATATGTGAGGGTCAAGAGGAATGGCAGCAGGCCGATCAGCACAATCAAAATGGTCAGGCGCGTCACCAGGTATCGCAGCAAAGAAGGTTTGCGGCGCGTATCAGCCTTGCGGGATTTCTCTGCAGAATTGTTGGCACCACGTTTTGATTTGGATCGGGGAGGGCGCGGCGATTTTTCAGCTTCGCCCTTGGCCTTGCTGCGACGATCGCGCCGACCAGTCCCCTTGCCCTTTTTGTCGACGCTTGCCACGGCACTATCTCACGAATGAATTGCCCCTGTGTAACGTTGCTTTGAAGTGTCGGCAATGATCAGTTGATCCGCGCGTTTGCAACATTGATGGTCCTGGAGTTAGCCACTTGCCATAACAAGCGTGTCGGCATAGACCGCCTGCATGACCAATTCCTTGCAACAAACACTGAAGACCACGGCCCAGGTCGTTAATCAGCGTCTAGATCAAATTTTGACTCTTGAAGCTGATGAAGGAGAGTTGGTGCGTCCGCCGAAGTTGGTCGCAGCCATGCGCCACGGCCTGTTGAACGGCGGCAAAAGGTTGCGCCCGTTTCTGGTAATTCAGTCGGCCGCCTTGTTCGGCGTTGATCAGTCCAGGTCACTGCAGACCGCCTGCGCTCTGGAGTGCCTACACTCATATTCACTGGTGCATGACGATCTGCCGCAAATGGATGATGATGATTTGCGAAGAGGTCAACCAACCGTCCACAAGGCTTATGACGAAGCGACAGCAATTCTGGCTGGAGATGCGCTTTTGACATTGGCGTTTGATCTGATCACTGATGAAAAATGCCATGGAGATAGTGGAGTTCGCTGCGAACTTGCTAACCTGCTTGCCCGGGCTTCCGGGATGGATGGAATGATTGGTGGCCAGATGCTGGATCTGGAGGCGGAGGCTCAATCACCTGGCGAAACCGGCATTCGTGTGATGCAGCAAATGAAGACCGGAGCGTTGATCCAGTTTGCCTGCACAGCGGGGGCAGTGCTGGGTCAGGCGAGTAATATTGATCGATCGCGGCTGGCGCATTTCGGCAACACCATCGGCCTGGCATTTCAGCTTGCGGATGATCTGCTCGACGTCACTTCAAATGCCGAGACAATGGGAAAAGCCGTCGGCAAGGATGCCGGGCGGGGTAAGGGCACCCTGATTGGACTATTGGGCGTTAGCGAAGTACGCGAACTTTTGTCAAAAGCCGTTGAAGAGGCCGTCGATTGTCTTTCGGAGTTTGGTGCCGAAGCTGACATTTTGCGGCAAACCGCTCACTATGTTGTTGAGAGACGCAACTGAAAAATATCGGGTTGGTCGTCAACTGGTTCAAAGTGAGTTCGCGACGGCCTCGCCGATTTCGCCGATGTCGCCGTTGTCGCTTCCGCCGTAGCGGGTTCTTACATAGTCTTGAACAAGCTCTTCAAACTCTTCAGCAATTTTCGCACCACGCAGGGTGGCTGCCTTGCGACCATCGATAAACACCGGCGCTGCTGGTGTTTCTCCGGTGCCGGGGAGGGAGATCCCGATATCTGCATGTTTGCTTTCGCCCGGGCCGTTTACGATGCAGCCCATGACCGCGACCTTAAGCTCTTCCACGCCGGGATAAGTGTCTCGCCAGATTGGCATGTTGGCGCGCAGCTGGTCCTGAATTTTGGCCGCCAGTTCCTGAAACGTGGTTGAAGTGGTCCGTCCGCATCCCGGGCAGGCGGCAACAATTGGGACGAAGGAACGAAAGCCCATCACCTGCAAGAGTTCCTGGGCAACCTGGACTTCACGGGTCCGGTCTCCACCTGGCTCGGGGGTTAGTGATATTCGAATCGTGTCGCCGATGCCCTGTTGCAGCAAAATGCCAAGCGCGGCTGACGAAGCGACAATGCCTTTGGTTCCCATACCGGCTTCGGTCAGGCCAAGATGCAATGCATGGTCGCTGCGGCGAGCCAGTTCCGCATAGACTGCGATGAGGCTTTGAACTTCAGACACTTTTGCGGAGAGAATAATTTTATCGCGAGACAGTCCAATCCGCTCCGCTTCCTGTGCTGACAACAGTGCAGATTGAACAATGGCTTCCTGCATTACCTGACTGGCGTTGAGCGGTGATCCAATTTCGGCGTTTTGATTCATCAGCGAGGTCAGCAGGGCCTGATCGAGGGAACCCCAGTTGACACCGATTCGCACTGGCTTGTTGTATTTAATCGCCGTTTCGATAATGGCGCCGAACTGTTTGTCGCGTTTGTCTTTGAACCCGACATTGCCGGGATTAATGCGATATTTCGCGAGCGCCTGTGCACAATCTGGATGGTCGGCCAGCAATTTGTGACCGATATAATGGAAGTCGCCGACCAACGGTACATGGATACCAAGTCGATCCAGCCGTTCGCGGATTTTTGCCACGCCTTGGGCAGATTCGGTGCGGTCGACGGTGATGCGCACCAGTTCGGACCCGGCTTTGGCCAAGGCGGCGACCTGCGCGACGGTTGCGTCAACATCAGCAGTGTCGGTATTGGTCATCGACTGAACAACAATCGGGCCCTTGCCTCCGACCAGCACATCACCAACCTGCACACCCACAGTTTTCTGGCGTTGCAGCGGATGGATCAGCGGAGCGATTGTTGTGAAAGGGGCGCAGTTCAAGTGGCGTCTCCGGAGTGTATGGGGATCGATTACCGTGTGGTTCAATATCAGCGCAACGCCGGGATGTCATCCATCAATGGCAGCAATATGTTTGCACCCTTCCCCTAATTGGGTTGCACCGCTCACCGCCGCTAAGGGACTTCGTGACCCATGGCGGCAACATAAATTTCAAACCATGTTGGCCGATCGATTTCCACTTTGGTTGCATCCGACAGTTTTTTGATCCGTTCCAGGTTGTTGGTACCCATCACCGGCAGGATGCCGCTGGGATGCTTTAGCAACCAGGCGGTGGCAACTGCGTCAATGCCGACCTGTTGTGCATTTGCAATATTCGTCAGGCAGTGCCGCAACTCTTCCAGTTGGCTGGTATCCTGATCGAACAGAGCGCCACCACCCAGCGGAGACCATGCCATTGGATGAATACCGTTCAGTTGATGAAACGCCAGATCACCATTGGTGAACGCTTCGGGTGCGGTCAGACTGATTTCGATCTGATTTGTAACCAGTGGTGTGGTCATGGCCGATTGCAGCAGGTTCCAATCGTGTGGTTTGAAATTGGAAACACCAATGGTGCGAACCTTGCCGGACGCGACAGCTGAATCCAGCGCGGCTCCGGTTTCAACATGGTCCATTAGCGGGTCGGGTCGGTGGACCAGCAAGCAATCGATCTGGTCAATATTCATATTGACCAGAGATTGGTCGATGCTGGCGGTTATGTGTTCGGCGCTGGTGTCATAGTATTTCACCCGCCGCTCTGGAAACTTGTCGCCCATCAACAGGATGTCACACTTGGTAATAATTTCCATTTTATCGCGTAAATGTGGCGCATCTTTCAATGCGGCGCCCAACAGTTGCTCGCATCGATAGCCACCATAGATGTCGGCCTGATCAAAACTGGTGATGCCCTGATTTAGGCAAGCCTCGATTTTTGCCTGTATATGTGCGGGTGACGTATCTTGATCATTGGCCAGCCGCCACATGCCGTAAACGATCTGGCTGAGTTCAAAAGGTTCGGCCAGATGGCTGGTCAGGACGATGCGTTGCATGAGATTATTCCAGTTTCAGGTTCAGGAAAATGCTGGTTGAATTGGGTAAATGTTGTTTACCGGAAAACCATCATATGCAGCGGGGTGTCATGCGTCGACCCTGCTGGTAAGGTGTGGTTGTCTTATGCCAATGTGATGGCAATACTGACGGTCGGGAGACGCAGAATATGAAGTTTGGAATTGGGCAATCGGTACTCAGAACTGAGGATCAACGGTTTATCACGGGCCAGGGTCGGTTTGTCGAGGATATTGTCCACCCTCATGCGCTGCATGCGGCCTTTGTTCGTTCACCGATGGCCCACGCCAGAATTGTATCTATTGATTGCGGGGCGGCACGGTCGTCGGCGGATGTGCATGGTGTGCTGACCGGAGCAGATTACGTGGCCGACCAGATTGGTGGCCTGTCCTGTCACACGCTTTTGCCGGGAATGCATCATGCCAACGAGGTGGTTCCAACCCCGGCTTTGGCAACCGACTTCGTGCGTTATGTGGGCGCACCTGTGGCAGTGGTGTTGGCGCAGACGAGACAGGCTGCTTTGGACGCTGCAGAACTGGTAGAAGTAGAATATCAGGATCTGGACGTCGTTTTGACACCCGAGCAGGCTTTGGCCGAAGGCGCCCCTGTACTTTGGGAATCGGTGCCAGACAATATCGCCTTCAAGGTGGAGTTGGGCAATTCGCAGGCGGCTGAGCAGGCGATCTCTGCGGCTCCTCACGTGGTGAAATTGTCACTGCACAACAATCGCCTGTCCGCCAATTCGATGGAAATGCGGGGCGCAGTGGCGGAGTATGATTCGCGGGAGAATCGTCTGGTTTTCCATGCATCGACCCAGGTACCTCATTCGGTAAGAACGGAACTGGCCAGAATTCTCGGGCTGAAGGAAGCAATGGTCCGGGTGATTGCGCCCGACGTTGGTGGCGGGTTTGGCATGAAGGGCGGCGTTTATTCAGAAGACGTGGCGATTGGATGGGCCGCCTGGCGGTACCGACAGACGGTTCGCTGGCATGCCAGCCGGTCTGAGTCATTGTTGAGCGACTATCACGGACGCGATCAGGATGTTGATGCCAGATTGGCACTCGATGACGGAGGGCGGATCGTCGCTTTGGATGTCCATTGTCGCTACAATATCGGGGCACACCTGTCTCCCGGCGCCGGCGTTTCGCCGATGTTTGCCTCTACTCTGGCGACCGGCTGTTATCGCGTTCCTCTCGCCCATGCCTTGTCTGAAGCGGTATATACCAACACCTCTCCAACGCAGCCTTACAGGGGTGCCGGGCGACCTGAAGCAAGCTATCTTATCGAGCGGTTGATGGATAAGGCAGCGGCTCAATTGGGAATGGGTCGCGCCGAAATCAGACGACTAAATTTGGTGACGGCTGACGAGATGCCCTACAAGACGCCGCTGGTTTACACAATGGATTCCGGTGATTTCGGTGCAGTGTTGGAACGGGCGTTGGAGAAGGCAGACTGGAAGTCGACTGACAAACGCAAGAAGAAGGCAGCACGAAACGGCAAACTTCACGGGGTGGGTATTGCCTTGCATATGGAAAACGCCGGCTTAGCCAACGAGGCGGCAGAAATCCGTTTCGATCCAGCGGGCGGTGTGACGGTATTGCCCGGCACATTCAATCATGGCCAGGGTCATGAGACGATTTATGCGCAAATGGTTTCGCAATGGCTCGGCGTGCCGTTTGAGACTGTCCGGATAGTCCAGGGAGACACAGATGCAGTTGCTTTCGGTCGCGGAACGATTGCTTCACGGTCAATGGTAAATGGTGGTGGAGCATTGCGCGTGGCGGCCGACAGAATCATTGAAAAGGCCAGGGCAATAGCCGGTCATTTGATGGAGGTCGCCGGAGAGGATCTTGTCTTCGAAGCGGGTCATTTCACGGTTGCCGGGACCGACAAAAAGATGCCGATCCAGCAGATCGCGCAATTATCATACAAACCAATCCTGCCACCACAGCTCGGATTGGGGTTGGCTGCTCAGGGAGATTTTCTTTTGCAGGGATTTACCTTCCCCAACGGTTGTCAGGTAGTGGAAGTGGAAATTGATCCTGAAACTGGCGCAACCCGGATTACCAAGCTGGTGTCGGTTGATGATGTTGGCACGGTGATCAATCCTCTGTTGTTGGAAGGCCAAATGGTTGGCGGCATTGTGCAAGGGATCGGACAAGCCTTGATGGAGGACGTGACCTACGAAGATGGCACCGGGCAAATGCTGACAGGATCGTTTATGGATTATTCAATGCCTCGCGCCGATGACGTTCCACCAATCTCAATTGAAAGCCTGCCGACGCTTACTCATACAAATCCACTTGGCGCAAAAGGTGCCGGCGAAGCCGGAACGGTGGGCGCGACGCCTGCTGTGATATCGGCAGTGCTGGATGCGTTGTCGTCTCATGGTGTGGACGACATAGAATTGCCTGCAACGCCGGCACGGATTTGGGCGGCCATTAACCCGACCTGAATTTCAGACCCTGGCAGCGGCGATATCAGGCGATGAGGGTGGCGCAAAAGCGCCTCAGATATATCCCAATAACGACATATTTGGACGTATTTCGACAATACCGTTACGTAAACGTAAAGTATCCCTATGGGTGCGGCCAGAAAAAGGTATTGTCATGGTATCAGATCTCGGCGAGCTGATTGCTCGCTACGAGGCTGCTAAGGCCAGAGTCATCAATTTGATCGACGCTGGTGTGGAATCAGAATCTGATCTGATTGAAGCAGATCAGGCGCTGTCCGATGCCTTCAACAACCTGCTTCATTCCGGGCTGTCCGCCAGCGACCAATATCTAGAACGCATGCATTATCTGCTTGAACTGATAAAAGAAAGTCAGTCAGGAAATCAATTGATCGACCGTCTCGCCGATACGATCTGGCAAGATATGCTGAAACTGGAAATCCAGGAAGCGGATGAGCCCGTGGAAGAGACACTAAACGGCACCAACGGAGCTTAGAACCGGTCGGGGTGTATGGTTTCTACTTAAGCCTGATCTAGCTAATCTGATAGGCGTCCTTGGCGGCATCATAGCACAACCAGCGCGCAATATCTGCGGCATCCAGCTTACCCAATGTCCTGCCCGCCACCATGTGAGCCAAAAAGCTACACACACATCGTCGCCAGACATCATGACGCGCCGGTATTGAAAGCAGTGCTCTTGTATCATCGTTAAATCCGGCCAGATTGTGAAATCCTGCAGTTTCCACCATGCCATCAAGATAGCGGGTAATCCCCCTTGGACTATCATGAAACCACCAGGGTGGACCAAGCCGTAGAGCAGGCCAGTATCCGGCAAGTGGCGCTAGTTCACGTGCATAGACAGTTTCGTCTAGACAGAAGAATAACACTCTGAAATTCTCAGCGTTGCCATAACGCTGAAGCAATGGTTCCAGTCCGTTCACCGGATCGACAGGTGTAGGAATATCAGCGCCGAGATTGGCACCGAAACCATTCATCAGGTGCGGATCTGTATTGCGACGGGAGCCGGCATGTATTTGCATCACCATGCCATCCTCGCAGGAGAGCCCGGCCATTTCGGTCAGCATCTGAGCACGGAACAGTTCGCTGTCATCGGGCCGCGCATCACCACTTAGAATGCGCGTGAGCAGGTCTTGTTTAGCGGCATCTGACAAGTCGGCGGTGCGTGCCGTTGGCACGCCGTGGTCAGTAGCACTGGCACCATGTTGCCTGAAAAACGAACGGCGAATGCGATGGGCCTCAATCATGCCATCCCAACTGCCAATGTCCTGATTGGTCAATTCGCCAACTGTGCGAATATTGTCCTGAAAATCAGCGTGATCCGGATCGGTGATATCGTCAGGCCGGTAGGTAGTGGTGATGCGCGAAGAAAGGCCGTTTTGCTTCAACTGTGCATGGTGGGTGAGTGGATCGAGGGCGAATTCGGTTGTTGCAATATATTCGACATCGGCTTTGTCCAGCAACGCCAATGGTCGGCAGTCGTCTTGCTGCAACTGGTTGGTGATGAGGTCGAAGTATTCATCGGCATTGTGAGGTGCCAAAGGTGCTTCGATGCCAAATGCCCACCTCATCGAATGATCGATCCACAATCGCGACGGTGTTCCCAGAAAACGATGGTAATGGTCCGCCAGGATCCGCCATGCAGCTTTACCGGATGCAACCTTTGCTCCGTTGCGTCGAGGCACTCCCAGATCTTCATAGGACACTCCGTGACTGAACAACATGCGCAGCACGTAGTGATCGGGGGTCAGAAACAGATCGGCTGCATCACCCATGGGCTGATTATCGGCAAACCAGTGCGGGAGCGTGTGGCCGTGCGGGCTGATAATTGGCAGGTTTTCGACACCATCAAACAACTCGCGCGCAGTTTTCAATATGTGGGATTCTGCGGGGAGCAGGCGATCGGAATGCAGGAAGGTATCGGAGAAATTCATGGTGGCCAGACGATCTTGAGATATTGGTCAATCGGTGTACACCTGTCTCACAAAAATGCACAAGCGTCGACATGCAGTCTTTGCTCCGGCCTGAAACCTAAGGAATTGAAGTAATGAAACAAACCTGGCGTTGGTTCGGACCTCAAGATCAAGTCAGCCTTGAGGCCATGCTTCAGGCCGGTGTGGAGGGCGTGGTTACTGCCTTGCATCATCTCCCCACCGGAGATGTCTGGTCGCGGAACGAAATTTCTCAACGCCAGAGGGAGCTGGCAACCTTGCCCGACGGCACGCCTTCCAACCTGGCCTGGGACGTGGTCGAAAGCCTGCCGGTTTCAGAGGCGATCAAAAAACAAAAAGGCGAGTGGCGTGACCACGTTGCCAACTACATCACCAGTCTGGAAAATCTGTCGAGTGCCGGTATTCACACCATATGCTACAATTTCATGCCGATACTAGACTGGACCCGCACCGATCTGAATTGGCGATTGTCTCATGGCGGCACCTGTATGCGATTTGACTTTCCAACCTTTGCGGCATTCGACATTCACATCCTTCAGCGACCCGGCGCAGTTGAGGATTACGATGAAGCTGTCGTCGAAAAGGCAGCAAAAATTCATGCCGCCATGGGTGAGGCTGAACGGCAGACACTGACTCGAAACATCACGTCCGGGCTTCCTGGGGCTGCAGAACATTTCTCGCTTTCAGACGTGCGCGAACATCTTGCTGAATATGACAGCATTTCCGCAGACCAGCTCAGACGTCATTATTTTGATTTTCTTGAACAGATCGTTCCGGCTGCGGAAAAACTGGGAATGCGAATGTGTTGTCACCCCGATGATCCACCCTTTGATCTGTTGGGATTACCCCGCATCATGTCGACCGAGGCGGATTATCAAATGGCCATAGATGCCGTCGATTCTCCCGCAAATGGAATCACCCTGTGTTCTGGTTCGCTGGGCGCCCGCGCCGACAATGACCTGCCTGGAATGATGCAGCGACTAGGTCATCGAGTTCATTTTCTGCATTTGCGCAACGTCCAGCGCGAGACCGACGACATTAAGGGTTCTTTCTACGAAGCTGAACATCTGGGTGGTGGAACCGACATGGTTGCCCTGTTGGCGGCTGTGCTGTCACAGGAGCAGGAACGGCGAAAACTCGGGCGCACAGACCATTCAATTCCTATGCGACCGGATCACGGACAGGACATTCTCGACGATCTGCAGCGCAACAGTCAGCCGGGATATCCAGCCATCGGCCGCTTGAAGGGCCTTGCCGAATTGCGTGGCATTGCCACCGCTTTGCAGCATGACAGCGTTGGGACGAATTGATGGGAAAACACGGCCGATTATCTGATCTGTCAGATATCAATCCAGCAGCATTATTGCCGGGCTACGTTCCCGATCAACACAAAAGCGGCATTGTCCATTTGGGACCTGGCGCCTTTCATAGGGCTCATCAGGCGGCCTATACCGATGCAGCTCTTGCTGCCTCGGGAGGTGATTGGCGGATTACCGCAATCAGCCTTCGCAGCCGTCAGGTTGCCGACGCGATGAACGCACAAAATGGTCTCTACACTCTGATTGAGCGGGGAACAATTGGCGCAAAGGCGCGGGTGATTGCCAGCATCGAACGGGTCATTGTCATGGCCGACCACGCTGCACAGGCCATGTCAGCGCTTGTTGACCCGGCGACACGCATCGTCAGCATGACCGTCACCGAAAAGGCCTATGGCATTGATCGTCAAAACAACTGCGTTGATTCTGACCACCCAGCCAACGCTGCTGACCTGAAGAGTCCAAGCCACCCGACCGGCGTAATCGGTCTGCTGGTGGAAAGTCTTCGTCAACGACGTACTGCGGGTAGTCCTGCATTCACTGTACTGTGTTGTGATAATCTTCCAGATAACGGCGTCCTGGTAAAAGCCGGCGTATTGGACTTCGCCAGACGAATTGATCCGGAATTGGCCGACTGGATCGGCGATAATGCAACATTTCCTTCGACCATGGTCGACCGAATAACTCCGGCATCAAGTTTTGAAACCTATTCCATATGCCAGGAACTCACCGGACAGGAAGACCGTGCCTGCATCGAGACGGAGGAATTTTCCCAATGGGTCATTGAGGACAATTTTGCCAATGGCCGCCCTGATTGGGAATCTGCTGGCGCGCTTTTTGTCAAAGATGTTGCACCATTTGAAAAAATGAAATTGAGAATGCTCAATGGCGCCCATTCAATGCTGGCCTATTGCGGATACCTGGCCGATTGCACCTATGTGCGGGATGTTATGACCCATCAGCACTTGCCTGTCCTGGTGGCTCGCCACATGAAGGCCGCTGCCGCAACATTGCAACCATTGGGTGGTATCGATTATTCCGACTATGGCGCGCAACTGGTTGAGCGTTTCAAAAATCCGGCGCTGGCGCATGAAACCTATCAGATTGCCATGGATGGTACCGAAAAATTGCCGCAGCGCCTGTTGCTACCGGCGGTAGATGCGCTGCAGGCAAAACAGGACTTGCGCCCATTTGCCTTCGCGGTTGCAGCCTGGATGCGTTACTGCCAAGGTCTGACAGACTCGGGTGTGGAATATGATTTGCGTGATCCGCGACAGGCAGAAATTGCAGCAAAGCTAAATGGCGCACAGACGGCCTCGGATATCATCCGGTTGCTGAATGATCTGTTCCCAGAGATTTTGAAGGATGATCTGCAGTGGCAGGAAACAATCGAAGAAATTCTGTAACTACTCAGCTACCCTATTTCTGCTGCCATTAGGTGCGACAATTTGAT
>JAALLE010000022.1 GCA_011087605.1 Hyphomicrobiales bacterium
TGATGGGCCGTCTATAAAAGCATCAGGTTGGGGTAGCTGGGTAGTTACGATTAATTTTCAATTGCAAACTAGCTTGATGATGCCCGCCGCACCAGATTAAAACACTTGGCGCGGATATTATTGATGGTCTCACGTTGTACGACGGTCGCATTTCAGGGAATCAGAGCAGTTTCGGTAGATGTTCAGGTGATGATCGGGCCTGGCAAAATGATGATGCAGATTGTTGGTCTGGCCGATAAGGCTGTCACCGAAAGCCGCGAACGGGTGCAGGCAGCGCTCCACGCCTCCGGGCTTTCAATGCCGAACAAGCGGGTAACGGTGAATTTGGCACCGGCAGATTTGCCCAAGGAAGGCAGTCACTATGATCTGCCCATCGCACTCGCGTTGATGTGCGCATTGGGGGCCATGCCTGCCGATGCTCTGGAAAAATACATCGTCATGGGAGAGTTGGGCCTGGATGGTACGATCGCGCAGGTTGCCGGTGTTCTGCCGGCGGCGATCGAGGCAAATGGCATGGACAAGGGATTGATTTGTCCAAAGCCTTGTGGCGCCGAAGCTGCATGGGCCGACCCGCAGATGGATATTCTGGCCCCGCGCAGCCTCATCGCCATGGCCAACCATTTTAAAGGGCTACAGGTTTTGTCGCGCCCGGTCGCACGACTTCGCAGCGTTGAAAGTGACTTGCCCGACATGGCAGATATCAAAGGGCAGGAAACAGCCAAACGAGCTCTCGAGGTCGCAGCCGCGGGAGGTCACAACCTGATATTTGTCGGCCCGCCGGGATCGGGAAAAAGTATGCTGGCCTCAAGGTTACCGGGAATTCTTCCAGACCTTGAGCCCAAGGAGCTTCTGGAAGTTTCAATGATTTCATCGATTGCCGGGACCCTTGCGGATGGCCAGCTTTCCTCGCTGCGCCCTTTTCGCACGCCGCATCATTCAGCATCCATGGCAGCGATGGTCGGTGGTGGGATTCGGGCTCGACCTGGTGAGGTTTCAATGGCTCACAACGGCGTGTTGTTTCTTGATGAATTTCTGGAGTTCAGTCCGCAGGTTCTCGACAGTTTGCGCCAACCTATTGAAACCGGAGAAACAATGATCGCCAGAGCAAATCACCGGGTTTCATATCCCTCACGTTTCCAACTGATTGCGGCAATGAATCCCTGTCGATGTGGCATGGCTGGGGAGCCGGGACATACATGCCGTCGAGGTGCGCGATGTGCCACCGACCATCAGGCACGAATTTCCGGGCCCTTGATGGACAGGTTGGATCTACGGGTGGAAGTTCCGGCGGTCTCTCCGAATGATCTGATGCAGATAAAAAGCGGCGAAACCAGCTCGGATATTGGCGTCCGTGTGCAACGTGCCCGGAAGTTTCAGGCCGAACGCTATCAGGCACTGGGTCAGGATCAACTGACCAATGCCCAGACCAGTCACTCTGTTATTGAAAAGGTGGCTGAGCCCGATCGATCCGGAAAGCAATTGCTTAAGGATGCGGCGGACAAGTTGAAATTCTCAGCACGTGGCTATCACCGCATCCTAAAGGTCGCGCGGACGCTTGCTGATTTGGGTGGTGTCGAATGTGTCGGCCGCATCCATCTGGCTGAAGCAATTTCCTATCGAACCGCAGGTCATAAACTAGCTGGAGTCGCTTGAATCAATCAATTTTCCGACTTGATCGGCCGGAATGAAAGTAAGCTGTTGGCAACCATTGGCGGGTAAATTTGCCGACATGACACTCCTTAAAAATCTTCAGGACAAATATTCCGATTTGCCAACCCGCTCTGGCAAACTGGAACCGATGATCAAGAAGGCTGATTTGAGCAATGCCTACGACAGTCAATCAGTGAGCGCCAAAACGGGCGACCCATCAAAATCCGGCCATGGTGCGGAAATGCGACGTCAAAAGCGGGATCGACCAAGTCGAGCAGGGGATATTGAACTATCCCGAGTCGGGAAAATGGTTGGCCTGATAACTAAGATAAGGTCTGCCATGGGTTTGAAACGCCATGGCATTCAAAAGCATTCCGACCGCCAATTACCGACCGACATCGCAGGTCTTCAGGAGCGAAATCGACGGCTTGCCGACCGGCTTGAAAGCCTGGAGGACCGGTCCTGGGAAGTGCGTGAAAGCGAAGAGATCCACCGCAGTCTCTCTGAGGCATTCGGTGATATTGTTCTGCATCGAAACTCGCTGGGGGAGGTGGTGTTTCGCAATCGGGTGTTCGATACCTATTTTGATGATCTGACCACGTTAGATCTGCCTGTTAAACCAATTGTCGGCCGTCCGGATGAAAATCTGCAAGCCATGTCGCGTGATCTTGAGCTGGACACATTGAAAGGTCGGCGCTGGTTTTCCTGGACTGACCTGCCGGTGCGCGACCCGATGACCGGGGAAGTTGGAATTCGATCTGTGGCCCGCGACATCACCCAACAAAAAACCAGCCAGCAGGAAATTCTTGATGCCTTGACCAAAGCCGAACTGGCCAATGAGGCCAAATCGCGATTTCTGGCAATGGTGAGTCACGAAATTCGCACACCCCTGAACGGTATTATCGGGATTTCCGGATTGTTGTCTGACGGGGATATGGCGCCAGACCAGAGAAACTATGTCGAAGCGATTACCAGTTCAGGTAGTACTTTGCTGAATCTTATTGAGGATCTGCTCGATACCGCTCGGATAGAAAGTGGACATGTGGAGTTAACCCCACGACCAACAAATCTAAATCACTTGGTGGAAGATGTTGCGGAATTGCTCGCGCCGGCGGCGCAGGCAAAGGGTCTTGAATTAGCGACGTATGTCTCACCAGATCTTCCCGTTGAGGTTTGGGTTGATTGTGGAAGACTGCGACAAGTTCTCCTCAATTTGGTTGGCAATGCCGTCAAATTTACCAAATCAGGTGGAATTGGTATTGATGTTGCGGTTTGTAATGACCGAGACGCCGAGGCGGCAAATGCCTTAAAATTCTCCATCAGCGATAGCGGGCCAGGCCTGCGCGAAGAAGATTTGCAGCGGATTTTTGAAGAGTTTGTTCAGACCGATGAAGGCGCAACCAGGCAATATGGCGGTGCCGGACTGGGTCTTGCGATTTCAAAAAATCTGGTTGAGCTGATGGGCGGACGGATTGATGTAGCAAGCCGCTTGGGGCATGGCACAACCTTTGAATTAATTGTCAATCTGGATGTGGTCGAGAGTGAAGATTTTGCTCAGGATGAGCCAATTGCCGTTGATCAGAGGGTTGCTCTGATCCTGGCTCGCACACCGGCCCGAAAAACGCTGGCGCGCTCAATCAGGGGGTTGGGTGCGGAGGTGAATACGTTCGACTCAGTCGATGGATTTCTGCTCAATTGCAGTCAAAACCAGCCATTTGATTCTGTGATCGGACCAATTGCCGAGGAGGGTCCGGAGGATTTTGACAAATTGAAGCGTGCGCTGCCGCTTTCCACACGATTAATCAACATAAGCGATGGGACAGTAACCGGCGCAGGCAATGCCACGATGAAATCAGGAATTGACGCTTGGCTGACACGCCCGGTGCGTCATCAAACCCTTCGTCGAATCCTGTCCAATCAACTCTCCAGCTCATCGGCCGTTGAAAAAAATTCAAATATTGAACAGTCAGGCGACACTGCTCTTGATATTCTGTTGGCCGAAGACAATCCGATCAATGCCTTGCTGGCCAAATCTCTGCTCAACAAGATCGGTCACCGGGTGATCCATGTTGATGATGGAAGTCAGGCCGTCGAAGCTGTGGCTGGGCACGATTTTGATTTGATCTTGATGGACCTGCACATGCCAGTGATGGATGGTCAGGCGGCGCTGGAAAAGATCCGAGCCATGGGCACAAGAAAAGCGACCACACCTGTCGTCGTGTTAAGCGCTGACGGTCAAGCCACGGCAAAGGATGAAGCTCTTAAACAGGGTGCTGACGACTATCTGGTAAAGCCGATCAGTCCGGAAGATTTGCAATCCGTCCTGTCGCAGTTTGCCAAGCCGGAAAATATGCTTCCCGTCGCAACCGCTAATCTGTAAATTCAATTGCATCTTGAACGGCATGACTTGATTGTCACACCGCTGTTGCCCGGCTGAATTTACTTGTGCCAATGAATTGTAAAGTTGAACAGATGTCCCTGAGCCATGATCAGCCAATGACCGTGCCTAGCCAATCGGTTGACCCCGAGGCACCGCTTCTGGGTGAGATTGGGCATTTACAAACAAGACTTGCGCGAAGCCAGGCAGAAATCAGCGCTGCTCAAGCGGTGCGATATGAGGTGTTTTATCGGGAGATGGGCGGTTGCCCCAACGAGGACATTCGCCAGGCGGAGCGTGATCAGGATGCTTTTGACCCCTTCTGCGATCACCTGCTTGTTCTCGACGCAGAGCATGATGAGGCACAGATTGTTGGCACTTACCGTATGATGCGACAGGTGCAGGCTAAGCAAGCCGGGGCGTTTTATTCCCAATCAGAATACGATCTGGCGCCGATGCTGGCTTCAAACCAACAGTCAAATCTGTTGGAGCTTGGACGTTCCTGTATTTTGTCGAGCTACCGAAACAAGCGAACCATGGAACTGCTGTGGCATGGCACTTGGGCGCATGCGGTGGCCAATCATATTGATATTATGTTTGGCTGTGCTTCGTTTGAAGGCACTGACCCGGATCAGTTCGGCGATTGTCTGTCCTGGCTGGCAGAAAATGCCGCATTGAGTTCCGATGAGGATTGTCCTGCGGTCGCAAGCAATCAGGTAAATTTGAGCAATTTTTCCTCAGCATCGACGCAGCCGGTATCCGTGCGGCAGGCCATGGCCAAAATGCCTCCCCTAATCAAAGGCTACCTCCGTCTGGGTGCAAAAATTGCAACACACGCCGTGATTGACGAACAGTTTGGCACGATTGACGTTTTGGTTGTGCTCAAAGTGGCTCAGATCAATCCCCGTTATCTGGCCCATTTTGGAGTTGATGCATCCCGATTCACCGTCTGATTTCAAAACATCCACAGTTCGCTGGGTCTGATCTGCTTCTGCCATATGTCTGCAATGGCTAGTTGCAAACTGGCCTGCTAATATCTGGCTCTGATCCCAATCCTGTTTGCGTGTTCCATGTCCAACCAACCGACCCCGATGATGGCGCAATATATTGAGATCAAGGCGACTTATTCCGATGCATTGCTGTTCTATCGTATGGGCGACTTTTACGAGTTGTTTTTCGCAGATGCCGAAACAGCATCGCGGGCTTTGGGCATTGCACTGACTAAACGTGGCAAACATCTCGGTTAAGATATTCCCATGTGCGGTGTTCCGGTACATGCATCAGATGACTATCTGCAAAGGCTGATTGCACTTGGGCACAGAGTAGCGGTGTGCGAGCAGGTTGAAGATCCCGCGATAGCCAAAAAACGCGGCTCCAAATCGGTGGTGAAGAGGGACGTTGTTCGCCTCGTTACCCCAGGAACAATCACCGAAGAAAATCTCTTGGACCCGGGCTCTGCCAATATTCTTGCAACATTGGCGCGGGTCCGGGGTGGCGAAACCGGCGACCAATATGCTTTGGCAGCAATTGATATTTCGACCGGCACATTCACATTGGCAGAATCTGAAGCCGATCAACTCTCGGCCGATATCGCCCGTCTGGCACCCAGCGAACTGGTTGTTGCTGATCGGCTGTTTGATGATGATGATTTGCGCCTCTTGTTTGAAAATCTCGACTGCACGGTTCAGCCGCAACCTTCGTCGATGTTTGATTCCTCGCGAGCTGCCCAAAACATCCAGGAGTTTTACCAAGTGTCTACGCTGGATGGGTTTGGCACATTTACGCGGGCAGAACTGGCGGCGGCAAATGCGGCGATTGCCTATATTCAAATAACTCAGATTGGCGAACGGCCTCCGCTGGCGCGACCCGACCGCAGTGAGTCTTCTCAGGTCCTGTATATCGACGCGGCAACCCGAGCCAATCTGGAATTGATGCAAACACTTTCCGGCAGTCGCGAAGGTGCCTTGCTGAAAACCATTGACCGAACTGTGTCCGGCGGTGGTGCCAGATTGCTGACCCAGCGCATGGCTAACCCACTGACCGTGGCGGCGCGAATTGTTGCACGGCACGATGAAGTTTCGTTCTTTCTTGTTCAGGAAGATTTACGTGGGCAGGTTCGCTCGGTTCTGAAATCAATGCCAGATACCGCAAGGTCTTTGTCCCGGTTATCGCTGAACCGGGGAGGACCGCGGGACCTGCTGTCGATTAGTCTTGGGTTGAAGACAACAAATGCTCTGGCGGAGTTGATTCAAAACCTTGAACCGGAATTGCCGACCAATCTCCATGACAATTTGAACTGCCTGGAAGAAGCTCCAATCGCACTGGCCGATCATTTGGATCAATTGCTTTTCGATGAGGCTCCTTTGTTGGCTCGTGATGGCAATTTCATTCAAAGCGGATTTGATGCGGAGCTGGATGAATTGCGGCAGCTGAGCAATGAAAGTAAAAAGGTAATTGCCAGCCTCCAGTCGAGTTATGCCGGGGAAACAGGGGTTAAGAATCTTAAAATCCGGCACAACAACGTGCTGGGATATTTCATTGAAGTGACTGCCTTGAATGCGGCGGCGCTCAGCGAAGACAAAGAGCGGTTCATACACCGCCAGACCATGGCCAATGCCATGCGATTTACAACGACGGAACTGGCAGAACTGGAAACAAAGATTGCCAATGCAGCGAACAAGGCATTGCAGCTGGAGCTTGGCCATTTTGCTGAAGCTCAGCAAAAGGTGCTGGCGCAAACCGAGCGGCTTCAGGCCATTGCGCAGGCCATTGCTGAAATAGATGTTGGTGCGGCGCTGGCCGAATTGGCCCAGGAACAGGGCTATGTTCGACCCGCGATCGACGATGGTCTGGCTTTCGAGATCGTGGCCGGACGCCATCCAGTTGTCGAGCAGGCGCTCCGCAAACAGGCGGAAAACCCTTTCGTTGCCAATGACTGTTCAATAGGCGGCACCGATAGTGGAAAACTTTGGCTGCTGACCGGTCCAAATATGGGCGGCAAGTCTACATTCCTTCGGCAAAATACCCTGATCGTCATACTCGCTCAAATGGGCTCATTTGTGCCTGCTGGTAGTGCTCATATAGGCATTGTCGACCGCCTGTTTTCACGGGTCGGCGCGGCAGATGATTTGGCACGCGGCCGCTCCACTTTTATGGTTGAAATGGTGGAAACAGCCGCAATACTCAATCAGGCTGGCTCTCGATCGCTGGTCATTCTAGATGAAATAGGCCGCGGAACGGCAACCTTTGACGGTCTGTCGATTGCCTGGGCAACACTTGAACACCTTCATGAAATCAACTGCTGTCGAACCCTGTTTGCCACCCACTATCATGAGCTGACGGCCCTTTCATCTGCGCTTCAGCGCCTGTCGAACGTTACGATGAGTGTCAAGGAATGGGACGGTGATGTGGTGTTCCTGCACGAAGTCGTCGAGGGCACTGCAGATCGTTCCTATGGTATTCAGGTGGCGCGACTGGCGGGACTGCCTGGCAAGGTGGTTGAACGGGCGCGAAATGTACTTGACCAATTGGAAAGTCAAAATAGAGAAAGTCCATCGAGTACCTTGATCGATGACCTCCCCCTGTTTTCTGCTTTACAGGTTGAAGCGAAACCTGCCCCCGTCGGACAGTCAAAGCTGCAGGAAAAATTGGACGGGATTCAGCCAGACGAATTGACACCGCGTGAGGCGTTGGAACTGATCTATGCGCTTAAGTCAGTTCAATAGCCCTGGGAAGGTTTAGCAGACTTTCCCTCAAGTGCCGCCAGAAGATCATCAAGAACGCTTGATGCACCGAAGCGCAATGTTGATGGCGATGCCCAGTCGTCGCCCAGCAATTTGTCCGCCAAATTCAAATAAGCACCGCAATCTTCAGTCGTTTTGATTCCGCCTGCAGGCTTCAGCCCCACTGGTTTGGCAGACTCCGCTATTGCCTGCAGCATAATCTTTGCAGCCTCCAGCGTTGCGTTCACGGCAACTTTGCCAGTCGAGGTCTTAATGAAATCCGCACCGGCGGCAATCGCCAGATCGCTGGCGGTGCGAATGAGTTCCGGATCTTGCAATTCACCGGTTTCCAGAATGACTTTGAGAAGCGCCTTTTCGGATGTCGCTGATCGAATTGCAACAATCATCGCCTGAGTTGTGGAACTGTCCCCCGCCAGCATATCCCCATAAGGGATGACCAAATCGATCTCATCTGCTCCGTCTGAAATGGCCTTGATGGTGAGCGCAACTGTGTCCTCAATGGTTTGGTCACCGTTGGGAAAATTTACCACTGTGGCAATCGGAATGCCGGAACCTTCCAGCTGGGCTTTGGCAAACGTGATCGTGTGCGGCCAGATACAGATTGCCGCTACATTGCCATGCGGCGTCTGAGCCCGGCTGCACAATTCACCAACACTTTTTTCGTCGCTGTTGTCACCGAGATCTGTCAGGTCCACAAGGCCAAGTGCGCGCGCTGCTATTGATTTGCGTAATGCGCTCGACATCACAAGCCCTCCTTCAATGCGGCGGCGAGTAGTCGGGCAATTTTTTCACCACCTTGAGGAGCAATCTCTTTGGTTTCGGTATGAGATAATTCGGCTCCAGTCATTCCGGCTGCGAAATTAGTGATAATCGAAAAGGCAGCCACGTCCATATTGTAGAACCGGGCAAGAATCACCTCCGGTACAGTGGACATGCCCACCGCATCGGCACCCATGCGGCGCGCCATTTTAATTTCAGCAGGCGTTTCAAAACTGGGTCCCGAAAACCACATATAAACACCGCGATGCAGTTTGATATCCAGGCTTTTTGCATGGCGGCGAAATGTCTTGCGCAAACCCTTGTCATAGGCCGATGTCAGGCCGACAAAGCGTTTATCGGTGGGTTCACCGAATAACGGATTGGTTCCGGAAAAATTGATGTGATCCTTGATCTGCATAATTGAACCGGGTGCCATGTCGGGATTGGTTGAACCAGCAGAATTGGTCAGGATCAGGCGATTTACTCCGGCCTCCTTCAACGCAGCAATGGGCCCCCGCATCGCAGCTGGATTGCCTTCCTCATAATAGTGAACCCGACCGGAAAGCACGATGACATTATGCCCGTTCAATGTTCCGGCAATTATCTCTGCAGAATGTCCAGAGACCTTGCTGACCGGAAACCCATCAAGATCGCCAAATGGGTGTCGGCTTTCCACCTGCACCGCGTCAACCGCACCGCCCAGTCCCGAGCCCAGCACCAGGGCAGTTTCGGGTGTAAATCCATTCAGCGCTGTTTTCAGGTCCATCATTTCTAGTCCAACTTAAAACTGGTGGGCAGCAGGTTACCCAGGGTTACGGTTTCAACAACGCCATTTTGGTCACATAAGTGAACCGGGGTGTCGGGAGTCGCAAACTCCACCAGCCTTTGGCGGCATCCGCCACAGGGAGTGATGCGATCCATCTTTTCTGCGGTTACACAAATCTCGGCAATCTTTCTTTCACCGGCGGTCACCATCTGAGAAAGGGCACTTGTCTCGGCGCACCAACCTTCAGGATAGGATGCGTTTTCAATATTGCAGCCATGATAGATATTGCCCGCCGCGGTCAACAGCGCGGCTCCGACGGGAAATTTCGAATAGGGAGAATGGCTATTGGCCATGGCGGCGCGCGCTGCCTGGAAAAGGGTGTCTTTCATGCCTACCGCTCCTTGGTGTAAGGAATGCCTCCGGCCTTCGGTGGAATGGCCTTGCCAATAAACCCGGCCAGCAAAATAACCGTCAATATGTAAGGCAATGCCTGCATTAATTGCACCGGTACAACGCCAACGATGGGCAACGCGACGCCCTGATAGCGAATTTCAATCGCTCCCAAAAACCCAAACAGCAGACAGGCCCACATGGCCGCGACCGGGCGCCATTTGGCGAAGATCAAAGCCGCAAGCGCGATAAACCCGCGACCTGCCGTCATGTCTTTGACGAAGCCTGCAGAAACACCAATCGACAAATAGGCCCCGGCAATACCGCACAGGACACCGCAGCAGATCACCGCCCGATAGCGTGCCCAGGATACAGAAATGCCGGCTGTGTCGACCGCAGCAGGGTTTTCGCCCACCGCCCGGAGTCGCAACCCAAAGCGTGTGCGGAACAGCACCCACCAGGTAATCGGCACCATGGCGAAGGCAAAATAGGCAATCAGATTGTGGCCGGAGATCAATTCACGGTACACCGGACCTAAAACCGGAATGCCATAAAGTGTTTCAGCTAATGGAAGCTCCAACGGATTGAAGCGCCCATCGGGCTGTAATTGCGGGGTGCGGCCACCCTGGCTGAACCAAGCCTGGCCCAACAGTGCGGAAAGGCCTGCGGCAATAAAATTGATGGCGACGCCAGAGACGATCTGGTTGCCCTTGTTTGTAATCGAAGCAAATCCGTGAATCAGCGACAGGGCAACCGCCACCATGATGCCAGCCCCGAGCCCGAGCCAGGCAGATCCGGTAACAGCAGCCGCAGCGGCAGCGGCAAATGCACCCCCCAGCATCTTGCCTTCCAGTCCGATATCAACGATGCCGGAGCGTTCTGAATATAGCCCCGCAAGACAGGCCAGTAGCAGCGGCACAGCAGAGCGCACGGTCAGGTCCAGTAGTTGAATCAAAGTTTCCATCAGGCTGGTCTTTCCTGTTGGGTGGCGAATATTCGGGCCAGCGCCGGTCGAAACATGAACTCCATCGCGCCGGCAAACAGAATAACCAGACCTTGAATCATGACGATCATGTCGCGGGTGATATTTGGCATGTCGAAGGCCAGTTCTGCGCCGCCTTGATACAGAGCGCCAAAAAGGATCGCCGCCGGAATGATGCCTGCGGGATGCGAGCGGCCCATCAGTGCCACCGCGATGCCGACAAATCCTGCACCTTCCACAAAGTCGAGCTGCAACCGGGCCTGATCCCCCATGACCGGGTTCAGCGCCATCATTCCAGCCAGGGCTCCAGACAACATCATGGTGAGGACGATGATCTTTACCTCGGGCATTCCCGCATAGACTGCAGCCCGTGGGCTGACACCCTGGGTTCGCATTTCAAACCCGAATTTTGTCCGCCAGACGATCAGCCAGACCATCGCAGACATGATCAGAGCCAGCAGGAAAGAGATATTCAGCGGAGATGCACCCATATCGATGCCAAATGGCGAGAACAACCAGTCGAGTTTAGGTATTTGTCCGCCGGCTTCGAAGTCCCTGGTACGAGGACCCAAATTGGCCGACTTTTGCAAAGGCCCCGCAAGCAGATAGACCATCAGCGCCGACGCGATGAAGTTGAACATGATGGTGGTGATGACAATATGACTACCGCGCTTGGCCTGAAGGAACGCCGGAACAAATGCCCACAGCGCCCCGAACAATGCAGC
Organism: Hyphomicrobiales bacterium; assembly: GCA_011087605.1. Lineage (GTDB taxonomy): Bacteria > Pseudomonadota > Alphaproteobacteria > Rhizobiales > Rhizobiaceae > Pseudahrensia. The sequence continues at coordinate 11,393 of JAALLE010000022.1, forward strand.
CCCAATTATCGCCAGAGGGAAGGTCACCCACCACGGCAGAACAGTATCCATCGACAGGCAGACCAGACCCACGCCGAGGCCGCCAATATAGGCTTGTCCCTCGCCGCCAATATTAAACAGGCCAGCATGAAAGGCCACGGCAACGGCCAGGCCGGTAAAGATAAACGTCGTTGCAAAAAACAACGTAAAGCCAAGGTTGTAGCCATTGCCGAACGCCCCGCGTACCATAAGATAGGCGGCTTCCACAGGGCTTTCGCCGACGAACAGAACAACCAGTCCGGCAATCAAAAACGCAACTGCAACGTTAATCAGCGGCATCAGGCCGTAATCGACCCATTTCGGCAACGTCAGGTTCATTCACTATCCGAACTGTTTCAAACTTCTAGTGAACAACAGCACCTTCCGTGTCGACCATCAAGTCAGCACTGTTCATCACCTTGGCATATTGACCGTCCAATATCCCCAAGGTCAACGCATGGACCTCATCAGCCGACCATTTTTTGCCATTAATGTCGGTTTGTCCAAGGCTGACGGTGGCATCTCCAACCAGATAGACCATAAAGCCCAGATTCCCGGCCATGCGAACGGTGCTTTCCACACAGTCCTGAAGATGAACGCCGCAAACCACCAATTCAGTTGAGCCAATTTCTTCCAACACCTGCATCAAATCGGTGCCAATAAAGGCGTTGTTGGTGCGTTTTTCTACAATGGTCTCGTGATCAAGCGGCATTACTTCACGCTTGAAGCCATGGCTCGACTTGTCGGGTGAATAGGGAGATGAAGGATCCATGCTGTCGTGGCGGATATGAATAATCGGATTGCCCTGATTTCGCCAATGATCCAGCAAGGTTGCCGCCCGATTCAGTGCATCTGGCTGCCCCTGGGATGAAAATCTTTCGTCATCCATGGCGTCCTGCATATCAATCAGCATCAAGGTGGCGCTCATTTGTCTGTTCCTTCAAGTGTAAGCTGACTTGTTTGAGGGTCCATTTTGACAAAGGGATTATGAGCCACCTCCCACAGATGACCGTCGGGGTCGGCAAAATAACCCGAATAGCCACCCCAGAAAACCTCTTGTGGTTGTTTGGTTGCATCAGCGCCACACGAAACGGCAAGGGCAAAAAACCCATCAACGGCCTGTCGATCCGGCAGATTAATCGCCAGCGCCACTCCCCGAAACCCAGAGCCGGTCGGGTCCACACCGGCATCTTCAGCAAGCGCATTACGGCCATACAGTCCCAGGATGACACTGTGGCCCTGCAAAAAAGTGACACTTTCCTGGCTTGCCGAACTGTTGGCCCAGCCAAGTTTTTCGTAAAAACTGGTTGATGTTGTGAGGTCTTCAACTCCCAGAGTCACGATTGAAACATTTGCTGTCATGGTTATTCCTCACCAGTCATTTTCATCAAACATGCGTTGCAGCGAAACAGCATAATCGGGCCACTGATATTGCATGCCCAGCAAATTCTTGGAACGCAGATTGCTCACTCTTTTATTATCCCCATAAAAACTCCGTGCCATCGGGCTCAAGTCGGCGGATTCAAAATCCAATTCCGGAGGTGGAGATGTGCCCAGCAGTTGATGGGCAAAAGTAACAACGTCTTGCGGTGGAGCGGGCTGGTCATCGGTAATATTGAAAATGCCGGCAACGCTTTTGGAACTTGCCAGATCAACGGCCTGTGCAATATCACCCACGTGAATACGGTTGAAAACCTGGCCAGACTTTACAAGCCGGCGGGACCGGCCTTGTTTGGCACTTTTTAATGCATTGCGACCAGGGCCGTAAATTCCCGAAAGTCGCAAAATGGCAAGTGGCAGACTGCGTGACTCGGTCGCATCGGCCCATTCCTTTTCAGCGCGAACCCTTTGCCGCGATCTGGCTGAGGAGGGGGACAAGTCTGCTGTTTCATCGATCCACGCACCGTCGTGGTTGCCATAGACCCCAACCGTCGACAGATAGCCGACCCAAGTCAATTTGGGCAGCCGATCAGGCGCGACAAGACCACCAAGTGCAGCAAGAACCGGATCAACACTTGATTTAGGCTCTTCGGCATTTTCCTGCCGTGGCGGCGCAATGGAAATGACCAGATGGCTGGTCTCGGCAAGCTTCGAAGTCAATGTCTGATCACACGAATGACCATCGAACAGCAACGGCTCTATACCGGCCTGTCTGAGCAGAGAGAATTTGTCTTGAGAGCGTGTGGTACCGGTTACAGCAATGCCCTGACTGGCCAGCCGTCGACCAATCTCAAGGCCGGAAAAGCCACAACCGAAGATCAGCACCTTCATTTGCCTAACCCGCTTAACTGCTGCATCGCCCATTCGGCTGTCTCACGCACAATATCTGACGAGTTCGCACAATGGGGTTGAACGGCTGCGATTAAATCGGGTGATTGTGAATTGCCTGCAGCAATCAGACAATTTCGGATAAATCGATCTCGACCGATGCGTTTGACCGGCGACGCGGAATAAACCTGTCTGAATTTTGCATCATTGAAGGACAGTAGGGTTTGAAGATCACTGGGGCGTTCAATTGGCGGGGCCGCCAGTTTTACCTCTTCGGCTGCTCGCGCGAATTTGTTCCAGGGGCATACCGCCAGGCAATCGTCGCACCCAAAAATGCGGTTGCCCATGGCCTTTCTGAATTCCTCAGGAATCGTCCCCTTGTGCTCGATCGTCAGATAGGAGATGCAGCGTCGGGCATCCAGTTTATAGGGAGCCGGAAAAGCGTTGGTGGGGCAGATATCAAGGCAATCAGAACACGAGCCACAATGGTCAATCTCTTCATCATCGCAAGGCAGGTCGAGTGTTGTGAAGATTGATCCGATGAACAGCCAGGATCCGCTTTGGCGAGATACCAGATTTGTATGTTTGCCCTGCCACCCCAGACCAGCACGCTCGGCCAGCGGTTTTTCCATAACCGGGGCCGTATCGACAAAAACTTTGATCTGGCATTCAATATTATTTTTGGACGCCAGTGCAGACAGCTTGCTGGCCAGGGTTTTTAGTCGTCCCTTGATAACATCGTGGTAATCACGATTCCGGGCATAGACAGATATCGTTCCATCGGCGGATTTTTGAAGTTGCTCAAGCGGATCGGTTTCCGGGCCATAATTCATCGTGAGCATCACGATCGACCTCACCTCTGGCCAGAGTGCCTTGGGATCAGATCGTCGATTAAACGTGTCGCTCATCCAGCCCATGGTACCGTGATGTCCGGCCTCGACGAAAGATTTCAGTGCTTCGCTGGTTCTATTTTGGTGGGTTGGGTCGGTTACGCCAAGCGAATCAAACCCCAGCAATTGTGCTTGCTTTCGCAACTCGCTCACAATTTGGGCTGGCCTGCTCAAAAGTCCAAATCAACATAGTGAGAGACTGGTGGCATGCCGCGAATGCGGTCTGCCAGCAGAGGACGGAAGGATGGGCGAGACTTAACCCGTACATACCAGTCCTTGAGATGTTCATCTGTCGACCAGTCGATTTCTCCAAGATAATCGAGCACCGACAGTGCCGCTGCTGCCGTCATGTCCGCTTGGGTAATGGAATCGCCCGCCAGCCAGTTGCGTGTTGCAGCCAACCAGCCAAGATATTTCAGATGATAGCCAATATTGGCACGAACCGCCCGAAGCGCCTGACTGTCCGGTGCGCCACCGCCCGCACTGGAAGGCATGATTCGTTTTGTGACCCGTTCATGCACGGCATAGCGCGTTACTTCGGATTCCAATTTTGTCAAACACCAATCGATTATGCGCCGCATTTCTGCGCGCCCGATTGGATCTTCGGGAAAAAGTCGCCGCTGGCGTTGCAGCGCGCCATGGGTTTCATCGAGATATTCGCAAATCACCCACGCGCCGGTAATCGCGACATTATCAACCTGCAGAACCGGTAAGGTTCCGGCCGGATTAAGAGTGAGAAATTCTTCACGTCTTTCCCATACATGTTCGGTAACCAGTGTAACGTCGATACTGAGTTCGCTCAGCATCAGTCGTACCGCGCGGGATCCGGCAGACATGGGATTGTGGAAAAGTGTCAGCATTGCAAATCCCGATGTTGTGTTCGACTCGTCACGTCACTGTGGAACTGAATTGTGAACCTCTCTATAGGAGGCGAATAATTATGCGGCAAGTCATGCGAATCACCACAACCGGAGCCAGTATATGAGCATCGAACAAATTCTGGTTCTTGCTATTGTTCAGGGGTTAACTGAATTTTTGCCGGTTTCTTCGTCTGGCCATCTTATATTGATTCCAGCCTTCACAGGCTGGAAGGATCAGGGCAGTGCGACAGATATAATGGTGCATGTTGGCTCACTGTTTGCTGTTCTGGTCTATTTCTGGAGGGATGTTCTGAATCTGGCAGGTGGTCTGGGAGATTTGATGAAAGGGCGGATTACAGCTCAGTCGCGCATGGTCACACTGATCGGGATCGCTACCGTTCCTGCACTTCTTTTCGGAGCCGTTCTAAAATTTTCAGGCTTGTCGGATGTGATCCGCAGCGTTGAACTGGTGGCTTGGGGAGCCATCTTCTTTGGCATTCTCATGTATATTGCTGACAGAATCGGACGCACAACCAAAAAGATGGAAGATATGACCCTGGCACCGGCCATCATCATCGGAATATCTCAGGCCATTGCATTAATACCTGGAACCAGCCGATCCGGCATCACGATGACAGCGGCTCGTTTTATGGGATTTGAACGTGGGGAAGCGGCCCGGTTTTCGTTTCTTCTGGGAATTCCGGCAATTACAGCAGCCGGTATTTTTACCGCACTGGAATCTGCGCAACAGGGCCACAACATGTCAGCAGATGCTTATTGGGCCGCTTTCTTGACTTTTTTTGCGGCTCTGGCGGCCATTGCACTGCTGATGGCCTTGGTTCGGCGCACGACATTTCTGGTGTTCGTGATTTATCGATGCGCGCTGGGTCTGCTGTTATTGGCCATGTTGTATGATTGGTTTCCCCAATATCTGCCTTCGTTGGCAGTCTAGGTCCGATCGGAACACGTGGTGATCATCCGGTAATCGGCGGTCGACCTGTGGTTGTTGCAATAATCCTTGCCTCAACCAGCGTATCACGGCCCTCCACATTAGCCCGCTTGGCGTCCCGCCACAGGCTGACCTCAACCTCTTGCGCACCAGCTTCTCTGGCGAGATACTGCGCCCGCTCGAGCGCCAGCTTTTCAGCTTCTTGCATGGCTGATTTTTCGTCGGCGAACGGTGCGTCCAAACCTGTCACCTGAAAGCGTCCTTCGGTGGGTTGAGAGACTGTAAATTCGGCTTTCATCAATATCTGCCCGACCACAGCACCAATTGCGTTTGCAACATCGGCATGTTCCGGCACTTCAACTTCAATATCCAGCAGATCAGCAACTGCGGGATGGTAAACGTGAGCAGAAGCGCCAAGGCCGATCATCATGCGATCAAGTCGAACCGAAAATTCAGCGGTATGAGAACTGGATGAATTTTGACCTTGCTGGCGCCGGTCCAGAACCTCGCTGATCAATGGGTGGTGCAACAGGTCAGCTCCATCTTTTCCGTCATTTTGGAAAGCAGTTTCCAGCACCACTTCTGCGGAGCGTCTTTCAACACGCGCAATAATGCGTTTGGCGAGGGTCGAAGGGTCGGGGCAATACGCTTGCCCGGATCCGTCTCGCTGGCGGCCAAACAATTGCAGGCATTTGGTCGCTGCGCTGCGATCCCAAATTTCGTGCTGCCCGAGACCATGCATGGCATCGCTCGGCGTCAGGCCGGCTATTTGTACCAGGCCGCGGGCGATCAGCCTGTTCAGCGCTGCGGACTGTCGGGTTCCGTCGATAATTGAGTCCAGCGCTTTCGGCTGCTCGTTGATCTTTTGATAGAGCTCGGCTTCTGCAGATGACATGTCAGATTCAAGCCCGATGCCGGATTTTATTGCAAAGCGACCATCCCATCGATTGTTCAAACTGCTCTTGATCTGCCGGTCGAGAGCTTCATGGACAATTGCAGGATGATTGTGGGCCGTCAGGCTGACCGGTATCAGGCGGCGCGGTCCGAGAACCAGTTGCGGATTAAGCGCGGTTCCACCCAGGCTAATTTCCGAATCGCCACCCAGTCCAAAAGTATTCATCGCCACGGCTTCAACCATGGTGCGGAAACCGCCAACCCGGGCGCCCTGCGGGTCGAGTTTCGGGCGACCATCTTCAAGAATGGCAACGTCGGAAGTCGTTCCGCCAATGTCATTCACAATGGCCTGCCTTGCGTTGGTCAGGTAATGAGCTCCCACAAGACTGGCTGCAGGTCCGGACAGGATCGTTTCGATGGGTCGTCGGATGGCGAAATCTGATCCGACAAGTGCACCGTCCCCGCGAACAATCATCAAGGGAGCATCTATCTTGCGTTCCCGAAGTGACCGGGTTGTCGCTTCAATCAGGCGCGTGATGGTGGGAACGAGTCGCGAATTCAAAACTGTCGTCAATGCACGCTTGGGCCCGTTGAGTTGAGCCGACAGTTCGTGGCTGCAGGTTACGGCTTTGCCGGTGCGGGCAAGGATCAGATCACGCACAGCTAATTCATGAGCCGGATTGCGAACCGCAAAATAGCCAGCAACCGCAAAACCAGTCACAGAAGCGGCGAGGTGATCCAGTTGGTCTTCCAGTGGTCCGGTGTCGAGTGGTTGAGCTTCGCTGCCATGGGTGGTGTGACCTCCGGGAATAAGCACGACGGGATCATTGCCAAGTGCATCTTTGAGACCCGCATTGGAAAGATCGCGATCGGCAAAACCAATCGCAATCAACGCGACGCGTCCTCCCTGGCCCTCGACGAGTGCATTGGTCGCCAGTGTGGTTGACAGGGAAACCATGCCTATCTGCGATGGATCGCATCCAGCTTTCGCGATTGTTTGTTGCGCTGCATCAGCTATGCCCAGCGCAAAGTCCTGCCGGGTGGTCAATGATTTTGCCTTGGCAATCACAATGCCCTGCGACCCGTCTTCCGGAATGTCGAGAATTGCAGCATCGGTAAATGTGCCGCCGGTATCGATGCCAAGTAAGAGCGCCATGTGAGCACCGGTTGAGAACAGATCAACTGCCTATTTGCCGTGTTTGAGTGCGATCTCCAAGACAAAAATGATTCTGGGCGACCGTCGATTTCATACCAGACTTAAATAAGTGTGATTTTGTCCATCAGATTATCGAATTCGGGCGCCAAAGGTGCCGGTTCATGGTGTTCGTCCATGGCAAGAGTTTTCCGCTCCCAGGCCAATGCATGTTCAACGATTTGCTCTAGTTCGGTATGAATTGGAGCCCATTTCAGCCGGTGTTGCATGTGGGAAGGATCAGCGACTATTGCGGCTATATCTCCGGTTCGTCGGGGCTCAAGGCGGACTTCAAAGTCACAACCGGAAACCTGTTTAACCGCGTTGATTATGTCGAATACAGAGTGACCTTTCCCATAGCCCACATTGCCAGTGAATTTATTGCCTCCGGAGCGCAGGAAATTCAACGCATCATAATGGGCAGTTGCAAGATCAGTTACATGAATAAAGTCTCGAATGGCACTGCCATCAGGCGTATCATAGTCGGTGCCGTAGACTTCAAAATGATCTCGCTTGCCAACCGCCGCTTCACACGCAAGTTTCATTACGTGGGTCGCACCTCGGGTAGATAGACCCGTACGGCCCTGGGGATCAGCACCGGCAACGTTAAAATAACGCAGGATCACGTGGCGCATACCATGGGCCGCGCAGACGTCGCGTATCATCATTTCACTCATCAGCTTGGACATGCCGTACGGAGAAGCCGGCTCCAGCGGTGCGTTTTCGTTGACAGGCTCCAAAGTCTGGGGCGCACGATAAACGGCGGCAGTTGATGAAAAGATGAACTGGTCTATGCCACAACGAACCGCGCTTTCAAGCAGATGACGGGTGCATCCGGTATTGTTGTCATAGTATTTCAGGGGCTTTTGGATGGATTCTGGCACCACTACAGATCCGGCAAAATGAACTATGGTGTCGATATCGTATTGCCGCAGTGTGTGTTCAACCAGGGCACGATCACCAATATTTCCAAGCACAAATGTGGCGTTTGGTGGCATTGCCCAGTCAAAGCCGGTCACCAAATTGTCGATTATGACAATCTGCTCGTCCTGCTCGACAAACTCCCATGCCGTGTGGGATCCTATGTAACCGGCGCCACCGGTGATAAGAACACTCATTCACATACCCGTCCAAAGGCCATTTTAGCCAGGTCATTATGATGGAAATCCAATACGATTAGGTTAAGAAATTAACGCTTCCAGCGACTTCAGGGAATCGGCCTGGGAGGGTGGTTGGTCCCATCGCAAACGTGAAATGCGAGGAAATCGCATGGCGATACCGGATTTATGCCTGTTGGACCGGTTCAGTCCTTCGAAAGCCACTTCTATCACCAAACCAAAATCCGGGCGGGCCGTCACCGAGCGAACCGGCCCGAAACGATCAATCGTGTTGGCACGGACAAATTTATCGATTTCCTTCAATTCGTCATCGGTAAATCCAAAATATGCCTTGCCGACCGGAACCAGAGTGCCTTCCTCAGTCCAGACACCAAATGTGTAGTCAGAATAATAGCTGGAGCGCTTGCCATGACCGCGTTGCGCATACAGCAATACGGCATCAACCAACATCGGATCACGTTTCCATTTGAACCAAGGCCCCTTGGGGCGGCCTGGTTGGTAGGGCGAATCCCAAAGTTTGATCATGATGCCTTCGATTGCCGGATTTGGCAGATTTGAACGCCTGTCGGCAAGCTCCTTCCAGGTCTGAAATTTAACAAGAAGTGACAGGTCGATACGAGGTTGTTCCAGATGCGAAATAAAAGTTTCCAGCCTTTGCCGACGCTGTTTGAATTCCAGGTGACGTAAATCTTCGCCGTCGGCGTTCAAGATGTCGTAAGTGCGCAGAATGACCGGGTGGCTTGACAGCAAGGCCTTTGATACGGTCTTGCGGTTCAATCGCCGCTGAAGGTCTCCAAAGCTTGCGACATCCCAATTTCCGTTGGCAGATGCACGCGCGACCAGTAATTCGCCGTCCAGCGTGCCTTCAAATTCCATCGCATCCAGCAGGTCCGGAAAGGCACGACCAACGTCATCGCCGGTTCGGGAATAGAGTCGCCGCACGCCGTTTTCCACACTTGCCTGCAGGCGAATGCCGTCCCATTTCCACTCTGCCGCATAGTGCTTCGGATCGAGTTTTTGCCGGTCTTTTTCAGATAGCGCATTGGCCAGCATAACCGGCCTGAACGGCGCAACCGCCAATTGCTTCGGTTTGGCAGCTTTACCATCCAGCCAGGCGAAAAGGTCCACAAAGGGTGGTTCAATGCCGTGCCACAATTCTTCAATCTCGGCGACATCCACCTGACCCAGATCTGCCAGCGCCAGTTTGGCCAGTCGGGTGGATACTCCGATCCTCAGCCCTCCCGTCAGGAGTTTCAGCAGTGCATAGCGCCCCGATGCATCAAGCTGATCCAGCCAGGTTGTCAGCACCGTTTGAGCGTTGGTTTTGCCTGCCATCTGGAGCGAGTGGATCACTTCGCTGAGTCTTGGGCCACAATTACCCTGATCGCGCAAAATGGCCTGTGGACCTGGCTTGGCCCTTGTCGCCGCTGTCGCTGTCGCCGTCGCCGCCGCAGCGGTTCTCATCTGGCTATCCCAGACCAGGGCGATGGTTTCGGCGAGATCGCCGACGTAATCGTATGAGAGCTTGAACAGGACGTCGTCCATGCGTTCTGCCATCAGATTGCGCAGCAATGCCGGTTTGAGGTTGTTGATTTCCAACCTACCTGTCAGCGCGGCGAGGGCGAGACCCCGGTCCGGATCAGGCGTCTCCGCAAAATAGTCTTTCAGGAGTTGCAATTTGCCATTACGCGAGGGAGTGAGCACCAGTCGATCGAGCAGATCGGAAAACGGTTTCATTCGTTTTCCTCCTCATAACCGATCAGATTTAGAGGGCGGGCTTTTACCTGGTTGAGTTCGCACCATCGTATCAAAGCATCGTCGCGCCCATGGGTGATCCAGACTTCTTTTGGTTTCAAGTCAGAAATTGTGTCGATCAGTTCGTCCCAGTCGCAGTGGTCGGACAGAATAATGGGCAACTCGACACCGCGTTGCTTGGCGCGCTGTCTGATCTGCATCCATCCGGAGGCAAAACAAATTATCGGATCAGCAAAGCGGCGCCCCCATTTGTCGACAAAAGCGGACGGTGGTCCGAGAACAATCTTGCCGGCAAAACTGTCTTTCTGACCCTTCTCGAGTGTGGCCGGCTCCAGGCTGCCCAGTTCGATTCCCTGGTCCGAATAATAATCGCAGAGTTTTTTCAGGGCGCCATGAATATAGATGGTTTGATCATATCCCTGGTGCCGGAGCAATCCGATAACCCGCTGTGCTTTGCCTAGTGCATAGACCCCGACCAGATGGGTCCGGTTCGGAAACTGTTCCACCGATTTGAGAAGTTTTTGGATTTCAACTTGTGGGTCGCGATGACGAAAAACCGGCAGGGCAAAAGTAGCTTCCGTAATGAAGGCATCCAGCGGTTTTTCTGTGGGAACCCTTTCATATGGGTCGCAGGTTGGATCAAGGCCGCGCTTGTAGTCGCCGGAAATCAGAATCTGCAGATCATTAAACCGGATCAAAATCTGGGCAGATCCGAGGACGTGTCCGGCAGGCCAGAAGCTGATTGTCACGCCGTTCAGATCAAACGATTGCCGAAGTTCGGCAACATGCGATTGGCGACAGTGATCCACACCATAGCGGATTGCCATGATGTCGAGCGTTTGCCCTGTCGCCCAAACGTCACCATGCCCGGCGCGGGCGTGGTCCGCATGGCCATGGGTGATCAAGGCGCGTGGTACAACTGAGACCGGGTCGACATAAAAATCTCCGGGCGGGCAATACAGCCCTTTTTTTGTCGGGTGGAGCAGTTGTGCCGGAATCATAGCACCAGCATATCATCTGGATGCCGAGTTGCACGTCCAATTGAGCCCAATCGCCTCAGTGAGCGGTGATTCCCGCTTCCCAGCCGAGCATCGCCCGCTTGCGCGTCAGACCCCAGTGATAACCGGTTAATTTGCCCGATTTGCCAAGCACCCGGTGGCACGGTACCACAAAAGAAATTGGATTGCGTCCAACGGCTGTGCCAACTGCACGAGCCGCATCGGGTCTGTCGAGGCTGCTGGCCAGCCCAGAATAAGTGGTCGCCTTGCCAACGGGGATTTTGAGCAAGCCCTCCCAGACTCTAATCTGGAAATCGGTGCCGATAAGCACAACCCGAAGCGGTTGGTCAGGAGTCCAGCAGGAGGGGTCAAATATCCGTCTCGCGTAAGGCGCGGTAAAGGCATTGTCCTCTACATAAGTTGCGCGCGGCCACCGTTTGCGCATGTCATCAAGCGCTTCGGGTCTGTTGAAGGAGCCGGTACCCACTTCGCCTTCATGGCGCCCGTCCCCAACCGCATCGCTGGTATTGCCACCGGCGTCGGCAAAGGCTAATCCGGCAAGCCCCCGGTCGGTGGACATGATCAGAGCCTCTCCGAATGGAGACTGGTGAAATCCATAGCGAATTTCGAGCCCCTCGCCTTGTGCTTTGTAAACTCCCGGAGACATCGCCTCGTGGGTGACAAAAAGATCGTGAAGCCGACCCGGACCTGACAGGCCCAACTCATAAGACGTGTCCAGCAGTGGTAATCCGCCTTCCAGAAGTTTTTTGGCATGATCCAGAGTGACGGCCTGCAGAAATGCCTTGGGAGAAATGCCTGCCCAGCGGGTGAAGGTTTTTTGCAATCGCGTTGGCGGCAGGCCGGTTAGTTGCGTCAATTCATCCAGGTCGGGATGATCGCGCCAATTCTCCGTAATGTGCTGCAACACGCTACGCACGGTTTCGTAATCATCGTGGGAATGGGTGAAATCTGTCGCTGGTTGCAAATTGCTGGCTGTAGCTAACATGGGATGACTCCTCAATTTACTTGTTGACCGCAATCAATCAAATATGGGCTGATGCCGCCACCCGAAACTTGCTCAGCGTTTTGCGGTGGCCATGGCGGTTTGAAAGGCCGATGCAAAACTCTCACGATCCTGGGGATTGAGAAAATAGCCGAACTCAACGCTGTTCAACCGGTGGGCCAGCCGCATTTTTGTGATGCCGATCTCATCATGCCGGTCGACCTCAAACCGGGTTCCAAATTGTGGAAATGTGTGGTCCCGTTTCCGACCCTTCGGACTCACTTTTCGCAACAGGACATGCTGACGGGATATCTCGACATCCTCGTAGGCCTTTGCTGACCAGAAATTGGATTTAAAAGCCCAGTAAACCAGCAGAACATCAAGGCCCATAAACCCAAGCACTGGCCACAGACCAAGCGCAAAAAATACCAGCCCGACAATCAGGCAAACACCTGCCACAAGACCAAAAAGGATTCTGAACCCCTTTTGCCCCAGTGAACGATAGGGCGAAAGGCGTGCTGAAAATACGATGGAATCGGATGCCATGTTGTGTGTGGTCATGAAGCGAGTATAGATCACCGGCATGAGCAAGAAAACTGACAAATCCGCGATGGCCAATAAGCCCGGTTCCCGAAAGCCAAAAAAGCTGCCCCGCAGCAAATATACCAGGGCTGAAATATGGGAGATTTTCAACCGCTTTAGTCAGCAGCGCCCGGAACCCAAGGGCGAACTGGAACACGTTAATCCCTATACGCTTGTTGTTGCAGTCGCATTGTCTGCTCAGGCCACCGATGTCGGAGTGAATAAGGCAACCAAGGAGTTGTTTAGAATTGCCGACACACCGGAAAAGATGCTCGCACTTGGTGAAGCAAAGGTGCGTGAGCATATCAAGACCATTGGCCTTTACCGCAACAAGGCCAAGAATGTCATCGCGCTGTCCCAAAAGCTGATTGATGACTTTGGAAGCGTGGTGCCGCAGGACCGGGATGCACTGGTGACACTACCGGGCGTCGGGCGCAAAACGGCAAATGTCGTCCTGTCCATGGCTTTTGGGCATTCCACCATGGCGGTGGACACGCATATATTCCGCATCGGCAATCGCACCGGTCTGGCACCCGGCAAAACTCCCGACGATATTGAAGATATCCTGATGCGGCGAATTCCCGAAGAATTTCTCTACCACGCACATCACTGGTTGATCCTTCATGGCCGATATACCTGCAAGGCGCGCAAACCGGAATGTGAAGCCTGCATCATTGCGGATTTGTGCAAGGCGAAAGAAAAAACATGCTCTGTTCCAGCCGCGATTGTCACTTTGGAACAACCTCAATTTCAGTGATCTGGCTCAGACTGATTTTCGTTCAATCCGCTTGTAGACGTGTACCATCAATGCACCGGCAAACAGGGGCGTCAGGAAATTGACAATCGGGATAATCAAAACAACTGCAATTGCCAATCCGGCAAAGAAGATTTCAGAGCCGAATCGCTTTTGCATTTCGGTTACTTCTTCCAAAGATCGATGGCGCAAGGCGGCGAATTGGAAATATTCCCGGCCCAGTAAGTAGCCGTTGAGCAGAAAAAAGATCAGCACTCCCAGCCCAAGAAATAATACCAACATCAGGGCAATCAGATTGCCGACCACCACAAGGCCAAAAAACCGCGCTGTGATACCAATTGACTGGGTTATTCCCAGGGGCCTGCCTCCGGGGTCGCCAGGGTAGTGGATGGTTTCAACTTCGTCGGCAATTTCATCAAGGAAAACACCGGCAAAGACGGACGATACCGGCGCTACAAGAAATCCCATTCCTAAAACAAGACCGGCGCCCAATAACCAGGCAAGCATTGTATTGGCAAGTGAGTAGTCGGCGAGCATTGGTGCCAAAAACGCCCCATACCCGGCCTGAAGAATGATCCAGAAACCAACAAACAGGGCGATCGTCAAACCGAGCGACTTCCACAGAACACTGCGAAAGGGTGGTGAAAACATCTGAGACAGTGTTTTCAAAATGGCACCGATCAGCCCCTGCTCGCTCATTTGCTCTGCTCCGTGGGTAATGAATTTATCTTTAAATGGGTTCGGGCCTTCGGGGACACAAGTCAGGGGCTTTATTTTCCTTGCACTTACCGCTAGTTGATCAACAAATTTGGCGGCCAGGAGCTCTCTGTGACAAATCCCGATTTTGACGTGTTGACGGTGGGCAACGCAATTGTCGATATCATTGCCCGTGCGGATGATGATTTTCTGGTTCGTGAAAACATCATCAAGGCTTCAATGAACCTGATTGATGCAGCGCGTGCGGAACATCTTTATGAAGTGATGGGGCCAGCGATTGAAGCTTCTGGTGGCAGTGCTGGCAATACAGCAGCTGGAATTGCCAGCCTGGGAGGCAAGGCAGCCTATTTCGGCAAGGTTGCAGACGACCATCTGGGCGAAATTTTTACCCATGACATCCGGGCAATCGGTGTGGATTTTGGCACCAAGCCTTTAGAAGGTCTCCCGCCAACCGCCCGCTCGATGATTTTTGTCACGCCGGATGGCGAGCGATCAATGAACACCTATCTTGGAGCCTGTGTCGAACTGGGTCCGGAAGACGTGGATGCTGACGTGGTGGCGCGTTCGAAAGTCACCTATTTTGAGGGCTATCTGTGGGATCCGCCGCGTGCCAAGGATGCTATCAGACTGGCTGCCCAAATTGCTCACGACAATCAGCGGCAGGTGGCGATCACCCTGTCAGATCCGTTTTGTGTAGATCGCTATCGTGGTGAATTTCTGGAACTGATGCGCAGTGGAACTGTCGACATAATATTCGCCAATGATGCGGAATTGAAGAGCCTCTACGAGACTTCAGATCTGGCTACCGCGATGTCGCTGGTAAAGGATGACGTCACTCTGGCTGCGGTCACACGTGGAGAAGAAGGATCGATAATTGTTACGGGCGAAGAATCAATTGAAGTTGCTGCCCATGCAATCGAGGTTCTGGAAGACACAACTGGGGCGGGCGATCTTTATGCTTCCGGATTCCTCTATGGCCTGACGCATAACTATAAATTGCGTGATTGCGCACTGATTGGAGGTTTGGCGGCTGCAGAAGTCATCCAGCATGTAGGCCCGCGTCCACAGGTTAGCCTTGCCGACCTGTTGGCTCAGTCGGGAATCTGAAATCTGCCCGAAAGACTCTAATTCAGCGCTTCCAGCAGATCCGCGAGAAAGTCATCCAGATGATCCGTGGCAAAGTCGATTGCCTGATCTTCCACTACTTCGTGTTCCCAGGCTTCGGCATTGTGTGCTGAGTCATGTGCCGGTGTAACCAGCACTGTACGCATCCCGAATTTATTCGGCACATGGAGGTTGCGAGGCATGTCCTCAAACATCGCCGCCTTTAATGGGTCGACCGCATGGCTTTGCAGAAATTTGACATAGGGTCCTTCAGCCGGTTTTGGCACCAGGTCGGAGGCAACGATATCAAACACCTGGTGAAAATGATCAGTGATCCCCAACCTGTCGGTTGTGCGTTTGGCGTGAGGAACATCCCCATTGGTGAAAATATGTTTGCGACCCGGCAGGGCGGCAATCAGATCACCGAGGATCGGATTGGGATCGACAGGCGAATAATCAATGTCATGCACCTTGTCGAGGAAGTCATGGGGGTCGATGTCGAAACGCTCCATCAATCCGCGCAAGGTGGTGCCGTGGCTGCGGTATAATTCCTTTTGCAATATTCTGGCTTCCGGTTTTGGCATGTTAAGAAGCTCAGCCACATAGTCTGTCATCTTCCAGTCGATCTGGGCAAACAGATCGCAATGGCGTGGATACAAGGTATTGTCGAGGTCGAAGACCCACTCAGTAACGTCTTGAAAGGAAGTTTTGAGTTTTTTGCGCCGATCCTGTTCCATCATCGTACAAACATCGTCCCGGCGCCGTGATCGGTAAACAGTTCCAACAACACCGCATGTGGAGCTTTGCCGTTGACAATGACCACCGCTTCAACGCCCTTGTTGAGAACTTCAATACAGGTTTCAACTTTCGGGATCATGCCGCCCGAAATGGTTCCGTCTTCTATCAGGTCATGCGCCTGTTTGATGCTCAGCCGCGGGATCAACTTGCCCTGTTTGTCGAGTACGCCGGGAACATCGGTCAAGAACAGAAGTCGATTTGCGCTCAATGCGCCGGCAACTGCGCCAGCAAACGTGTCGGCATTGACGTTATAAGTCTCGCCATCAGCGCCAAAAGCCACAGGCGCAATAATAGGTATCAGGCCGGAGCCAACAACGGTATTAAGCACCGATGTGTCAATCTTTTCCGGCTCTCCGACAAAGCCGAGATCGACAATTTCTTCAATCTTGCTATCGGGATCCCGTTGGGTGCGGTGCATTTTCTTGGCCCGCACCATATTGCCGTCTTTGCCGCACAGGCCAATCGCCCGGGCTCCTTCGGCGTTGAAATCGGCGACGATATTCTTGTTGATCAATCCCGCCAACACCATTTCGACGATTTCAACGGTCGCTTTGTCGGTGACCCTCATACCGCCCTTGAATTCGCTTTCGATCCCCATGCGGTCGAGCATTGCGCCAATCTGGGGCCCGCCCCCATGAACAACAATTGGCTCGACACCAGACTGGCGAAGCAATGCAACGTCTCGGGCAAAGGCTTTTCCAAGCTCTGCATCACCCATGGCATGACCGCCATATTTGATAACAATGGTCTTGCCGGTATGGGCCTGCATGTAGGGCAGAGCCTGTGACAGCAGGTGAGTTTGGGTCTCAGCGTCGATGGTGGGAGGTGCAGAATTCTGGGTCATTGGAGTGCAATCGTTGGAGAACGCAATCTTGCTACATCAATTAGGCCACATAAAAAAGCACCCGATTCGAATGAACCGGGTGCTATGTTGGGTTGTTTGGTGTTCAGAATCAGATTTCGTTGGAAATCCAGTCCGACAATTTGTTCTTTGGCGCCGCGCCAACCTGGATTGCAACAGGTTCTCCACCCTTGAACATCAGCAGAGTGGGGATCGAGCGAATGCCGTATTTGGCTGCCAGGTCGGGATTTTCATCCATATTCACCTTGGCGATCTTTACCTTGCCGTCCATTTCGGTGGAAATTTCCTCCAGACTTGGAGCGATCATTTTACAGGGGCCACACCATTCTGCCCAGAAATCGACCACAACGGGAGTATCGGAGTTCAGAACATCAGAATCGAAGTTTCCGGTGTCGGTTTTCACAGTCGCCATATTATGCTCCTAAACGATCCCCGGTTTTGGGGAATCACTGTTTGCGCCTCGTTGGGGGGAACGTAGGGAGCCGGACATAGCGGGTCAAGAAGCAGCGGCAGTTGAATCTGTTCACAGCTGCGCGATTTGCAAATAGGCGGCGTCCAGCCTGGCATTTTCAAGCTCGGTGATCAGCGGGCCCTCAGTGCCATGAGTCCAGACCAGCATGCATTTGATCGGCATTTTGGGATAAAGGCGTGCCACCAGCTCGCGATATAGCGCCAGTTGTGTGACATAATCAGGAGGTATCTGATCATCTGGTCCGGGTACTTGCAAATTCGTCTTGTAGTCCAGAATCACCACCTCCTCTGAGCCAACGGACAGCCGGTCTATCTGGCCAGAAACCGAACGAGGGCCATATTTCGTGGCAATTGTGCCCATTAACGACACTTCCCCGCGGCTCGTTTGAGGGTCGAAACAATCTGTCAGTTGAGGGTGATCTAATACGTTTCTTAAGGATTGCAGCATGTCGTGGCGCAATTCCGGGGTATATTGTGGCAATTGTGCAGCAAGGTAGGCTTCGGCTTCAGACCAGCGGCTTGATTCCTCCAAATCCGGCAGTACCTGAAGCAGTTTATGTAATGCTGTTCCCCGCCGCCTTGGGTCAGGGGCATTTGGGTCCATCGATTTTTGCTGAAAGGGTGAGGCGAGCGCCGGTTGCTGCGCCAGCGACTCATCAATTACAGCTTGCGCCCCCGAAGGATTGAGCGGTCGTGGTAATTTGATCTCTGGCGGCAAGACCTTGGATATCCAGTCAGGCAATTTCGCGGACTTGATAGGTACAGAAGAAGCGTCAGGGTTTTCCGGCTTGACGATTGTCGCTGGAGAACCTGGTGCCTTCCAGCGATGCCACAGCACTTCTTCTCCGGGTTCGTCGCCGCCATCGCCGCCATCGCCGCCATCGTCGCCGCCGTCGCCGCCGTCGCCGCTGGCATAGACATCCTGCCAGTCGGGCTCCAATGCAGTGCGGACCATGTCATGCCAGTTTGGTGTGCCGGGGCTGGTCTTGCCCCGGTATCCGCAAATGATCAGGCGATCTTCTGCGCGGGTCATGCCAACATATAGCAGACGGCGATATTCTTCTTCTGCACGGCGCCTTTCATCATCGCGCAGGTCCAGGGTTTTGCTGCAATGCTGGTCGCTCTTGGGAACCCAGAGATAGCAGGCCTCTTGATCTTGCTCTGACCAGCCATACAAACTGGGTGCGTGCTGGCTCTGAAATGCCTGGCTGCCTTTGTCGACAAGAAAGACGATTGGTGCCTCAAGTCCTTTTGCGGCATGCACGGTCATTATGCGGACCTCTCCGGCAGAGGCGTCCATTTCGCGTTTTATTTCCGGTTGGTCCTCCTGCAATGCTTCAAGAAACGCCTGCAATCCGGGCAGGCTGCCCTGTTCATAGGCGAGTGCGGTATCGAGAAAAGCGTCCATGACGTCCTCAGCTTCATTGCCAAGGCGGGCCAAAATCTTTTTCCGCCCACCCATTGTGCCAAGTATTCGAGCATAAAATTCATATACCGGGACTTGGTCACTCAGTTTTTGCCACTGGGTGATTTGATCAAATGCATCGCAAAATTGTTGGCCTTCGGCATGCTTGAGGGCTTCAAACAAGGTAAGTTCTGTAGTCGAGAGAAATCGATTTTGCGCCAGATTGAACAAATCGTCTTCCGACAATCCGATCAACGGAGATTTCAGAACTGCCGCAAGTGCCAAATCATCCTGTGGCGTCAGAGTGATTTGTCCCAGCGCGATCAAATCCTTGATCGCAATATGATCGGTGATGATCAACCGATCGGCACCAGAAACGGCAATTCCGCGAGCCTTCAGTCCCCTGTTCAAGGCTCCGACAAACCGGTCCCGGGATCGCACCAGTACAAGAATGTCTCCGGCGGTGATTTTTTTGCCGGTGGCTTCTATTGATTCAGTGCCAACCCAGGACGCGATTTGGCCAGCCATTTTATCGGCCAATAACAGCGCCTGGTGCTGGCCCGCAATGTCAATCGGCACATGCCAGTTTTCAGGATCATCTCCCGGCGCAGCTTCGATCAGATCCCACACTTCCACAGAACCTGCGTCTTTTTGACGAGCGGCAGTGTGTGCGGGCGGTGTTGCGTCAAAGGTCACTCCCTTTGCATGTTCTTCGATATCAAAGACCGCATCGACGGCCGCCAGAACATCCATGGTAGATCGAAATGACAATCCAAGCGCCACATCTTCGAAGGTTTTTTGGGTAGCATCAGCCTGCCGCTGATAGCGGCGTTTCTGTTCGGCAAAATTTCGCGGCTCAGCACCCCGAAATGAATAGATGGATTGTTTTTCATCTCCCACCGCAAAAACGGTACGCTGGGCCAAACGGGCGGATTGACCGGTAAAAAACTCGTCAGCCAGCGCCGAAATGATTTGCCACTGTTTGGGGCTTGTGTCCTGGGCTTCATCCAACAAGACGTGGTCAATGCCAAGATCCAACTTGTAAAGTACCCAGGCGCGGGCGTCGCTGCGAGACAATAAGTCTGCTGTGCGATCGATCAGGTCATCAAAATCGAGCAATCCTCGCTGTCGCTTTTCCTGCGCGTAATAGCTAATCATTGCCTCAGCAACCACGAGCAGCGGTTGGGTCTTGAGGATCAGTTGCAAAGTTTTGATGCGGGATTTTGCCGCCAGCCATTGCTCTCCGTCAGCTTCCATCTGGCTCCGCAGGCCGGGAAACCGATTTTCTATGTCTTTGGAAGGATATTTGCCAAAACTGCGTAATGTCCCAGTCTTTGTCAGCAGGATATCGTCAACAGCGATTGCTGCTTCCTGCGGCGATTGCGCAGTGAGGAAAGCTCTCAATTGGGCTGCCAGTTTCAGTGAATTGGTTGCGCCCGTAGACTCAGCAAACACAGCAATTTCCCGGCAATCAAGTTGCTGAAACAGGCTGGTGCCGAGAGCCGCGTCTGTGAGGCTTTCAACACTGTCGGATGGCTCAAACTCCAGCAGTTGTCTAGCGTGTCCAGTTGCTGCTTCGGGCCCGCCAATGCGTTCCAACCAACTGGCAAGCGGTTCCCTTTGGTTGACGATTTCACCAAATACTTTGTTGATTTGGGCATCGGACGCCAAGTCCATCAGATCAAGAAAGGCGCTGCCAATTGAACTGTCAGGCCTGGCGTGCGCGGTCAGTGCAATGGATTGGCGTGCTTGTGCCATCAGCTGGCGCTGCATCTGATCGTCCATCACCGTAAATGTTCCAGGAACATTCGCCTCCAATGGAAACTGGTGCAACAGGGCCTCACAGAATGCATGGATGGTTTGAATTTTCAGACCACCAGGTGTTTCAAGCGCACGGGCAAAAAGAATGCGGGCACGGGCCAGTTGAGCGGGCGACGCTGGCATCCCCTCAATGCGTTCAATTTCGTCGCTGAGTTCCGCATCATTCAGGCCAACCCATTGCCCCAAAATGTCAAACACTCTGTTGGACATTTCACCAGCTGCAGCCTTTGTATAGGTGAGGCACAATATTCGCGATGGATCGACACCGGATAATAATTGCCGCACGACCCGTTGCGCCAAAACATAGGTCTTGCCGGATCCTGCATTGGCTGACACCCAAGCAGAATTGGTCGGCGTTGAAGCCCTTCCTTGCGAAAGTTTGGTATGTTCATCGATCGTCAGGTCTCGACCCATCAGTCGCTCCCCTCATCGTCGACAACAGTCCATTCTCGAACTCTTGCCAGGTGATCATAGTCGGACTCCCAGGCTTTCTCGGGTGCTTGTCGCGCCTTTGATCGATAGTCTTTTTCAGGTGATCGGTAAGCGTTGATGAGATCGCGCAGCTGGGCCCATGATTCTTCGCCCAGATCATGCGCCTGAGATGAGTCAGATCCAGACTTGCCAATAGTGTCGACCTGCAGGTCCGATCCCGGACGCAGCCGAACATAACCCAGCTTGCTGGTGGAGCGTTTCAACTCTTCGCCAAATCCACCTCGCACCGCCATGGCAGCTTCCAAAGGCAATTGCGGGGCGTTGAGGTCGGAGACGGCCTTAAGCTTTGGTTCCAGTCCGGTTTTATAATCGAATATGGCTAAGGTGTCGTTTTTCAACCGGTCGATTCTGTCGACCCGTCCACTCAGGGAAAATCCGTCCAGACCGACCTTGGTGTGACCACTCAACTCAACAAAGGGTTTCTCAACTTGCTTCATCTGCTCGCGGTGCCAGGACAGCAAGTTGACTGCGATCGACTGAAATCGCGGCCACCATTGCACGGCGACATCGGGTGGTATGGCGGCGGCGTCAAAATGACGACGGGCGATCCCGGTCAGTTGATCAAGGGCGTCTTCTGCATCAGGATCTGTGACCTGACTTACAAAGTCTTCAACGATCGCGTGATAGAGCTCGCCCCGTTCACGCGCATCCGCCTCTCGGGCCAGTGGGTCGAGTGGAACCAGTTTCAATATGCGCTTGGCGTAAATTGCATAGGGGTCCATTACCCAGGTTTCAATATCGGTGATCGACAAGCCTGTCGGTCGCGCAGACAGTGGAGGCGTCGGTCGCGGTTGGCTGCAAGGTTGTGCTCGTTGGTCTGGAGAATCTAGCAAACCAGCCCACTCAAGGTAGCAGTTCCCGCGATCACACAGTGAAGTGGTGACCTTTTCGCCAACCAATATCGTCAGCCTTTGCAGCCATCGCGATGCAATGGTCGGCGCGTTGTCGGATTTTGTTGCGCGGGTGAGAATAACGTCCCTGGTACCCATGAGCATTTGAAAATCATGGGCAGCGAGACCGGTGCGGCGTTCCGGTGGTGGCAATCCCAAAGCTGACTTCATCGGGCGAGATAGAAAGGCATCATTTTGGGTGTTCGACGGCCAGGTCTTTTCATTCAATCCACCCAGCACGATTCGATCAAAGCTTTGCAGGCGTATTTCCAGTGGACCGAGAATGGCAACACGTGAGTGCGTACGGCCGACCGACCGGGCAACGCGATTGCCCATCAAAGCGTCAAATACATCCGGCCACTGATCTGGCTGGGCATCCAGCATCGAGCCGTGGTCTGTCAGCTCGATGAGAAAATCGGCCAGAGCGCGGCCGTTTTCAGAACCGAAAAGATGATTGAAGCGGCCTTCATGATCAACGGCGCAGGCTTCTAAAATTCGAATTGTGTGGTGGGTCAGCTCATCGACAGCGCATGCTGAACAGTCGCTCAGGTCGCTGTTGGCGAATATCTCATCCAGTTTCCCGGCCAGCCAGAACAGGTCGCCCCAATCATTTTCAGACAGGCGTCGCAATGCTCGATGGGTTCTAATCGTCTTGTCCTGCAGGGTGGCATATTTGCGTTTTGCGTTGCTGAGATACTGTCCCCCGACGGGACATATCGAAGCGCCGCGCAGGATTGCCAGCTCAAACAGGCGGGCCGCGTGACGCGCCCGTGCCGGTTCTTCACCAAACAGGCTTATTGGGTGTTTCAAAAGACTGATCACTGACAGGGCAGAATCAGGACCAAAAGCAACTGACAAAACCAGGCGCAGGAAATTGCCCTCTGGCGTATTGCGTAGCGGTTGGCCAGCTGAATCATCAACGGCAATGCCAAATCGCTCCAGCTCAACTGCAACCCGACGGGCAAGGCCGCGGTCGGGCGTAACCAAGGCAGCAGTTTTTGTCGGCTGTTCCAAAGTTTGGCGCAGCGCCAGGGCAATGGCCAATGCCTCCTGGCGATCACCATCTGCTTCAATCAGCGCGACACCTTCAAGTGCTTTTTGCATTTGCTGCGATGAGATCTTCGTCGACAGGCTTTGCCAATTGTCGGTTGATTGGGGCGGGCGTAGCGCTTCGCTGACCAGCAATTCTCGCAGTCGCAGGTCACCGATTTCGCTGTTGCTTCCCAGATGAACGATATCCTGCAGTGATCTTGAGGAGCCCAGATGGGAGAGCAACTTCTTCAGACCATATTGAGGGTGCCCGGGGGCGGTGCCCCGGTCATCAAAGTCATTGTCGGCAAGATCGACCTTTTCCCAGGTTTCGTTATCCAGATCCCGATCCAGACCGGGCAGAACAACGGCACCATTTTGCAGATGGGCAATCGACTTGAGCAAATCTGCGGTTGCGGGAATTGAACCTGTCGACCCTGCCGCAATGACTGGCCCTGAACTGCCGTTTTTATTGTAGGAATCGGCCTGATGTCTGAGCAATAGCGCGCGCTGGCTCGCCGCGTCCTGCAGGCCCATTTCCTCAAGGATAGCCGGCCACTGAGTCGTTGCGATCTTGAGGAATTCGAGAGTCAATTGCCACCAGTTTGCATGATCCTGGGGAACCAAATCCTGCATCAGGTTCCAGTCCGACTCTTCCGTTGCAACAGTATCCATCAGCCGCGCCAGTTCGGCGGCAAACCAGATGGCGTCACTCAACGAAGATGGCATTACCACGTCGTCACCGCGATAAAGGTCGCGCTGTTGCTGATTAAGAGATTGGGACCAGCCGTTGACCAGTCGCGATAAGATCAGGTGGCGTTTGACCGGAGGGATGATGGCGTCAAGATGGGCGTTTTCATCGAAGTTGTCTTTGTCACCCGTAAACTCGTCATCATCCACTCCACCCAAAGTTTTAATTATGGGCAACAGAGCCGATTCACCGTTAAATCGGGTGACAAATTCACCTGCCAGCGCACGGGCAGCGCGGCGCGTTGGCACCCAGATGGTCAGGCTGGCCAAAGCCAGCGGATCGTCCTGGGGAGCATATCCTTCGATCAGGCTGCCATCGAAAATAGCATCTATCAATGTCGGCAGGAATGCCACTCCAGGTGGAATCGAGGAGATATTTGGCAGCCCGTCACGTGTCCTTGATGTCGGAGTTTGGTCCGCTGTTTGCTGCGTGTCGGTCAATAGCCAGTTCTGCCTCTTCGATCGAAGCCGGTGTGCCCACGTGCAACCATAAACCATCTAGGCGACAACCGTACAACCGATTTCGTTGAATGGCTTTATCAAAAAGGTGGTTCAGAGAAAATTTCGTATCCGATACAGATCTTATATTACCTATGCGCGTAATGATCGCTCCTGCATAAATATAAGGGGCGGTCTCTGCATCATTCCGACGGGCCAGTATTTGTCGATCGTCGATGAAAAAATCACCGGCACCATCATATCCGACTGCCTGATTCTTTGCCGCCACCAGCAACAACATGTCCATGGCTTCGGGATCCCAAAGGGATTTCATGCGCTGGATGTTGGAACTGTCCTCATCGATCCAGAACGAATCACCGTTCAAAATGATCAAAGGTCCATCCGGTTCGTCAGCAATGGCTTTCTTCACACCACCACCGGAATCCAGCAACTCAGACCGTTCGTCTGATATGAGGATCTCGGGCAGGCTGCGGGCGTCGACATGCTGTTCAATCTGATCGGCCAGGTAATGCACGTTGAGGAAGGCACGCTTAACGCCACCTGCTGCCAATGCATCAAGTGCGCGATCCAACAGGGTTTTGCCAGCTACCGACACCAGCGGTTTGGGAATATTGTCGGTAATCGGGCGCATGCGGGTTCCAAGACCTGCTGCCAGTACCATGCCGGTATTGATGTTTTGAGTGCGATCCATGCCTGCTCCGCGCCAGATATCTAAAACTTCAATACGCTTTCAAGCCACTCACGATATGCGCCCAATACCGGATGCTGAAGTGCTCTTTTCAAATATGATTCCACATGCGGCAGGTTGCCCAGGTAGATGTGCTTGTCGTCACGCTGTGACAGCCGGACAAAAATGCCCAGAACTTTGGTGACCCGTTGAGCTGCCAAGATGGCATAGGCCTGTTTGAAACTATCCACATCGATGGAATTGCGGTGCATTAGATAGCGATCAATCAACTGGGATTCCAGTTCCGGCCTTATGGGGATGCGCGCATCCTGGGCGATGGAAGCGACATCATAGGCGGTTGGCCCAATCAGCGCGTCCTGAAAATCGATCAATGCAGTTCGATCAGCGCCAACCGCATTGTCCATCCAGATGATGTTCGGAGAGTGATAATCCCGCAGCAATATCGATGGTTCGGCACTCTGGATTATCGGCACCAGATCCTGCCAGACCGCAGAGAAACCGGCTAGCTGCTCTCTCGATAATGGGTGCCCAAGCTTGTAAGGTGCATACCATTGGGCCAGCAGGTCGACTTCAATCAGGATGGCATCGCGATCAAAGGGTGGGAGAGTGTGAGTGCTGCCATCCGCCAGGTCGACGCTGGATTGCCATGTATGATTGTGGATCTCGGCCAGCGTCTCCATCGATGCGAGATACCGCTCGCAGATGGCTTTTCCCTTGGCATCGACTATCCCGGTGGAACCCAGATTTTCAATCAGCAACAGACCCAGATCAAGGTCATGTGCGAATATTTCAGGGACGCGAAATCCATTTTCTCGAAGACGATCGGCGACACCCACAAAGGAGCGCATATTTTCAGCCAGATGAGCAATTTGACTGTAGGGTTTGCCATCCAGGATGGGGGGACCGTCGGGCTGCGGGGGAGCATCCATCAAAATCAGGCTGGATTTGCCTGGCGGTTGAATCAATTCGTAGGATCGTGTCGAAGCGTCGCCAGTCAGATGTGAGCGGGGGCTGTCTCCGTGCCCGTGTTTGGCCAGAAATTGACGAAGCAGGTCTTCACGTGCGGCACTTTTCATTAGCAACTCACAGAATATGCTGCTGTTTGTAGGATATAATCTGTGATCATGATCCCTATTGAGCCGCTTGTCTGGCTGGCTCGGTGTCGGAGCTGGGCAATTTCGGGAAACGGCAGATAAACCGGGTGCCCGTGGTGCAGGTGGTGTCGAGGATAAGGCTGCCACCATGCAGTTCGACAAGAGAGCGGGCAATGGCCAGTCCAAGTCCCGCTCCTTTTCTTCCGTCGCCCTGGGCACGGCTGCTAAATCTTTCAAACAGACTGGCCCGCTGTTCTTTGGGAATTCCGGGACCAAGATCGCTGACAACAAAGGCTACGGAATCCTGGTCAATTTCGCTTTCCAGCGTGATTGATGAACCCTCGGGTGAAAATGTCACCGCATTGGCCAGAAGGTTGTACAGAACCTGTTGAACCCGATTGGCATCTGCAACAAATTGGCCCTGCGCAGCGGCCTGGCGTGCTGGAATCAAATTCAGCGTGACGCGTTTGTCGTGCAACAGTTCGGCAACGCTTTTTGCTGCCGTGCGCATCGTGTCGCGCATTTCGACCTGATGCAGATCCAGCTCCATAATACCCGCATCGACAGTCGCCAGGTCCAGCAGGTTATCTACCAGTGCATGAAGCACGTTGGATGAGGCGGCGATATGAGAGACATATTCCGACTGTTTCTCGTTTAGCGGCCCGAATGCCGGTTGCTGCAGCATTTCGGCAAAGCCTTTGATATTGGTCAAAGGTGCTCTGAATTCATACGACACATGCTCAATAAAGGCGTTTTTCAAACGTTCCGCAGCTTCCAGGGCCTCGTTGCGTTCCTTCAAAGTGTGCTCAAGATTTACATTCGCGGAAACGTCGGCAAAACTCAGCAATGTCTGGCCATTGGGCAGCGGAACCAGAGCATAGTCCAAGATCGTATCCGGCCCTAGCGTCACCCGTCCACTCAAGGTCTTCCTGGCATCGGATACACCTGTGATTCCGGTACTCAGTTCTTTCCAGACCGTTGGATCGTCGATCGACTGGCTGCACAATTCGGTAATATCAGCAATCGGCGTATTGGCGGCGACCTGTTCGTCGTCCAGCGCCCACAGTTTCTGGAAAGATGGATTGGAAAGCTTCAACCTGCCATCGGGCGCAAACACTGCGATGGCTTCGCTAAGATGATCCAGGGTTTCGCCCTGAACCTGGGTCAAAGCGATATAACGGCTTTCCATTTCCAGTTGTTCGGTGATGTTCTCAAATACCCAGGTGACGCCGCCCTGCTTCTGGGGGCTGGCGATGATGCGCAATGTGCGCCTGTCGGGCAGATGCCACCAGTCTTCCTGAGGTTGAGTGGATTCATAAACTTCCAGCAGTCCATTGCGCCATTTTGACCAGTCGGGCTGTTCCGCTATCTTGCCGGCTTCGCGTAATGCGTCAAACAGCGCTCCATTGTCAGGTTCATCGTCCAGAAAGCGTGGCTCCAGTTTCCACAAATCTTCAAATGCGGAGTTATAGAAAACCAAGTGACGTTTTTCATCGAAGATGGCGACGGCTGTGGCCAGCTGGTTCATGGTCTGGGCATGACTTTCCAGCGTCCGTCGCAGGTTCGACTGGACCTCTTCCACTTCGCTCATGTCGACGGCCAGACCGGCTGAGCCTCCGGTATAGAATACTTCGCTGACATCCATCATGCGACGGTCGCCGGATATTGTGGCGGGCAGGCGCTCACGAATCTGGCTGATCTTCCCACCGGCTGTTTCGAGTTCCTGGTTATGGGCTGCTGTGACCTGTTTACGGACATTCTCATCCAGCAGGTGGCGATTGTCCTCGCTCACCATATCCAGGTCTTCGCCGTCAACAGCGTCAACGTAGGCCTGATTGGCCCATGTCAGCTGGGATTGCTGGTCACGCAACCAGACCGGAAACGGAATCGCTTCCAGTAATGATTTCATCGTATCCGTGGTCTGCATCAGTCGGGTGTGCTGAGCTTCCAATGCTGCCAGAGCGGCCCGGTCACCAGAAAGGCTGATAAATCTGACAAATGCATGTGAACCCGAAGCCCGTCCCTGAACTTCAACAACGGTTCCCGATTTTGTCTCCACTGTAAGATCAAAGCTCTCCGCTAATCGGCGCAACCGGTCCACCGCATGTTCAAATGACTGAGCCGACTGGGCATTCATCCACGTGCCGAAGGCAATAAACTGTGTTGGATCAGCAGGGGCATTTGTATTTTCCGGCAATTGACCTCTGCAAACCGGTGAGTCTTCGCGGTTTTCCCAGATCACAACACGTTGGTCGGGCACATCGAGCAGTGCCTGGGCGCGCTCGTGACGGGCCTTCAGGTCGGCTAGTTCAAGTTCAACTCTTCGGTTATTTTCGTCCAGCATGCGGCGTTCGCGAATGAGCCATGTTGCTGACCACATTGCAAACGCAAAGGCGCCAACAAATATTATCAGCATAATGCCGCTATTGGCGATGCTCTGGTCTGGCAGGATGTCGGTGAGCGTAACTTCTTGCGCTGCGACCAGGTCGATCGGTATGGCGACGCCCGCAATGAAGGTCGTTGCCACCAATTTTAAACTATGACACAGCGTCATGAGTGTTCGTTTCGCTAGCAGACGGTCCGAACACACAACATGGACCAGGGGTTCTCAAATATTATCGGCTGCCGATACGCTACCGATTCGCTCTAATTTAGCCCACCTGAGATTCCGGCGCGAGGGGCACAAAACGAAAACGCTGTCGTTCAGGTGGAACCCCTACTTGGTAACTAATTCATGGTAAACGACGGGTTAACTTCTGAACTGATCTTAAAGTCGCTTTGATTCAACCGCATCCCAAAACAGTGCTGCAATATCGGCACCACCAAATTTTTTGACCTCGCGAATGCCGGTTGGCGACGTGACATTGATTTCGGTCATATAGTCGCCAATCACATCAATTCCGACGAATATAAAGCCGCGACGTTTCAGTTCCGGGCCGATGGCGGCACAGATCTCTTCTTCCCGGGGGGTCATGTCGATTGCTTCGGCACGGCCACCCACATGCATGTTGGAGCGGGCTTCGTGTTCCGATGGGATCCGGTTAATGGCACCGACTGGTTCGCCATCGATCAGGATGATGCGCTTGTCACCGGAGCGAACTTCTTTCATGTAGCGCTGGGCAATGAATGGTTCCGGCCAGGTCATTTCGAACATTTCGAGCAACGATGACAGATTCTGGTCACCTTCCTGAATTCGGAACACTCCAGCACCGCCATTTCCATACAGCGGCTTGATGATGATATCCTTGAACTCCTCGCGAAACTTGCGAATTTCGTCTCGTGAGCGGGTAATCAGGGTTTCCGGCATCAGCTCAGGAAATTCCGTAACAAAAATCTTTTCAGGTGCGTTGCGAACTTCAGCAGGATTGTTGACCACCAGAGTTTTATCTTTGGTGGTGCCGTGGATTCGTTCCAGCAGATGGGTTGCGGTGATATATCCCATATGAAAAGGCGGATCCTGGCGCATCAGGATGACATCCATTTCCGCAAGGTTTTGTTTGCTGGTTTCACCCAGATTAAAATGTTCGCCTTTGACGTCTTGAACGGTGACAGGCTCGCAGCCGGCAAATATTTCACCATCGCGCATGCTCAATCCATCAACTTCGTAGTGAAATAGCGAATGTCCCCGGGTCTGAGCCTCCAGCATCAGGGCGAAGGTGGAATCCCCTTCGATCTGGACGGTATTGATATGGTCCATCTGGACGGCGACGCGAAGAGACATGTGTAGATTCCTGTCAGGCTGGTATAAACTGTATTTAGCGATGCGGGTGGAATTGCAAGGGTTGCGATTTTCTTCTTTACCAAACGTCTTTGAAATGGCGTGGCCAGCTGCGTGGCGCAACCGTGATTACATCAAACCGCCAGCTCAAGTGACCGGCATCGGGTTGCTGGCCCAACCACCACATGGCTGCGGCGGCGATACGGCGTTGCGAAGTTGGATTGATGCTGTCCAGTGCCACCTGGTGAGAAGATCGGGCTTTTACTTCAACAAAAACGATCAGTTCCTGTTTTCGGACGATCAGATCTACTTCACCCACAGGCGTTTTGAACCGCCTTGCAGCGATTCGAAATCCATTCAGCTGCAGCATGATTGCTGCAAGCCATTCAGCTTGGTGGCCGCGACGATAAGCCTGTCGTCGCTTATAAGTCATCTTTCAATGTCAGAGCCTGTTTGTAGAGTTCCTGTTTGGAGAGTCCGCTCGATTTGGCCACAAAGGCGGCCGCCTGTTTGGTTTTCATCATTTGAAGCGCCTCACGCAATTGATTTTCCACGTTTTCTTCAGATACAGGTGAGGGCGAAGCACCCGCCACGACGATGACGATTTCGCCGCGGACTTTGCCCATTGCCTCAAACTCCTGATTCAGTTCCTCAAGCGATCCGCGATAGAAACTTTCATGCATTTTTGTCAGTTCACGGGCAACCACTGCCCTTCTGTCGGCACCAAATTCTCCAACCATCGCTGAAAGCGTTGCTTTTAACCTGTTGGGACTGTCGAAAAAAATTAGCGTGTATGGATCTCGTGCCAGTTGGCTTAAACGTTGGATTCTGGCCTGAGACTTGCTTGGCAAAAAGCCACAGAAACGAAAATCATCACTGGCCAAACCGCTGCCAACCAATGCGGCCAGCGGAGCACTGGCACCGGGCAGCGGAATGACCGGCAGTTTGAGAGCCGCCGCTTGCTGCACCAGTCGGAATCCCGGATCGCTGACCAGCGGCGTGCCAGCATCGCTGATCAAGGCCACGGCAGCACCCTCGGAAATCTGGCGCAGCAAATCGGGACCCCTTACATTGGCATTATGCTCCGTATAAGAGACTTTTGGGCGGTCGATACCAAAGCGTTTCAACAATATGCCGCTTTTGCGGGTGTCTTCGCAGGCAATGATTGTGCATCCGGCAAGTGTTTCAAGCGCCCGCAGGGTAATATCGCCGAGATTGCCAATTGGTGTTGCCACCACATAGAGTCCAGCAGGTAGTTGGGCGGCGGGTACCGACATGCCCAGCAACTGGAAAGAATTCGATTTTTCAATCTTCATGGACCGCACCCTGCTCCAAGCTGATCAAAACGTAAACACACTCTCTTGAGACAATATCCTGTTCGGTCTAACCTGTTATCAGGTGCCCGAGGGGTAAGGTGCCGGTTCTGGCTTGATCTGCCAATTTTCAGACCCCACGGAATAATTAGTTGACCAGCATCTCGGTTCCCTCTTTCCTTAAATCTTCGCGCAAATTCGTGGTGATCTCGGCCCTGATTCTTACTTCTTGCCAACAAAGTGCCTATCAGATTGAAAATTCACAGCGCGGATCAAATGGACGTTTGTCATCGCAGACCGACGCAACAATCCCGATTCGTCCCCTGAGTTCCCAGGTTGAAGGTGAATCGGTTGGTTCTGGCCCTGTTCGAATAGCCATGATTTTGCCTAAATCGGCGTCTGGTGCTGCCGGACTTGCCGGTACCGAAATGGCCAATGCCGCCAAAATGGCAATGCGAGACTTTGCCGGCGGGAGTTTTCAACGGGTCATCAAAGATACCAAGGGCCAGCCATCTGAGGCAGCGATTCTGGCTTCGCAAGCCCGTGATGAAGGTGCCAGCCTTGTTTTGGGTCCCTTGTTCTCGGCCAATGTCAGCGCCGCATCCGGTGTGACCGAACCAGCGAAAATCCCGATGATTGCATTCTCATCGGACATTGCGAGAGCCCGTCCCGGCATTTACCTGCTTTCTTTTGCGCCAGATGCAGATATCCGCCGCACGCTGAGCTATGGACTGTCTCTTGGTGCCAACAGGGTTGTCGCCCTGTTACCAGAAAGTTCCTACGGGCGTCTGGCAGAACGGGAACTGCGACGCACCTATGACAGTTGGGGCGGCCAAATCGTTTCGGTTGTGCGCTATGCACGCAATTCCGATGCAATCCTCACGGCAGCCCAGTCGGTCGTGCAAATGGTTGAAAATGCCAATGCCATTTACATTCCTGAAGGTGGCCAAGTGCCAGCCTTGATTCTAGGAACGCTGAAAACTGCCGGTATCAATCTGCAGGACAAGCAGATCATGGGGTCTGGTCAATGGACCAGCACCAAGAAAATAGACAGCGTGCTCAATGGTGCGATCTATGCCGGGGCGGACAAGGTCAATTTCGCGCAGTTTTCTGCTCGCTATCGCACGATCTATGGCAATGAACCGACTGTCACTGCCGCATTGGGATATGACGCGATATCCCTCACGGCCGAATTGCTTAGGCGTAGTGCTCAAGCACCCTTCGCGGCCAACCAGATTCAAAGCCGAGCAGGGTTTCGGGGCGCTACAGGGATTTTTCGATTTGAAGCAGATGGTCGTTTGCAGCGCGCACTTGTCGTCCATCGATTGGAAGCAGGTCAGCCGGTCATCGTCTCACCGGCGCCAACGTCATTTGCCAGATAGGTTTTTTAAGCCGGCAAAGTTTCTTATCAATTTTACGAAGCCAGATCGGCGATTACGGCGTCAAGGACCAACCAGCCCTGAGATGTGGCTCTGATCCGGTTACCATCGATTCTCTCAATCATGCCCAACTCCATAAGCCCCGCCAGACGGTCGCCATCAAGCGGTTTGCCACTTTCCTGCTGGTAACGGGTTTCGCTCAAACCTTCCCGTAACCGAAGTCCCATCAGCAGAAATTCGTCGCCAGCATCCTCGCTGGACAGGATGTCGTTTTCAGTGATTCCATGACCTTTATCCAGCACCTGTTTCAACCAGGTTTCCGGGTGTTTATGGGTTGAAATTGCATGCCGTCCGTCATTCATCGTCAGTCGACCATGAGCCCCCGGACCGACCCCCGCCCAGTTGCCAAAGCGCCAATAAGTCAAATTGTGGCGGCTTTCGCTGCCGGGACGGGCATGGTTGGAAATTTCATAGGCGGGCAGTCCGCGTTTTTCGGTGATGTTCTGCGTAAGTTCATACAGTTGAGCGGCTTGTTCCGATTCCGGAACAATAATCTTTCCGCGCTTGTGCAAGTCGAAAAACGGCGTGCCTTGTTCAATCGTCAGTTGATAAAGCGACAAGTGGTCCGCCGCCAGATCGATGGCTGCGTTGAGTTCCTGTTCCCATTGATCCAGCTGTTGGTTCGGGCGGGCATAGATCAGATCAAATGAGATCCTCGGAAATGTCTCGCGCGCCAGAGAAATGGCAGCACGAGCCTCAGCGGCCGAATGCAGTCTGCCAAGAAATTTAAGCTGGTCATCATCAAGCGACTGCACACCTAGCGAAACCCTGTTGACACCGGCAGCGCGATAATCGCGGAACCGCGAAGCGTCGACGCTGGTTGGATTTGCTTCCAGAGTGATTTCCATATCCGGCAAGCAAGGCCAGGCTTTATGAATGGCCGCCAGTATCCGGCTGACAGTGTCGGCCTGCATCAGTGATGGTGTGCCACCACCGAAGAATACAGAAGTTACCTGGCGTCCCGGCTGCATGGCGGCCATATGGGCAATCTCAGCCTCAAATGCTGCAGCATAGTCGGCCTGGTTGGGTGCGGTGTGGCGCACATGTGAGTTGAAATCACAATAGGGGCACTTGGCTGCGCAAAAGGGCCAGTGAACATAGACCCCGAATCCAGCCGAGCCATCGTCCTGATTCGACGTCTTATCCAAGACAGGCTTCCGCGAATTTGGCAAATGCACGGGCCCTGTGTGACAGTCCGTCATTCTGGTCTGCAGTGGGAGACCAGGAGTGTTTTTCCTCCGAACTCATCTCACCGAATGTGCGTTCATGGCCGTTCGGCAAAAAGACCGGATCATAGCCAAAGCCCTGCTCACCACGCGGGGGCCAGATCAAGGTACCGTGAGCTTCGCCGCGAAAATATTCGGCATGCCCATCGGGCCAGCACAGACACAGCACAGCGCAAAAATAGCCTGTTCGTTCATCGGCGGAAGTTGCACCTCTGGCTTGCAGGGCAGTTTCGACCTTTTGCATCGCCATGTTGAAATCCCGGCCTGACCCGTCTTCATTTTCCGCCCAGTCGGCAGTGTAGATGCCCGGATCACCGTTTAAGGCGTCGACACACAGGCCGCTGTCATCGGAAAGTGCTACCATGTCGGTTGCCTTGGCTGCAGCAACTGCCTTGGTATAGGCGTTCTCTTCAAACGACTTTCCGTCTTCCACGGGCTCTGGTAATCCCAGCTCGGCAACTGATGTGATGTCGAAACCATAGGGTTCCATCAATTGCCGGATTTCGACCAGTTTGCCGGCGTTGTGACTGGCCAGAACCAGTTTTTTGGGTTCAATCGATCGCATTATCTTCTCAATTCAAATAGAGAGATTTTGCAGGTCAACCAATTCGCCAATACCCTTTTTTGCAAGGCCAATGAGAGCGGCAAATTCTTCTTCACTAAAGGGCGCCCCTTCGGCTGTGCCCTGAATTTCAACAATGCCACCGGTACCGGTCATGACAAAATTGGCATCTGTCTCGGCCTCTGAATCTTCGTCATAATCGAGATCAAGTACCGGCGTTCCATTGTAGATTCCGCAGGAAATCGCCGCGACATTGTCCTTCAAGACATTATTTCCGATCATCGATCTTGCCTGCATCCAGCTGAGGCAGTCTTTGAGCGCCACATAGGCACCGGTAATTGAGGCCGTGCGCGTACCGCCATCGGCTTGAATGACGTCACAATCGAGCGAAATCTGTCTTTCACCAAGTGCTTCCATATCGACCACTGCGCGTAAGGAGCGACCGATCAGGCGTTGAATTTCCTGAGTTCTTCCCGACTGTTTTCCAGAAGATGCTTCGCGGCGCATCCGGCTGCCGGTGGAGCGAGGCAGCATGCCATATTCGGCGGTAACCCAGCCCTTGCCACCGCCGCGCAGCCACGGTGGAACCCGGTCTTCTAGTGATGCGGTACACAGGACATGGGTATCTCCGAACTTGATGAGACAGGACCCTTCCGCATGTTTGGAAAAGCCGCGTTCGAGGGTCACAGCCCGCATTTCGTCCGGAGCGCGTTTAGAAGGTCTCATGTCGTGATTCCATTTGTTCAATTGAAGTTCTTTTAGACGTGCAAAACGTATGGCGCTAGGGGTGATGACGTCCTATATTTGTTGTTATGAATATGCCGCCAACATCATTTTCCGGTCAGCAGGCTGATAGTTTGGATGGTCGCTCCCGGGCGATATTTCGACATATTGTCGAAACCTATCTGGCGACTGGCGAACCTTTGGGGTCGCGCAATCTTGCACGCCAGCTGGCATTGCCCCTGTCACCGGCCTCAATTCGCAATGTGATGAGCGACTTGGAACATTTGGGGCTGATTTACGCTCCACACATTTCCGCCGGACGCCTGCCAACCGAGCAGGGGCTGCGCTATTTTGTCGACGGTTTTCTGGAAATCGGTGATCTAACGTCTTCGGAGCGCAGTTCTATTGAGGCCCAGGTGCGTGCCGCCGGGCAAGACAAGACCGTAGATGCCATGTTGACGGAAGCCAGTCAGATGCTCTCCGGTCTGACTCATGGTGCAGGACTGGTGATTGCCGGAAAATCTGATGTTCGGCTGAAACACATCGAATTCGTGCGCCTGGAAGCAACCAAGGCTCTGGTCGTAATTGTTGGTGAAAGTGGGGCCGTCGAAAACCGGATTTTGGAACTGCCTCCAGGATTGTCCGCTTCAACTTTGATTGAGGCCTCCAATTATCTCAACGCCCATATTGCCGGCAAAACTCTTGGTGAGGCGCGGCGGGCCATTTCCAGCCGACTGAATTCAGCAAAGAATGAGCTGGATAATCTGGCCAAGTCGCTTGTTGACCAAGGCCTGGCCACCTGGGCCGGTGCCAGCAGCAATCAAATGCCGCAACTGATTGTGAGAGGCAGGGGAAATCTTCTGGAAAGCATTGATGCACAGGAAGATTTGGCACGACTGAGACACTTGTTTGACGAGTTGGAAACCAAAGATGGTTTGCTGCAATTGCTTGATCTTGCCGAACAGGGTGAAGGTGTAAAAATGTAACTACTCAGCTACCCTATTTCTGCTGCCATTAGGTGCGACAATTTG
>JAALLE010000117.1 GCA_011087605.1 Hyphomicrobiales bacterium
TCTGATGGGCCGTCTATAAAAGCATCAGGTTGGGGTAGCTGGGTAGTTACGATAAATTTAAGATTGTGACAAACGTGTTCGTGACCAGCGTCGCAAGCGGGGCAATCTCCACAATGATCCAACGGTCTGACCACGACATTCTGTCCAATTTCCAGGCCGCTAACTCCTTCGCCAACAGCAGATATGACACCGGACATTTCGTGGCCAATTGTGCGTTCGAAACCGACGCGAGCATCCATATGACCCAAATATATGTGCAGATCGGTTCCACAAATGCCGCAATAGGCAACTTTGACTTGAACATCATTGGCATCGGGTGCTGAGACTTGCACGTCGTCAACACTGAAAGTTTTATCGCCGCGATAAACGGCAGCTTTGGTCGTCATGGGATGGATTGCCTTTCTGTTTGGGTCTCGGGGAAGCCGCTTTGACCCACTTTACTTGTCTGATCGATGCAATGTGAAACTGCAGCATGAGCATCTGATGGGCCCGATGCACGGTCGCCGACAACACGCGATCACCTTTGTCGAGGTTTCAATGCCCTACCGCTATTGAACATGCAACCGCCGCAATGTGCGGCTTAGATAATTATGCTCGTTTATCGAGTGACGGCGTATGGGTTGGGAGATTTCGATGCATGTCAGGAGCTTATTGATAATCGTTTTGCCGTTGGTGGCGCTGCTCTTGTTGAGCGGTTGTTTCAAGAGCCAAGTCGCTTTGATATCCGAAGCTGACGCTGATTTTCCGTTTCAATCTATCACCTATGAGTTTGATGGTGAGGATGACCGGGTCACTCTGGTGAGAGTTGGTAATAGCTATGCAGCTCCTGATGAACAGGGCGATTCCACCTTGCTTGTCAAAATGATGAAGCCAGATCTTTTTGTGATTCAAGCATCGGTAAAAGACGGAACTTCGCGAGAATATCTATATGCTTTGGCGAAGTTGTCGGGGGACAAAAAGAGCATCGAATTGATTAAGCCCTATGCCGAACAGGAAGATCGCAAATACGCAGAGGCTGAAAATTCTGGACTTACGCTTTGTGATGACGACCCGCAATTGGTCTGTTTGACCGATCTGCAATCCTATGTCGACTATGCCGTGTCGTCCAAAACAACGGAAAAAAAGCGCATTAGAATTCTTCAGCTGAATTAGCCGTACCAACATAGACCGAAATGAGGAGCGCGAAGAGTTTTCCACAATGGAATCCAGAGTGTGCATTATGGCACACATCGTCAATTCACCTTTGTTTATGACGCACTGGTCGGTGACTGGAGACCCCACTTTGCCCACCGACGCTTTTGAATAATTGCCATCCATGCGATGTGCAGATTCAAGAAGCAATCCTGCCCGGTCAACGCTGTTCTGTGTCCAGACCGGGCAGGATATTTTGCCAGATAATGCAAGGCGAACTCAACGTGTCGTTGGAGAGCACACAGCAACAATCTCTTTATTCAACGACTATATTATTCGTTTTCTCCGATCGGTGCTGTCAGATCCAACACGGCCGCGCACGCTATCAACACGCCACCAGCCAAGGCCATTGGGCCAAGCGATGTACCAATCAATAAATAGGCGCTCACCGATGCCGTAATAAGTTCGATCATCGTCAACAGTGCAGCGGTAGAGGAGGGGACCATTCTGGCACCCCATACCTGCCCGTAGATTGAAGGTACCAGCACCAACAGGCCAAAAATCCCGGCAAATACCAGCCCGAACCAAAGTCTATTATCCATGGTCGGTGCGGGGGGACTGATATCTGGAGCAAGCGCCCACATCAACAGAGCCGCCACAACGGCAACTGGTGTGCCAAATACGAGTGGTGCTATTGTGTTTACCACCGGGTCTGCTCCCGAATTGTGGCGGATCAATACAAGAGAACTGGCCCAAAGTATTCCTGCCGCCAGACCAAACCAGTCGCCAATATTGGCCGGCAGTGGAATGCCAAAGCCCCCGCCACTTCCGTGGGCGCCGTCGCCGCCGCCGCCGAGCAGCAAGTACAAGCCCGATAATGCGAGGGCTATGGCGACAAGTTTTCGAAGACCTATCGTCTCACCGTTAATCAACCGGCCCAAAATGGTAGTCCAGATAGGCAGCATGTAAAACAGGAAAACCACCCGCACCACGTCGGAAAAAAGCACGCCTCCAAAATACAAGACGACCGACAGTCCAATGGCGAGACCCAGATACACGAAATTTCGATCGGCATGACGGATTATTCGGCGGATTGTCAAAGGCAGAATCAGCAGAAGTGGAACTGCAAGGGTCACAGCAACTGCCCATAACCCTTCCAATCCGTAGTTGGTCAGATGTCGCAAAGGGATCCAGAACAATCCCCACACACCGGCACCAATAAAAATGGCAAGGGCACCGCGTGTCCGCTGATCAGAACTTTGCTGGTCGCTATTTGGGGTCAAAATGAACCTACCGATAATGTCGCCTGGATGAACACTCTTCGACCGGTTTAGAACTGGCCAGAAACGACCAAATCAAAACTCGAATTCAAAGTCCAGCACCTTGGGAAATACTGCAACAATGCTCCAACGAATTATCAGCGAATAATGATATCCAACGCTTGTGTTTGGCCCAGTGAATCCATCACCAAAAGGCTGGACGTTCCTTTTGATTTTGGTGTCCATGAAAGATGGCGTTGCCGAAAAACGGTGTCGATCAATCGTTTGTTTTCCAACAGACGAAAGGGTGGAACGCCACCCTGCAGCTTGATGATCACCGGTGCATCTGAACCATCGGCAAATTCGGACTGTTCCAATTCATCCCCGTGAGAGGGAAACGCTATGACCAGTGATTCTGCCTGCTGGATATTGGAAAACCGGGCGCGAAATGCCTTTTCCTGAAAATATTGCAACTGAGCTGGAAGTTCACTGATGGACTCGCGCAATGCACCTGCAGGTGCCGGCGGCAGAGGTTCGAGTTTGAGCGTGGATTTTGCAAAAGATTCAAACAGGATGGGAGCGGCAGTTTTCATGCCGGTAATGCCCGGCAACGGTCCGTTATCAGCCCGCCCGACCCAGACACCGATGACATGGCGTCCATCAAAACCAATTGACCAGGCGTCCCGATGACCATAACTGGTGCCGGTCTTATATCCAATCGCCAATCGCTTGCTGCCATTTGGTTCGCGTATGCCGAATAAGATATCGCGGACATGCCAGGCTGCGACGGGAGACAGAATGGCGCGACCATTGAGTTCGCCCGGTATGGATCGGATGCCATCGCCAAGGGAAATCGGCCGGTCGCGTGTTTGGGTCAGATTGGCATATAGTTGAACCAACTCGGTCAGGGACAGAGAAGTGCCACCGAGCACGAGACCCAGACCTGGGTAGGAGTTTGAAGGAAATCTGGCGGAGACACCTGCTCGTTTCATGCGCGCGACAAGGCGGGTGGGTCCCACCGCATCCATCAGTTTGACAGCGGGTACGTTCAACGATCTTTGCAGTGCTTGTCGCACCGAAATATCACCCTGAAAGGTGAGATCAAAATTTGCTGGACGATAACCACCAAAATCCGTTGGGCGGTCGGTGATCATAGAGGCCGGACGCACCAGACCATCCTCAACTGCCAGTCCGTAGACGAAGGGTTTTAAGGTCGATCCGGGAGAGCGGGGCGCCTGGGTCATATCGATCCATCCCTTGCGGGACTCATCTTCAATTCCTGCTGAACCAACACTGGCAAGAATATCGCCGCTCTGGCTATCAGCGACCACAATTGCGACTGAAGCCCTTGAATTGATCTTTCTCGCTGACTGGTGGGCCAGTTTTTCCAGGCAATCCTGAAGATTTGCGTCTAGCAGGCTTTTGTGAACCAGAGCAGCAGGGTCGCGATCTGTGGCAAATTGAGCCAGGTGAGGTACCAGTTGCCGCATAGATGGTCGATTTGCCGAAATCGGTAACCGGGCAACACGGCGAACTTCCAAAGCGGAGAATATGCCGGTTGCCATCAGTCTTTCCAACACGCGGTCGCGAGCTTTTTTGGCGCGGTGCGGCCAGCGGTCAGGGCGCCTGTTTTCAGGGGACTGGGGTAGGGCTACAAGCAGGGCAGCCTCTCGCAGGGCCAATTTCTGAGGTTCCTTGTCGAACCAGGCAAGTGACGCTGCGCGGACACCTTCAATATTGCCGCCATAGGGGGCAAGCGTGAGATAACGTTCGAGGATTTGCTGTTTGCTCAGCCTGCGCTCAATCTGCACGGACCGGAAAATCTGCCAGAGTTTTGTAGTAATCGAGCGTTGTTTGCGAGGTTCCATCAACCTCGCCAATTGCATGGAGATTGTCGAGCCGCCGGAAACAACTTTGCCAGACTGGATCAACTGACCGGCGGCGCGCAGCAGAGCCAATGGATCAACACCGTGATGATCGTAGAAACGTTTGTCCTCATAGGCGATCAGCATTTTCAGAAAGTTGGGATCGATTTTGTCGAGTTGCGTTTTAAGCCGCCACCGTCCTGCGTTGTTGGTAAATATTTTCAGATGGCGATTGTTTCGATCCACGACTTCAACAGAAAAGTCTTCAGCCTGATCCAGTGGGGGTGGGTTGCTGTGGTCCAGCCAAATTAATCCGGCAACCATTATGCAGGCCAGAACAAGGCTGATGGCTGTTCCCGTCAGCCACAAGCTGCCGGTTATCCGTGACATGATATTGTGGTTGAAAGCGCCGGACTGCGTCATGATCTATTCAGCCGCTAGAATTTCCAAAAATCCGGTGGCGGTTCGCGCCCCAAGCTCGGGTCGATACATATCTTCCACAGTCGCTGCCGGATGGCTGTAGCGTCCCGGGGTCACTGCCCGCACCAGATAAGCCAGATTAAATGATTTTCCTCGACCGGCACCGCGTTGCAAAGCTGCCTGGAAGCGATCATCTCTGAATTCGGTGTGGCTGGTTTGTGTCTGGCCCAGCCAGTCGAAATTTTCCAGTTGCGCGCTACGCACCAGTTTGGGGTTATCAATTTCAAACCCGCCTGGCAGCAAATCACTGACCATGATCTGCGAAGCCAGATTGCTGAATTCGGATATGCTCAATACCACAACGAACCGATCATTTTGCCGGACGGTATTAAGCGGAGCTATAGAGTCATCCAATCGGTAATATTGACGTTTGATCTGATAGCCGTTTGAACTCGCAGGCAGCGGTGTCAGCGGAGAGGCGTATTTGGTGACCACCGCGGTGACCGGTTTGGACATGCGATTAACGATCGACACCGGTTCGGCGGCCAGCTGTCGACCGGTAATCTTATCGTTTAACGCCCCGCTGCGAACCTCATTATTGACGGTCAGCTGCAGATTGCGATTGGCTTCTTCCACAGCGCGAGCAGCCAGTACGAGCCACGCATCTTCCTGCGTTGACGTGCGAGATTTGAAACCAATTTCGCTATCAACAAATTTCATCAGTTTGGGAACCATGGCGGTGACAGATGGCGTTTCAGCCGCCAGCGCCAGCATTGCAGCCCCATCCCTCAACAGAGAGCCGTAGTAATCGTTTGAATAGTTCACAGCGAGACTTTTGTTGGCCATGGAGAGAGCTGATTCAAACGTCCGCTTGCCGCGTTGCTGCTCATTGTACAGCGACAGGGCCGTTGCCAGGTGAGCCCTTGAAAGAGGTGTTTTGAAAGAAGCGAGCCTGGTATCAGCATAATAACGTAGGTCAGAAGCCGAGGCCATTCGATTGCGGGCCAGAACATACAAGCTATAGGCTTGTGCCCCGCCGGTGCCTTTGATGTCGTTTTGGAAAGCCAGTTGATTTTGCAGATTCTGTATGGCCAGACGCATGGCCTGTTCCGGTACAATATATGACTTTTCTCGAGCTCGGGTGAGGAAATCACTGATATAGGCGTCCAACCAGAGATCGCCGCTGCCTGGTCCCCAAAGACCAAAACTGCCGCTTGCCGACTGGAACGTGATTACCCGTTTAATGGCCTTGTCAATCCGTTCCCGCAGCCCAACCGATTCAGATAATGCACTGGGAGCATTCAGCTCTGACAAATAGAGCAGTGGCAAAGCCCGACTGACGGTTTGCTCTGCACAGCCATAGGGATAACGATCCAGGCGCATCAAAAGCGAAGATACGTCAAAAGATTTGAAACTGCTGACACTGATGGCAACTTCTGATCCCGAAACATGACTGTCCGCCAGAAGTAAACCGTCGATATTGATGCTGCCACCACTGGCGGCAAGCAGAAACTCCGACTTTGAAGCCATCGCGGGTGTGGCCGGCCGTATTTTCAGCAGGCGGGAAATGCGGGTGATGGTTTCACCATTCCGCGAAATATCGAAATCCAGCGTAGCGCTGCCCGGCACGTGAGCTTTCATGGTCAGCGCGATTACACGACGTTCATCTGCAGCGAGTTGAATGGTTTCTGGAAGCGCACCCAATTTCAACTGATCGGTAGATGATACTGAAAGGTCGTAGGAGCCTGGTTCAGCGTCGGTATTGTGGATTTCCACCAGTGTTCTGACTTCATCCCCGGGCGCCAGGACTTTCGGCAGGCTCGCACTGAGCAGAACGGAATCTCGAATAATGACATCCCCACTTGTCTGACCAACAGCCCGCGACGACCAGGCAACGGCCATGACCCGGGCAGTTCCGTTAAATTGTGGGACAAAAAACGATACATTGGCACGGCCATCTGCATCGAGGCGTACCGTTCCGGAAAAAACAGAAAACAATTGTTCAGTGGGCGGGCTGCCTTCTGCCGTCATTCCAGGAGCATCGCCACCGGAACGAATGCGACCAAAACTGCCTTCAGACCCGTCGATCAAACGCCCATACAGGTCTCGAATTTCAAGTCCCAGGGCCCTTTGACCGAAATACCAGTTTGACGGATTAGGCGGCTGGTATCTGGTCAGATTGAGAATGCCCACATCAACTGCTGCAACGGTGACGAAAATTTCTTCGCC
Organism: Hyphomicrobiales bacterium; assembly: GCA_011087605.1. Taxonomy (GTDB): domain Bacteria; phylum Pseudomonadota; class Alphaproteobacteria; order Rhizobiales; family Rhizobiaceae; genus Pseudahrensia. The sequence goes on from JAALLE010000117.1 coordinate 6,905, forward strand.
TGCCGGTGCTCCCGTTACCGACAGAGGTATATCAAGCAGGGCGTTGGGCTTGATCTTGTCAGGCAGGTCAAGCGACAGATTCAGCGCCTTTTCTCCTGGGTCGACGGTCAGCCACGTGGTGCCGATCGACCGGGCAGGAAGCCGGGATTTTTCCTCGCTACCTGGTTTAAACAGCGTTGCAGTCACATAAGCGCCTGCGCCCCAATTATCTTTGACAGTTATTTCAAGCTCGTTGTCCCCCGGCTTAACTTTGACCCGGAACGCTTCCAGGATACGGTCAGCTCCGATAGCTACCAACAATTCTCCGGTATGCCGGGCCGAGACGTTGAGCTTGGCAATGTCGCCCGGTGCATAGGCATGTTTGTCGAGAGCGATCTCCAACGCGTCGGGCGTTTCCGTTGAACTGGTTTCAACGTACCAACCGGCGTTAAAACCTATGCTGGTGACCGGACCATCTCCACGTGGGCTTTCAATTTGCAACCGATATCGCCCCCAGTCGACCGGAAAATCTATATCAATTGCGGCCTCTGCTTTGACATCAATCTGGCCGTTTTTGACCAGACGAGGCACTTCCACCGCTTCATAGCGCCAGCGGGAATTGGACCTGTACCATTGGTAATTGCGTTCGATGCGATAAAGCGACCAATTCAGACGACTCATCGATATTCGATTGTCCTTGGCATCCAATGCAATGACTTTGAACCCAGCCGTGCTGCCTTCTTCCACCTGTCCACCGTCAAATTGTGGACGAATGCCAATCATTGGCCCTGTGGTCTGAATGGGAAGTGACAAGTTGCGTTCAATGGCCCGCCCGCCATTTTCTCGCATGCGAACATTAATGTCGGCGATCTGTGGCCGGGTGGAGGAGGGCAGTCTTTGCAATTGAACAGCTATTTCCGCCTTGCCGTCACGGTCGGTTTTCGCAAGATTTTTCAGTGGCACGACAGCAGCACCTGCATTGTCTTCATCCACCATCCCAAACACATATCCCTTTGCAGCTGCGCGTTCGCGGATAGTCTTGATGCGTATTTCGCCCTCAAGCGCCATGCCGGATGCCGCTGCGCCATAGAGATATCGCCCGGTCAGATCCAGATTGGCAGGAGATGTGGTCGAGATTACTTTGGCTGTCGTTGCCAGATCAAATTCCATACGGTCGGGAACAAAGTCTTCAACGAGAAATTGTTTTTCGGATATGGCCCGTCCTTTGGGATCGGTGTGGACACGCAGTTTCCAGACGCCACGCATGGCATTTTCGGGTAGATCAAATGTCAGAGCATGTCCGCCCAGCAAGGGGTGCTTTGAAACAATCCGTCCCGCTTCAACTTCGTCAGGGCGGCTCAAAATGACAGTCAGGGGCAGATCGTTGACGCTCGTTACTTCGTGATCCCGCACCAGCGCAACCAGATTGACGGTGTCGCCGGGACGATAAATGCCCCGGTCGAGATATGAATAGACATCCAGCGGACCAGGAGACGCACGCCCCTCGACACCGCGATCAGATAAATCAAACCCGGCGCGCGATACGTCGAGAAAGACGAAATCCTGGCTGTCCGTCGTTTTTTGATGAGCGGTAATAATAGTTGGTGACAATCCCGCTGTGCCGCGCATCAGTCCAGGCTCAAACTGGGCTTTACCGTTCGCATCTGTCTTGACCTCGCCCAAAATTTCATTGTTACGCGCCAGCAGATTGAGAGAAACACCGGCCAGCGGTTCGCCATTGTCGAGCGAACTGGCGAACACGGTCAGGCCGTCATTGCCTGCATAGGTCACAAGGCCAATGTCAGATATCAAAAACCACTGAGTGGCAATCGGATCCCAACTGTTGCGCACCTCACCATCGGCTTTCGCCGTCAGGGCATATATTCCGGGCTGTCGGTCGGGCAGGGCCTGGTCAATTGGAAAGCTGGTCACCACCTCACGGTTGAGGTCCCGACCCAGTTCAATTTTTCCCTTCCAGATGCTCTGCCCAATATCCTGTGCGATGTTGGACGATGAATACTGGCGCAATTGCGCCAGGAATTGAGATTCTGACACCAAACGGGTCAAAGAGCGTTCGCCAACTCGAAGCAGCTCGAGATTGGCAGATGGTGCATTGATACCGACGATCGGAATGCCATGGCGACCGGCGCTGGCAAGCACGAAATTGTCTCCGGTAAACCTGACAGCCGGTTTCCGGTCGCGCACATAAGTGTTCAGGACAACGGGCTCCTGGAGTGTTTCACCGGACTTCGCCGGAAGGCCGGCGCGCAGAACCAGTTTGTATTCCTGACCATGTTCCAGATTTTCAATACATATTCTGGCTTCCGACACAGACAGAGCTGGCGAAGACGTGCTCGGAGTTGTTACAAACTTCTCATAATCTGTCCCAGAAACATCCAGTGGCTCTGAAAAGTCGACACAAATACGCGGGGTATTTATGTCAGCTTCGACGGCGTGGTTGGTTATCCTGAACCCTTTTTCCCGGCGCAGTTTGGCAAAAGCACGGCGTGTATCTGCATTCTCCTTGAGCTTCAGGCTGGCGCGATAGGTGGCGATGGCGGCGCGGTATAGCCGTTTTTGAACCAGGGCTTCCGCTGTGGCGACAAGTGCTGCGGCACGTGCGCTTTGGGTTCGGCTGCTATCATAGGCACCGAGAGCACTATTGATTGCCAGATTTTGTAAGCGGCGATCGAATTTGCGATTGTTGCTCAGCCAAACGCTGACCGATCGGGATATTTGCGACCAGTATTTGCGCCGGTCGATTGTCCGCACCAGCGCGGCCTCAAAAGCTTGCTGGGCTACGGAAGTGTTCTTTTTCGACAGGGCAGATCGCCCCATATCCAGCAATACTTCAAGCCTGCCGGACTTGGGGTCATCCGTGCGCTTGCGCAACTGTGCCTCAAACGCCTTTGCATCGACGGAAAAAGAATCAGGAAGTATTTCGAGTTTGGGTGGCGCGCCGAGATCAGGCTCCCTCGATATCTCCACAACCTTGCCAGCAATTGCTCCTTCAAAAGTGATGATCCTGGAGTAATCGCTTTTCAAAAAGCACCACTTGACCGAACTGTTATAAGTGAATGCCCGACATTGGTTGTCCTTGACGCAGAGTTGCTTGCATTGATCGAGAGACACATCCTTTTCTGATCTGAGGTCAAAGCCGAAATAGTCCGAATTGTTGCTAACAACCACTTCTCGTCGCGTTTCTTGAGCCAGGGCGACTGATACCGAAAGACCAAGCAATAAACCCAGACTGATTAGAACGCGCGAAAAATACATGGAATATCCCCTATATCGATGGCCAGTTACCGCGTGGAAAGAATACCGGGCACAATAAGTCAATTACGTGGCGATGTGAGATTGTCGTCCGCGAGCGTGAATGAACTCGTCATTTATTCAGCGAAAAAATTAAAAATAACAATCAGATGCAAAAGATTATTAAAGTGTGTAATTAATTGAAATGCTTCCAGATAAGTTCATGCCTGGGGCCTCATATTGCCAATCGAACCAGGATTCCCGCAGCCAGGCCCGCGACAAGATCATCTGCCATAATTCCGATTCCTGCCGGTTTGAGGTTCTCAGCAGCGCTGATTGGCCAGGGTTTCGTCATGTCCAGAATGCGAAACAGGACTATTGCGGCAATCACTCCAACCCAACTTGACGTCCCGATGAGAAACAACGCCAGCAGGACGCCGGCGCTCTCGTCCACCACCACGATCTGCGGATCCTTGAGGTCCATCTCTTGGGCCAATTTGTTGGCGCTGTATGTCCCCAAAATGGTCAGTATCACCAGCGCCGTCAGGTGGCCAAAAGTGGGCAGTTGAATCAGCAGGAAGTGCACGGGTACGGTGGCAAGCGTGCCAACGGTACCTGGTGCTTTAGGGGCCAGTCCGGTGCCAAACCAGGTGGCGAGCCAAAAATGAGGGGTGTTGCGAGGCATGATTCTACCGTTTGTAACACTGTTCAGATGAGTATGCAGAAGTATTACTGGCACTTTTTCAAAATCGTGCAATTATACGGCGTTAGTTGACGCAGTAGTCAACGTGGGAGGAGAAATTATGAAATCTGTAAAGTCATTGTTGGCGCTTGGAATGGCCGCCTTATTATCGTCAACGGTCGCCAACGCGGCCGAAAACCTGACTGGCGAAACCGCCTCGCCTGGCGGTGCCATCCACCTGTCCATGAAACATCTGGCGGAAGTTGCTGCAGAAAAGGGCGTTGCCAACATCCAGGTAGCTGACGGTCAGACGCTGACAAACTCAATTCAAAATGTTGCAGAGGGTAAAACCGACGTTGCTGGAACGCCGTATATTTTGCCGTTTTTGCTGGCCAAGGGTCGTGGCCCCTATTCGAAATTGGGGGCGGAAAAAGGCGCAGAACTGGCGTCCAACCTGCGGGCTCTTTATCCGGTAACACTGGGTATTTTTACACTTTATGCCTATGATTCCAAAGGTTTGAAGGGGTGGGGCGATCTCAAGGACCGCACTATCTATAACGGTCCGCCTCGCGGAGCTGCCTTGACCAACGCGCGCTCGGTCATCCAATTGGTCACCGGATTGAAAGATGGTGCTGGCTATAAGGGCGTGCAGGTCAACTGGGGCCAGGCAGGTAAAACAATCTCCGATGGGTCTGCTGACGCTATGGTGTTGCCTACTTTGTTTCCAGACAGTCGGGTAACCCAGGGACTGGCATCGGGAAATATGACGGTTTGGTCGACGCCAAAAGACAAGTTTGAATCCGAGGGCTTTCAGAAATATCTCAGAGCACCCGGATCAGCTCCCTTTACTGTTCCTTTGAAAGAAGCCGTGCAGGCTGAAGGTGTCACGATTAAATCAGAGGACGGCCTGTTTCGCGGCTTGGCCACGGTCGGCGGTGACATCGTCAATAAAAATATGTCCTTTGATCTGGCAAAAGCACTGACCAAGGCACACATCGACACACTGGATCGGCTGAAGGCGAAAGCTCCCTTTGCTGCTCAGGCTGGATACGGCATCGTCGATTCAGTCAGATCCGGCATGTGTGGCGCAAATCCATTGAAGTATCACCCCGGTGCAGTGGCAGCCTGGGAAGAGGCTGGATTTAAAATTGACGATTGCGCCAAGCCATAATTCGTTGAACAGTTGTAACTACCCAGCTACCCCAACCTGATGCTTTTATAGACGGCCCATCAGA
>JAALLE010000118.1 GCA_011087605.1 Hyphomicrobiales bacterium
AAATCAACGAAACCGTCGTTTCTCAGATGAGTTTTTCAACGGAATAGGCTCGCTGGTGTTCAGCATTGTCATCGGAATCTATCGCCCAGATGCGCTAAAAGCGGCATTTTCCAAAGAACTGAGCATGACCTGGCTGGGCGGGGCTGCTTCGGTCACTGCCTATGTGCTGGTGGTTTGGGCGATGACTGAGGCACCCATAGCCGTTGTTACGGCGCTGCGGGAAACCAGCACCATTTTCGCGTTGTTTATCGGCGTGCTCTTTTTGAAAGAACGGCTGACTCTGGGTAAAGTTATCGCCACCTTGCTGACCATTTCAGGCGTTTTGCTGTTGCGGTTTGGTGCTTGAATTCGGGACCAGCGCTCAGATCACCGCTTTTTCGACAAACGGAACATTATTGGCGATACGTTCAAATCCAAACGGCGACAAATCCAGCGTTCGAAATTCCCCATGGGTCAGCAATTCAGACATGCCCCGCCCCATGGCAGGAGATTGCTGAAACCCGTGGCCAGAGAACCCATTTACGAACATAAAATTCTCAACTTCGGAATGTGGGCCCAATATGGCGTTTTGATCCAGCGTGTTGAAAGCGTAATGACCGGCCCATGAATTGATCAGCTTGATTGCCTCAAACTGCGGTATCCGATTGGCGATGGTCGGCCAGACCTTTTCCTCCCAGATCGAGTGATCCTCCTCGAAATCGTCATAATCCACCGCCGGATCGATTTCCGGCGGGCATCCTGCCAGATAGTAAGCGCCGTCGCTCCTCATATGAACAGCAGACGGATCAATGGTCAGCGGCAGGTCACGGTCGAGCGGCTGTGCCGCGTCGAAGACGAATGTGTATCGTTTGCGTGGCTCAATGGGGATTTCGATGCCGGCCATGCGTGAAGTCAAAACAGCGCGGGGGCCTGACGCATTGACCACCTGACCACAAGTCACAACCTCTCCCGACTTTAAAGTAACTGACTCAACCCTGTCTCCGGCGGCGCTTTTGGCCATCGCGACCACTTCGTTATTGATATACTCGACCCCCAATTCCCGGGCCGAACGCTTCCACCAGTCAAACAGTGTATTGCCGTCGAAATATCCCTCATCCACCGTGTTGTGGTTGGCTGCAATAATGCCTTCCAGGTTGTAGAATGGATAGTCGCGGGCGATCTCTTCAACCGACAGATGTCGGGTTCCCGCACCGCAGTCGTGTTGCAATTTTTGATTTTCGGCAAGGATCGCCGCAAATTCCGGATTGTCGGCAAGATACATATAACCGTAGCTCTGCAAAACGACATCGGGAACGCGTGGGTCATCTCCCATAAAGGCTCGGAAGTTTTTGATGAATTCGGCACCGAACTGAGAAATGCGGACATTGATCTCATTGGAAAACTGCTGGCGAATGCAGGAGTTGGCATGAGAAGTGGAACAGAACTCATAGGTGGGATCCCGTTCAACCACCAAAATAGAACCGTCAAAATCCGGATTGTTGGCGGTAAACCACGCCACGGATGAACCCAACATGGCTCCACCGACGATTATCACATCATAAGAGGATTGCTTTGCAGACTGCACCATAGTTTACACCTATCCTAAATCATCCCAACGCCAATTTCGCTTGTAATTCATGCGTTCCATTTTACAACCATTGTGTGGGGTCAGGTCGACTTTTTCGAAGGTGATTCAGCTGACCAACCTGTCGAATGGACAGAATTGACCATTTGGTGCTTGCATTAGCTGCCAAACCGGCTATATCGCACCCGCACACGAATGTCGGGCTTCCGGCTGGTGGCTGAACGGATGGGCTTTCGGACTGGACTGAAAGCAGGTTTATCAAGTTAAACCGTCCTCCCGTGCTTCCGCTCTCGACACTTGTTAAATCGCGCCTTTCCACTCTTATGAGTTCCTGAAAAGCGTCGATGAGGCTTTGCGCAGGAAGTTCGAAAAACAAGGAAAGGTGGCCCATGGCCCTCTATGAACACATATTTATGGCTCGCCAGGACGTATCGTCCCAGCAAGTCGACGCGCTTGTTGAACATTTCAAAACCGTTCTGGAAGCCAATCAGGGTTCGGTCGGAAAGATCGAAAACTGGGGACTGAAAACCCTCCCCTATCGCGTCAACAAGAACCGCAAGGCGCATTACGCTCTGATCAACATTGATGCACCGTCTGCTGCTGTCCAGGAAATGGAACGTCAGATGCGCCTCCATGAAGATGTTCTTCGCTACATGACCATCAAGGTTGACGAGCACGAAGATGGCCCATCCGCCATGTTGCGTCGTAATGAGCGTGACGACCGCGGGCCACGTGGTGATCGGGGTGATCGCCCTCCTCGCCGCCCTCGTCCAGACGCTTCAGCTGCAGAATAAGGATTAAAACCCATGGTTGCTATCGAACAAATGCCAACCCGCCGTCCTTTTCAGCGTCGGCGCAAGACCTGCCCATTTACCGGTGAAAATGCTCAAAAGATTGACTATAAAGACGTCAAACTGCTGCAGCGTTACATTTCAGAACGCGGCAAGATCGTGCCTTCTCGCATCACAGCCGTGAGCCTGAAGAAACAACGCGAATTGGCACGTGCCATCAAGCGCGCCCGTTTTCTGGCGTTGATCCCCTACGTGATCAAATAAAGCTACACTTTGGGCGCTGCTCGATTATTATCTGAGCAGTGCCCCTAAAATGTTGACCCGGCCGCAATAGGGCGACCGGCTCTAACTGCCCCAAGGCAGGACAGCGAGACCATGAAAAGCAATTCCATCCTTATCGCCGTTATCTGTGGTCTGATTGCAGCTGTGCTGTTTCTCAGCCCGATGACTCTTGGCGGCATGGGGTTGGTCATGTCTTCTTTCACCGCGCTGCCCTTATTCATTGCAGTTTTGGGTTTTGGAACAACCGTCGGCATCATCAGCTGCGTGGTCGCTGCCGGTATGGTGGCGGTATTCATGGGGGTTTTGGGTGGCCTGTCGGTGCTCTTGGCGACCCTGGCACCGGCGATCTGGATCGGCCACAGCGTCGGGCTTTCACGCAATGACGGCGGCGAGAACGGCGAGATCGGCTCCGAAGAGTGGTTCCCACTTTCACAAGTACTCTTCAGACTGGCCATCATCAGCGCAGCAATCGTTATCACTATTGGCTATCTGACCGCCTATTCAGAACAATGGGCGATTGATGAAGCCATCGCAATGATGAGCCAGGTGGCTCAAATGCAAAACCAGGCAGGCGATAGCTCCATCGTGATTACGCCCGCTGACGTTGAAGCACGGGCCAAAGATGTTGCTTCGCTCATTCCAATAATGATGCCTGTTTCAATCCTGCTACTTATGGTGCTCAATCTGCGGCTCGCAGAACGTTTTGCACGGCGGCGCAACTGGATGTTGCGTCCTCGCGACGACTTGCCCTCCAGTGTAAACATGCCACCAATGGCCGCGGGCATCTTTCTTGTCGCCGCAGTCATCGCGGCCATCACGACCAACCAGATTGGAATGGTGGCCCAGGTTGTTGCCGGTGCTTTTGGCGGTGCATTTGCTCTGGTTGGATTGGCAACCATCCACTTCATCACGCGTGGCCTGGCAGCCCGACCGTTTCTGCTGCCGGTTGTTTATGTCGTGCTTTTATTTTCCCGCTTTATCGCGCCGGTCTTTGCCGTGCTTGGTGTTGCGGAATGCCTCTTTCGAGTGCGGGCTCGCTTTGCAGCCCCGCCTAAATCAACCTGAATATTCTGAAAACAAGGACAACTCCAATGGACGTCATTCTTCTCGAGCGCATCGCCAGACTTGGCCAGATGGGCGACACCGTCACCGTCAAAGACGGATATGCACGCAACTTTCTGCTGCCACAAGGCAAGGCTCTGCGGGCCAACAAAGCCAATATGGCGCATTTTGAATCGCAACGCGTTCATCTTGAAGCCCGTAACCTTGAACGTAAAAACGAAGCTGCCGAGGTCTCAGAAAAACTCAACGGCAACACCTATGTTGCAGTTCGCTCAGCTGGTGAAACTGGTCAACTCTACGGTTCGGTTGCTGCTCGCGATATCGTTTCCACTCTGGAAGAAAATGGCTATTCAATCGGCCGTAGCCAGGTTGAATTGCGCGCACCCATCAAGGTCATTGGTCTGCACACTGTCCTGATCGCTCTGCATCCGGAAGTTGAAGCAGAAATCGTAATGAACGTTGCCCGTTCCGACGACGAAGCCGTCCGTCAGGCTGCCGGTGAAGACCTGACCAGCCGTGACGCATTTGAAGGTGATGATGTGGCTGAAGAAGACGAACTGAGCATCGAAGACATTTTCGAAAACCCAGAAGATGCCGACCTCGGCGAACTGATCGAAGACGGGGAAGCATCTGCCGAAGATTCAGCTTCCGACGAGGCTGCTGAAGAGGAAAGCGGCGACGACGCAGCTGAAGGTGCTGGCGAAGAGACTGCAGACGAATCTGCCGAAGAAGAAAAAGCCAGCTAACACCCGGGCGCGCGCGCCCGTTCTACATTTAATCTCGTTGCGGGCGGCTCAAGTGAGTCGCCCGCTTTTATTTCCGCCGCAAATTTGGCAGATTATGTCAAGCAGATTTGTGAGATTCGCCAAATTGCCTGCTCGAAGTTTGCACAGCCTGTGAACAGTGGGAGAATTGAATTTTGTTTTCTCGTTATCGGCGATTTTGGCTGTCGTTGTGAAATTTCGCGTCTATAGATGGACTTCTGTTCAAGCGTAACCATCAACAGATGCTAACGACGCACCCGGTGCGGCGAAAGGAATATTTATGGCCGAAACTGCCGACAATATTGTTGCTGGACCGGGGTCCGGCCCGGCGTCCTACCGGACCGCACCAAACAATATTGAAGCAGAACAGGCCTTGCTCGGAGCCATTCTGATCAACAATGACGCCTTCTACCGGGTTTCCGATTTTCTCGAACCCGATCACTTTTATGAGCCTCTGCACCGCCAGATCTACAAAGTGACTTCGGATATGATCCGCGCCGCCAAGCGTGCCAACCCTGTTACCATCAAAACATTTCTGCCGGAGGACGAAAAAGTCGGGGAAATGACGGTTTCCACCTATCTGGCGCGATTGGCGTCAGAAGCCACCACAATTATCAACGCGGAAGATTACGGCCGCTCCATCTACGATCTTGCGACCCGCCGCAATCTCGTCGGGATTGGCGAAGACATGGTCAATATCGCGTTTGATGCCCCGGTGGACATGACCCCGAATGTTCAAATTGAAGACGCCGAGCGGCGCCTGTTTGAACTGGCTGAAACTGGCCGCTATGACGGGGGCTTCAATGATTTTGGATCAGCCGTTGGCAATGCAATCGATATGGCCAGCGCGGCGTTCCAGCGCGACGGCCATTTGTCGGGCATCGCCTCTGGCCTGCGGGTGCTGGACCAGAAAATGGGCGGATTACAGCAATCTGACCTGATCGTTCTGGCCGGCCGCCCAGCGATGGGGAAAACATCGCTAGCAACCAATATCGCGTTTAATATCGCTGAATCCTACGAACCTGAAATTCAGGCAGATGGCACGTCAAAGTCGGTCAATGGCGGTGTTGTCGGCTTCTTCTCATTAGAGATGGCCGCCGAACAGCTTGCAACACGCATCATCGCCGAACAGACGGAAATTTCTTCGTCGAAAATCAGGCGCGGTGAAATCAATGAGGCAGAGTTTGAAAAGCTGGTTGGTTGTTCTCAAATGATGCACCGCATTCCGCTCTATATTGACCAGACGGGTGGTATTTCAATCGCCCAGCTCGCCGCACGCGCACGACGGCTCAAAAGGCAGCGTGGTCTGGACGTTTTGATCATCGACTATATCCAGTTGATGCAAGGCAACAAGCGCACCGACAACCGGGCGCAGGAAATCACTGAAATCACCACGGGATTGAAGGCGCTTGCCAAAGAGCTGGACGTGCCGATTATCGCGTTGTCGCAATTGTCGCGTCAGGTTGAAAATCGCGAAGACAAACGACCTCAATTATCCGATCTGCGTGAATCTGGATCGATCGAGCAGGATGCCGATGTGGTGCTATTCGTCTATCGTGACGAGTATTATGCCGAGCGTTTGATGAACGATACGGATAACAAGGACTACGAAAAAAATGTCCAGCGATATGAGGCCGGTCGCGGCAAGGCGGAAGTGATTATCGCCAAGCAGCGCCACGGTCCGACTGGCACAGCCCATCTTGCATTCCAGGCGGAATATACAAGATTCACCGATCTGATCGACGACGACCATCTTCCAGAGCGATTTGAGTAGGCCTTGACTGTCAATCCCGACCTTGCCGGTGGCCGTCTGACCATCGATCTGGGCGCCATTGTAAGCAATTGGCGCCTGCTTGCTGATCGAGCAGGTGCAGCCGAATGCGCGGCGGTCGTCAAGGCAAACGCCTATGGGTGTGGCATCGAACCTGTTGTAACTGCGCTATCAAACGCAGGTTGCGAAACGTTTTTTGTCGCAGCTCCCCAAGAAGGCATCCGCGTCAAGCAGACCATGCCAGATGTCCGATGCTTTGTGCTCAATGGATTATTCACCTCTGCCGTACCGATTTATCTCGCGAAAGGTTTGACGCCGATCCTCGACAGTCTGCCCGAAATCGAAACCTGGGTTGAGGCGGCAAAAGAGCAAGGCAACCCTCTGCCCTGCGCCGTTCACATGGACAGTGGCATGACACGGCTGGGTCTGACGCTCAAAGAACTGGAATCGGTTGTCAGCAATCCGGGTATTATCACCAATCTGGACGTCCAACTATTGATGACCCACTACGCCTGCGCCGATGACATTGGCCATGCCCAAACTGAACAACAACGAGAAGTGTTTCTCAGTGGTGCAGCGCTGTTGCCCGGCGTGCCCCGTTCTGCGGCGAATTCAGCCGCCATACTGCAACAGAAAGATCACGAATTTGAACTGGTCCGTCCGGGAGTTGCGATTTACGGCGGCGAAGCTTTGAACGATACGCCCAACCCCATGCAGCAGGTCGTGAAACTTGAAGGACGCATCGTCCAAATCCGGACCGCCAAGGCGGGCGATGCTGTTGGCTACGGAGGTGCGGAAGTTCTGTCGCGTGACAGCCGTGTTGCCTATATATCCGTGGGCTATGCAGATGGATACCACCGGGGCGCCAGCCAAAAGGGTGTTGCCATGCGTCAGGTTGCGCCGCCAGCGCAGGCTGCATTTAATCGAACAATCATTAATGGTGTTGGTCGCATCTCAATGGACTTGTGTGCCTTTGACGTCACCGACATACCGGAAACGGAAATAGCCGCGGGTGACTGGATCGAGCTGTTTGGTGATGTCATCCATGTAGACGACGTTGCCAAAGCATCGGGGACAATCGGCTATGAATTGCTGACCGGTCTGGGCAATCGATATTCACGCATCTATGTTGGCTCCGATGGCTAGTCCTAAAATCCAGTTTGTCTGTCAGAATTGCGGCGGCGCTCACGCGCGCTGGTCGGGCCGATGTGATGCCTGCGGCGAATGGAATACGCTGGTTGAGGAAAGCCCCGGAACCGGTGTCGCAACAGGTCCCGGCAAGCCTATGAAAAAGGGGCGTGTGGTTGCACTTGAACCGCTCGATGGTGATACCCGTCCTGAAGCCCGCACTGTGACCAACATCGCTGAATTTGATCGCGTGACCGGTGGAGGTCTGGTGCGTGGATCTGCACTGCTCGTCGGGGGGGATCCCGGCATCGGCAAGTCGACATTGTTAATGCAAGTTTCCGCCGCCTTGGCAAAAAATGGACATTCCGTCATCTATGTTTCCGGCGAAGAAGCGGTTGCACAGGTGAGATTGCGGGCCCAACGGCTTGGGGATGCCACCGCCCCTGTGCAACTGATCGCCGAAACCAATATCGAAAACATAATCACCACCCTGGAGGCAAATGGGAAACCGGCATTGGTGGTCATAGATTCTATTCAAACCCTTTGGACAGATCGCGTAGAGTCAGCACCTGGAACGGTCAGTCAGGTACGCAGTTCTGCCCAAGCCATGATCCGCTATGCCAAACAATCCGGTGCCGCTGTTGTGCTGGTTGGTCATGTGACCAAGGAAGGTCAGATTGCCGGGCCCAGAGTTGTCGAACATATGGTCGACGCCGTTTTGTATTTTGAAGGCGAAGGTGGTCATCATTTTCGCATTTTGCGCGGCGTGAAAAACCGTTTCGGACCGACCGACGAAATCGGCGTATTCGAAATGTCCGATGTCGGACTGCGTGAAGTTGCCAATCCTTCGGAGCTTTTTCTCGGTGACCGTCACAAGGCGGCACCCGGAGCTGCGGTTTTTGCCGGTATTGAGGGGCGGCGTCCGGTTTTGGTTGAAATTCAGGCGCTGGTTGCCGAATCAACATTGGGCACACCGCGCCGAGCCGTGGTGGGTTGGGATAGCGCCCGGCTTTCGATGATTCTTGCCGTGCTGGAAGCCCATTGTGGGGTCCGCCTTGGCGGCCACGATGTTTATCTCAACGTTGCTGGTGGCTATCGCATTTCAGAACCAGCAGCCGATCTGGCGGTCGCAGCTGCCTTGGTATCTTCACTTGCAAACAAACCGCTGCCCGATAATTCGGTTTATTTTGGCGAAGTCAGTCTTTCAGGACATCTGCGCCCAGTCTCGCAGGCGGCAGGGCGACTCAAAGAGGCCGGAAAGCTCGGATTCGATCAGGCAACCTATGCAAAAGGCAGCGAATCGGTGAATCACACCGGATTAAGGCTCAATACCATCACCACACTTGCAGATCTTGTGGTTGAAATTGCTTCAACTGCGAACCAAGTCTTGCCCCAAGGTGGTGTTACTGGCACATAGTGCGCGTTAACGAGACAAGGCGAAACCGATGTCAATTACACTGCTCGACGGCATTTTGGTCGTTATCATGCTGATATCAGCAATCCTTGCAATGATCCGCGGATTTTCCCGTGAGGTATTGTCCATTGTATCCTGGATCGCGGCCGCCTTTGCCGCCGCTACATTTTACTCGATGTTCAGCCCTACCATTGCCAGCACTATCCCCAGCGTTGCTTCCAACCCTCTGGTCGCCGACGCCATTTCAGCAGCATCCATCTTTTTGGTTGTGCTGATCGTCGTCAGCTATGTGACCATGCTGCTGGCCGATCTGATCATCGACAGTAGAATTGGCGTTCTGGATCGCACATTGGGATTTATTTTTGGCGCAGCCCGCGGCGCGCTGCTGGTTATCATTACTCTGATGGGCTTTTTATGGCTGGCCAATGAGAACGAACCGGAATGGGTGGCGAACGCTAAATCCAAACCGATGCTGGTCGCCATCGGCACCAATATTCGCGATGCTTTGCCGGAAAATCTGGAGGAAGTGATCAAGCGCTTCTTTGAGAACGATGGCAAAGACAAGAAGGAAGGCGAAGAGGACACCGATCAGAAAACCTGACCGGATTCCAGCGCCAGTTCTAAGGAACATTAAATGTTTGCTGACAAGTTTCATGAAGAATGTGGTGTCTTTGGCATATTTGGCCATGCTGATGCCGCGGCTCTGACAACTCTGGGACTACATGCTTTACAACATCGCGGCCAGGAAGCAGCCGGCATTGTCGCGCTGGACGGGGCAACCTTTCACGCTGAGCGCCATGTTGGCCTGATTGGCGATACTTTCACCAAACCATCAGTTATCGCCCGCCTGCCCGGCCACAGCGCCATTGGTCACAACCGTTATTCCACAACCGGTGGCGAAGGAATGCGCAATGTGCAGCCATTTTTCGCCGATTTTGCCGGTGGCGGATTTGCCGTTGCCCATAATGGCAATCTAACCAATGCCGCGACCATTCGCGGACAATTGCAGAAGCGTGGGGCGATTTTTCAATCAACCTCCGACACCGAAGTGATATTGCACTTGATCGCCATGAGCGAAGAAAAGCGCCTTGTCCCCAAACTGACCGATGCAGTTAAGCAGATCGAAGGCGCATTTTCTCTGGTCGCTCTGTCCGGCAAGAAATTGATTGGTTGTCGCGACGCATTGGGAGTACGCCCGCTTGTCCTGGGCGATGTTGATGGCTCCTATGTCCTGGCGTCTGAGACCTGCGCTCTGGACATCATCGGGGCGCGTTTCGTGCGCGACATCGAACCCGGAGAAATGGTGGTCATCAACGAACATGGTGTAGAAAGCCACTATCCGTTCGAAGCCAAGAAACCGCGCTTTTGTGTGTTTGAATATGTCTATTTTGCGCGTCCCGATTCCACGGTTCAGGGCGAAAACGTCTACAATGTTCGCAAGAAAATTGGAGAGGAACTGGCAATTGAATCTCCGGTTGAGGCTGACATTGTGGTGCCGGTACCGGATTCAGGAACACCAGCGGCAATTGGATTTGCCCAGGCTGCCAATCTGCCCTTTGAACTCGGCATTATACGCAATCACTATGTCGGCCGCACATTTATCGCACCAACCGATAATATCCGCCACATGGGAGTCAAGCTGAAGCACAACGCTAATCGACGCCTGATTGAAGGCAAACGCGTCGTGCTGGTTGACGATTCCATTGTACGCGGCACAACCAGCCAGAAAATTGTCGCCATGGTGCGTGATGCAGGCGCTCGCGAAGTCCATATGCGCATTGCCAGCCCGCCAACCGCCTCAAGCTGCTATTACGGAGTGGACACACCGGAAAAACAGAAACTTCTGGCATCTCGGATGAGCATCGAAGAAATGGCCGATTTCATCAAAGTCGATTCGCTCTCATTCCTGACAATCGATGGATTGTATCGCGCGACAGGCGAAGCATCCCGCGACAATGATTCTCCGCAATTTTGCGACGCTTGTTTCACTGGAGAATATCCGACCCGGCTGACCGACCGCGAAGGCATTGAGCTGGATGGTTCCGACAATGTCAGACCGATATCCCTGTTGTCTGGTGGACGCTGATTAATGACGGATCAAAAGCCGCTCGAAGGCCGAATTGCGCTGGTCACCGGGGCCTCGCGCGGTGTTGGCTATGAAGCAGCGCTGGGGCTCGCCAAAGCGGGTGCCCATATTATCGCCCTTGCCCGTACTGTAGGCGGGCTCGAAGAACTCGACGATGACATCAATTTTGCCGGTGGCAGCGCCACCCTGGTACCGGTGGATGTCACCGACTTTGACGCGCTAGATCGGTTGGGTGCGAGCATTCACGAGCGTTGGGGACACCTCGATATTCTGCTTGGCAATGCCGGAACACTGGGAGTTCTGACGCCCTTGGCGCAGAACAAACCGTCAGTATTTGAAGAAGTTTTCGCGGTCAATGTGACTGCCAATTTCCGGCTTATTCGATCGATGGACCCTCTTCTGCAGGCATCAGACGCCGGGCGGGCAATATTCATGTCATCCGGTGCTGTGCGCAATGAACGGGCCTTTGTTGGACCCTACACCGCCTCCAAGGCGGCGCTTGAAGCGATTGTTCGCACCTATGCCAGAGAAAACCGGTTGAGCTCAGTCAACGCCAACCTTGTTGATCCGGGAACATTGCGCACCAAAATGAGGGCTCAATATGCACCCGGTGAAAATCCTGAACATGTCACCCCGGCAAGCGAAATTGTACCAACTCTAATCGAGCTGGTGTCTCCCAAATTAACGCAGAACGGGCTGGTCTACGATTTTCCCAACCGACGCTGGTTAGAAGATTCTGCTGAGTGATATTTTGAGTTCATTAACCTGCTCTTGGCACCTTGATACCGATGCTCAGGAGCTGCCGCTATGAAACCGGAAGTTGAAACCCACATTATGCCGCTGATCAAACAAAAAAGCTTGATCGGAGACGACCGCTACCTATCTGATATTACTGGACGTTTAAGAAAACTTCAGGCGCTTGCCGGTGAATGCGATGACCGCAAGGGACGTCCCAAACGTTGGCTCGGGCGAATAGAATCTACCGACTGATCCTGGATTTTCTCGCTCAATTTCTAAAAAAGTCGTAACTACTCAGCTACCCTATTTCTGCTGCCATTAGGTGCGACAATTTGATTC
>JAALLE010000119.1 GCA_011087605.1 Hyphomicrobiales bacterium
CCGTCTGATGGGCCGTCTATAAAAGCATCAGGTTGGGGTAGCTGGGTAGTTACAAGATTTCAGGCATTGGACCGAAAATTGAGGGAATTTTGAACGGATTGGGCGTTTATCAGTTCCAACAGGTCGCAAAATGGAAAAAAGCCGAGCGCGAGTGGGTGGACGATCACCTGAGTTTCAAAGGACGCATTGAGCGGGAAGACTGGGTCAAACAAGCCAAGGCTCTCGCAAAAGGCAGCACTTCAAAATAACAGCGGGCGTTTGGCAACAACCTCGCTAACGGAGGTTATCAATGACAACAACGCCTGAAATTCTTGATGCAGACGTCCAGGCGGTTACCGCCTGGATGGCAAATCGCCCGGACACCAAGTCGGTCGCGTCGTTTGTTCCCGGACCCGGAATTCAAAAGCTGGCGCTGAGCTTTGACGTCGAGCAGTTGCGCGCGGCATTGGACGATTGCCTCTCACGCAGCGATTTTCAGGGCGATATGCAGGATCAGGGATTTTCTGCACTGCCCCTCACGCAACGCCCTGGCCAGACCGAATGGACCAGCAACGATCTGTCGGGCCGATATTGGCTTCGTGCCGATGAGCGTTACATTGAGGAGCCGCGCGAGGAACTTGTCGGTGAAGCACAGTTTAGTGAGTTCAACCCGCAATTTGCCGGCACATATTTTGAGGAAGTGCACACCGAACTGGTGAGGCGGTTTCCAATTGGACGTATGCGTGTGCTGTCCAAAGGCCTGTATAATTGCAATTCCTGGCACCGGGACCCGGAGCCGCGACTGCATATACCGGTCATAACCAATCCGGGCTCGCTGTTTGTTGTCAATCATCACGTGACCCATCTCCCCGCGGACGGATCGGTCTATTTCACCGATACGCGCGGATATCACACGGCGCTCAATGGCGGCGATAATCACCGTGTGCATATTGTTGCCGCACTGGCCTATGATCAGATAACCGATTGAGTGCTGAAATATGAATGATGCAACCGGTTTTATTCGCGATTTGAAATTCACCGACCTGCCCGATGAAATCGTCTCCTCGGCGATCCGCGCCCTCACCGACACGCTTGGCGTCGCTGTTGCAGGATCCAAAACCAAACTATCCGCCATCATCCACAGTCACGCGGCCGAGCAATTTGGTGCCGGAACGAATACACCTTCGTTCCTGTGGAACGATGGACGCCCGGTCAGCCCGGCGGGTGCCGCACTTGCCAACGGAATGACGATTGATTCCGTTGATGCCCACGACGGTCAGAAACTTACCAAGGGCCACGTTGGCTGTGGTGTCATCCCTGCCCTGATTGCCTTGATTGAAGCCACTGATAATTACGACAGCGAGGAGTTACTCACTTCGCTTGTTGTCGGTTATGAAATCGGCTCGCGCGCCGGGATTGCTCTTCATGCCAGCGTTGAGGATTATCACACATCCGGGGCCTGGGT
This sequence comes from Hyphomicrobiales bacterium, assembly GCA_011087605.1. Taxonomy (GTDB): domain Bacteria; phylum Pseudomonadota; class Alphaproteobacteria; order Rhizobiales; family Rhizobiaceae; genus Pseudahrensia. Next base: position 1,445 of record JAALLE010000119.1, read on the forward strand.
TGCGCTGGCGACAGCGGCACTTGGCGCTCGTTATCTCGGCCTTGACCATGAACAGACACGCCATGCGATTGGGATTGCAGAATATCATGGTCCGCGTAGCCAGATGATGCGGACAATCGATCATCCGACCATGGTCAAGGACGGATCTGGCTGGGGATCCATGGCCGGCGTTTCGGCGGCCTATCTGGCAAGAGAAGGATTTACCGGCGCTCCGGCGATTTCCATGGAGGCACCGGAACTGGCGTCAATCTGGTCTGATCTAGGCGATCATTGGTACATTACAGAACAATATATCAAGCTATATCCGGTCTGCCGCTGGGCCCAACCGCCGGTTGAAGCTGTGCTCCATCTGCAAAAACAGCATCAATTTGACAGTGATGATGTTTCAGCCATTCGGGTGGATACATTTCACGAGGCCAAACGTTTGTGCACCAAACACCCGGGCACCACTGAGGAAGCCCAGTATTCATTGCCCTATTCTGTTGCCGCGGCTCTGGTTCACGGCACGATTGGAGCTGAACATATCAGTGATGAAGCCTTGTCCCATCCGCAGGTCGATCATTTGCAGGACCTGATCGAAATCGATGAGACCCATGCCTTTAACGAAGCATTTCCAAAACACCGAATTGCCAGTGTTGAGCTGACGCTGAAAGATGGCCGGGTGTTGCAATCGGAACCGACCGAAGCACGGGGTGATCCGGAAAACCCAATCAGCGAAGCAGGCATCAACAGCAAGTTTGCCGCATTCACCGAACCTGTTATTGGCGCTGATGAATCATCTTTGCTGTTGCAAAAAATCGTTGGCTTGAATGGCAACGGATCTGCCCGCCCCTTGACCGAAGCGCTGGCCCAACTTCACAATTTGTAGGAAGGTAGTGATCCAAAGGCTTCGCGCAGGGCATCCCCCCAGCCAGTCGTGATCGACTGATAATATTCATCGTCGTCCTCAATGCGCCGTTGCAGGGACGTTTGATATTTGTCTTTTTCATAGATCTGCAGGTCAATTGGCAGTCCGACCGACAGGTTCGCCTTGATGGTGGAATCAAATGAGACAAGCAGAAGTTTGACCGCCTCCTCAAAGCTCATATCCGGGTCATAGGCGCGCACCAATATGGGTTTGCCATACTTGGCTTCACCTATCTGGAAGAATGGGGTTTCTTCGGTGACTTCGACAAAATTGCCCTCCGGATAGATCAGAAAAAGCGTCGGATCGCTGCCCTTGATCTGTCCACCCACGATTATTGTTGCCTTGAACTTCGAACTGGCCGCCTGTCCGGTTGAAGCGCTCTCTTCAATTACTTCCTTCAGGGTTGCACCAACCAATCGAGCCACCTGAAACATCGAGGGTTCGTGCAGAATGGTGGGACTGCGTTCTGCCGGAGCTTTCGAGCGCTCTTCGATGAGACTAACCAGCGATTGTGTCGTCGCCAAATTGCCAGCCGTCATCAGGGTTATGACCCGCTCTCCGGGAACTTCCCAGGTAAACATCTTTTTGGTTTTTGAAAAATTGTCGACCCCCGCATTGGTGCGGGTATCTGACATGAATACCAGGCCCTGTTCGAGCTGCAGGCCCACGCAATAGGTCATTTATAATTTCCTGAACTGGTGGAACTCACCCTATATCGATTCACTCTTTTACTGCTGGACTTGCACAGAAACAATCATCGATTCATTCGCCGAGCCACGTCGCATGCCGGATATAGGTGCAGCATCGCGATAATCCAGCCCGGTGGCAATACGAACATAGCGATCATCCGGCGAAATTCCGTTGGAAACATCAAATCCGACCCAGCCAAGACCATCCACATGGGCTTCTGCCCAGGCATGGGTGGCATCCTGATCTACCCGATCATTCATCATCAGATACCCGCTGACATAGCGGGCAGGCACACCGGCAACACGGGCTGCTGCAATAAATATCTGGGCATGATCCTGACACACCCCATGGCCGCCGGTTAGTGCGTCTTCCGCACTGGTGGCCGCATAAGTCTGGCCGGGAGAATATTCCACAATTTCGGCGATCTGCGACGACAAAACATGCAGGCTGGCCAACAGGTCATCTGAATTTGCATGTTTCGCCAGCTTGCGAATGGCTTTGCCCGGTTGGGTCAATTCGGAGGGCCGGGTGAAATGCCACAGCGGCGCATATCCGTAAACTTCGCCCAGCACACCAGATGAATCCAGTATTTCCACCTCGCCGGATGCGGTCAGAGATATTTCACGGCCACCCTGGTCGATACTGACTAACAGTGTTTGATTGTTGTACTGGTCGCTGAAATTCAGCTCGGTTTTTCCGCCTTCCACCTCAACATTCCACGACCGCACAGTTTGTTGACGGGTATTTGCCGGCGTCAGGCGTACCTGTTGCAGGGCGTAGTCCACCGGAGCATCATATTGATAGTGCGTCTTATGTGTAATCGATAGTCGCATGAGGTTGTTTCAGTCTAATTGTTGAAGCGATAGTCAGTCTCGATCTGCTTGCCTAGAACATTGTTGTCGCGAATGAAATCACCGATGAAGCGATGCAGACCAAGCTCAAAAATCGAGTTGATGTCGCGATTATTCAGCCTGGCCCGGAGGTTTTCTGCCAGATCGTGGCATTTATGCCGCTCACCATAGTCTTCGGCCAGAAAGTTCAGGTTGGAAACCAGTTCTGCCGAGCAGAAGGCCAGTGACCGGGGCAGACGCCGGTCAAGAATGAGAAAATCAGCAATCGCGGCCGATGCCATATCACCCTCGTCCAACCAGCGAAACGCCCGATGCGCCGATACCGAACGCAAAATCGTTTCCCACTGGACGTTGTCGAGGGAAGAACCAACAAAACTCGCGGACGGCAACAGGGTATAATATTTAACGTCTATGATCCGGGCGGTGTTGTCAGCCCTTTCCAGAAATGTTCCCAGCCGGGCAAAATCGTAAATGTCATTGCGCAGCATCGTGCCGTGAAGCGCTCCACGCACCAAAGCACTTTGCTGACGAATTGTGCCCAGAATGGCAGGCAGTTCGGTTTCGCGCACCGGTCGCTTCAAAAGCACCTTGATCGTCATCCAGTTTTCGTTGACCGCTTCCCAGACTTCTGTGGTCAGAGCGGTGCGCACCATGCGGGCATTGGTTCGGGCGTTTTCGACAACCGAAATTACGCTGGAGGGATTGTCTTTTTCGCGCAGCAGATAATCAACCACATTGGGGCCGTTAAATGTATCGTATTTTTCCTGATACCCGGCCTTAACCGCCGCCGTTGTTACCACGGATTTCCATTCGGTTTCGCTGTCGGTGGAGCGTGTCAGGGCAATTCGAAACCCAGCCTCAACCAGTCTGGCGGTATTTTCAGCCCGTTCTAAAAAGCGGAACATCCAAAACAAGCCGCCAGCTGTTTTTCCAAGCATGGCGTCAGTCCTCCAATACCCAGGTGTCTTTGGTACCGCCACCCTGACTTGAATTGACCACCAGCGACCCGGCCTTCAGTGCCACCCGCGTCAGGCCTCCTGGCGTGATGTTGATGCCTTGAGGAGAGACCAGAACAAACGGGCGCAAATCAACGTGTCGGGGCGCCAGACCCTTTTTGACGAAGATCGGGACAGTCGACAAAGACAGGGTCGGCTGGGCGATATAATTATCCGGGCTGGACCGCAGTTTTGCAGCAAATGTGCTCAACTCCTTTTTGCTGGCCGCCGGGCCCACAAGCATGCCATATCCGCCGGAACCGTGAACTTCCTTGACCACAAGCTCCGCCAGATTATCCAGCACATAGCCAAGTGCATCCGGCTCCGAACATCGATAGGTCTCGACGTTTTTCAAAATCGCCTTTTCGCCGGTATAGAACTCGACAATGTCCGGCATGTAGGAATAGATCGCCTTGTCATCAGCTATTCCTGTGCCCGGCGCGTTGGCAATGGTGATGTTTCCAGCCCGATAAACATCCATTATGCCGGGGACGCCCAGCATCGAATCCGGGTTGAAATTCAGCGGGTCCAGATAATCATCATCCACCCGGCGGTACAGCACATCGATGGTCCGATAACCTCGCGTAGTCCGCATTGCAATGTGTCCATCGACAACCCGCAAATCGTGACCCTCAACCAGTTCCGCACCCATCTGATCCGCCAGGAAGGAATGTTCAAAGTAGGCTGAATTGTGAATTCCCGGGGTCAATACGGCGACGGTGGGTCTCCCCTGACAGTTTTTTGGAGCGCAGGCAGAAAGTGATCGCCGCAGATTCTTGGGGTAATCGCTGACCGGCTGAACTTTGATCTTACTGAATAACTCAGGGAACATCTGCAGCATGGTTTCGCGGTTTTCCAGCATGTAGGAAACACCCGAAGGGGTGCGGGCATTGTCTTCCAGAACAAAAAACTCGCCCTCGCCGGTGCAGACAATATCGGTTCCGACAATATGGGTGTAGACATTGCCCGGCGGTGCCATGCCAATCATTTGCGGCAAATATGCTTCGTTTTGGGCGATCAGTTGCACGGGCACTCGCCCGGCTCGTAAGATTTCCTGGCGGTTGTAAATGTCGTGGAGAAAGGCATTGATTGCCCGCACCCGTTGTTCGATGCCGCGCGATAGTTTTGTCCATTCCCGATTGGACAGAATGCGCGGCACCAGATCAAACGGAATCAACCGCTCCTGTGCAGCTGCCTGACCATACACGTTAAAGGTAATGCCCGTTCGGCGAAAGAAAGCTTCGGCCTCGCGGGATTTTTTAGACAACCGAACCGGGTCCTGGGCAGCAAACCATTTTTCATATTCAAAGTAGGGAGATCTGACACCGTTTTCACTGGACAGCATTTCGTCAAAATGTTGGAGATCTTCCTGCATTCTTCAACCTTACTGCTTCTGCCGTTCGGCACAAGTCATTGGTAGAATTTAGCAATCGGAATCGTTTGTCTCCACATCAACGCTTTGGCTGACAAAGTTAAGATCACCAAACGAAGTTAAAAAAGCCACATCCGTCGCATCCCGGCCAACTCCGATTATCGCCGTGCGTTGCGGCAATGACATGCCGGTTGGGTCGATCATCTGCCATGCCCCCTGCATATAGACTTCAGCCACTGCGTGAAAATCCATCGGGTTCACATCTGGAGAATAAACACTTGCATAACGTGCAGGAATTCCACTGGACCGCGCCATGGAAATCAGCACATGGGCATAGTCCCGGCACACACCACGCCTTTGTTCAAAACTTTGTTGAGCGGACGTTGTCGGGTTGCTCGCACCGATGTCGTAGGTGAAAGTTTCGCAAATCCAGTTCGCCATTAGAGTGACAAGTTCACCCCCTTCGTGGCGCCCAAACTGCTGGCCCGCAAGAAAGTCGAAATCATTGATTGCACAATAATGCGATGGAAGAAGATATTTGATCACGTCAGCCGGCAGATCCTGCAACGGGGTAGCAGTCATCGCGCCCAATTCCACTTGCGGCCGAGCCACGCTTACCTGGGCACTATAGGTACAATCGAGGTGATCTTCAGCTTTCAACCAAACCCGTTCGCCAATTCCACCACCGGCGGTGCGACGGGTTAGTTGTGGATTGCCGCGCAATAGAAGGTCGTGGTTTTCCACCGTCTGATGTGACGTCCTGGCGACCTCAAGCTGCATCAATACCATACAAGGTTCGGGCACCTGATAGTTCAGGTGCACACGGATGTTTATCTTCAAGCTGTGCTCCCCATCAGCCATGTGCGGCCCACCAATGTCTCCACAACCGTCGGGCTATACCGTCAATGTCAGCCGATCAAGTCCAATTTGCAATGTAATTTGTCAATCAGCTCGTGAGCTGCGGGATTCTATTTGTCATAGACTCTTGGCAATTCTGATCGTAATAGATGATCACCGTCGCACCCGCCCAAAAGTCCTCAGAAATGAGCCAGAACTCCTATTTTTCAACGCTCTCGTTCAAGCAGAAGATTCGCTGGTTATTGCATTTTGGCAAAACCAAATTCAAACACAAAGAACGTCAGCAATGTTTCGCACTGGCATCGCACGTACCGCCCGGATCAACGATTTACGATATTGGTGCCAATGTTGGAAAATTCACCAAGGAATTCGCGGCTGCCCATAACGGCCAGACAAATGTGGTGGCTTTTGAGCCCGGTGAATATTGTTTGAGCATATTAAACCGTGTCGCCGGACGCTTGGAAAATGTTGAAATTGTCGAGGCCGGAGTAGCCGAATTTGATGGCGAGGATGAACTCAAGACGCCGGTCAAAGACAGCGGTCTGATGCGCATCGGCCTGGCCCAGGTTGGCGGTACAATAGACCACAAGCATATTTCCTCACCCATCAAGCTAATCTCTTTGGATTCTTATCGAAAACAAAATGCTTCGGGACCGGTTCACCTGATGAAGATCGATGTCGAAGGTGGTGAACTCGGGGTTCTCAAGGGAGCGTCCGATACGCTGAATACATTTAAGCCGGTGTTGTTTATTGAAATCGACGCGAAGATGACAAAACGCTACGGTCATGAACCGGAAGCAGTATTTTCATTGCTTCGAGATCATGGGTATACAGCACACATTGGAGATCAGAGCGGTGCCTGGCTTCCCGTTGATGGCTATCAACGGTCAACGGACTATCTTTTTAAGGTACAGCCTCACTAGTTCTGATGTGCCATCTACGGCGTCCGCTGCAGCTTACGCCCCTGGCGCAAAGGTGAACCAGCCTGCACCATCATCGAACGGGGCATCTCGAATCTTCTTCGATTGTTGCGAGCCGAGTTGACGGCTGTCCTTCAACGGTATTTCCAAATGCTCGCCTTGCGACTATGGAAACAGGATCACCCGTTGCAGGGCATAACCCAGGTGGATACCGATATAGATGGTTCAGGGCTCCTACGACACATATCAGTTCAGGCTTAGATGACTGTACTCGATCTGGTCCCAATTGGTGTGCACTGGCCCACCTCAGGTGAAACCGATTGCGATCAAACGGATACCCATTATCAGGAAGGCAAACAGCACCACATTTCGAAATTGTGTCTGAGATACTCGTTTGCGCATCTCTTCCCCTATTCTGAAACCAATAAGCACGACGATCAATCCGGCCAGCGACTTCAGCAACACCGGAAGGGAGATGAGCCCTGCTATGAACTGGCCAGCGCCGAGCGGCAAACAACCAGCCAGAAACAGGAATCCTGTCACGCCGATAAACTGCTCCTTGGGCACATTTCTTGCCACCAGATACATGGCAACGATAGGCGACCAGATTGAACTTAGTCCCCCAAAAATACCGGCCAGCAGTCCGGCTCCGATCTGCCACCCCAGCCCGGATCGGATTGGAAGTTTTATGCCAAGCAACAGGTTTGTCGAAAAAACCACCATCGCGATACCGATCGACACTGTGAGCAGAGCCGTGGGATAATCTGCCATGAACATCGACGTTATAAAAATGCTGATCATGATGGCCATGGCAAACCAGATATAGTCTGAAACGATCTTGCGCTTTTGTGGTGCATGGGCGAATTGAAGAATATTCGTTCCAAGTATCGGCAACCACAACAGCGGAATGGCCTCGGCGGGGGGAACGAACAATGTCAACAAACCTACGGCCGCCGCCGGAAGCCCAATGCCAAGAAACCCTTTGATAATTCCGGCCAGCAGAAATATTGCGGCAAATATCACGGTCAATGTCGGGTCGAGCGTGGGCAGCAGGTCTGTCAATCCAAGATCGGTCAAACCTGCCCCTGCTGGTTAGCCATCAACGCCATGTACCATGCTAAATAGTTTCAGGCGCTGGACCTTGCCGGAGGGACCTTTGGGCAGATCATCGAGCACATGCAAACTATCCGGGCTTTTGAACTTGCCAAGATGTGCGACACAATGGGCCAGCAGATCTTCAATGCTTGCTGACCGTCCCGGCCTAAACCGAATACACGCTTCCACCCGCTGGCCATATTGTTCGCAGGGGACCGCGAATGCTGCAGCTTCAAGTATCGTGTCATGCTCCAGGAGCACTTCATCCACCTCGCGCGGAGCAATATTTTCACCGCCCTTGATGATCAATTCCTTGATTCGACCGGTTACGAAGACAAATCCGTCCTCGTCCATATGGCCCAGATCACCGGTCCGCAGCCAACCGTCTGCGGTAATGGTTTTGGCAGTTTCTTCTGGCTGGTGCAGATAGCCCTGCATGACGTTGTCACCGCGCACCAGTATTTCTCCAGTTGTGCCACGCGGCACCTCGACCTGTTGATCGTCGCCAATTGCAATCTCGTTGCCCACCGCTATGCCAGGTGAACCAATTTTTGGCTGTGCCGGAGGCATCGGATTGGAGAGTATCTGGGCGCCGGTTTCAGTCAGTCCCATGGTTTCAATAATCTTGATGCCAAACCGCGCCTCAAATCGCCGGTGGATATCCGGTGACAACGGAGCCGACGCGGAGCGGGAGAACCGCAGGCGCTTGCGGTCAAGTTCCGGTTCCGCCTCTTCGTTCAGCAGATAGGCAAAATGGGTCGGCACGGCGCTGAACCAGCTGACCTCATTGTCGGCGACTTGTTTCCAGAATACCCGTACGGAAAAACGATGGGGCATGACCAGCCCGCTGCGAGACATCAGCGTCCCCATAACGGTCACACACAAACCGTTAATGTGGTAAATAGGCAGCACACACATGGCTGTGTCCTGCGGCTTGACCCCATGACCGACGACAACATTCATTCCCGCAGCCATCAGGTTGGAATGGCTTAAAACAACACCTTTCGGCCGTCCGGTCGTGCCCGACGTATACATGAGAATCCCGGGCGTGGAGAGTTGCGGCCTGATCCGTGGAATTGAGTTGACCGCCTCATTCTCCGGCCATTGTGGCCCGGCCTCCAGATCAAGGCGAATGACCGTGACGCTATGATTTACATCCTCCAGTGCCTCATCGATCAGTTGTCGGTTCTCGTCGGCGCAAAAAATTACCGATGCCTGTGAATGACCAATCACGTAAGACAATACCCGTGCGCCAGCGACCAGGTTCAGTGGCGTTGCCAGATACCCTCCATAGGTAACTCCAGCGAAACACAGGGTCGATCCAATGCTGTTGGGTGAAGCAACCGCCACCGGTGCCCCTTGTGACAAACCCAGGGCGTCCAGATGGCAAGCGATTTCGCAAGACCGTTGTGCCGCTTCCTTCCAGGTAACTTTCGCCCCACTTTCCGGCGAAGTAATCCAGACCGCGTTCCCATCCGCTCCCGCGTTAGCTTCTAATTGTTCAGCAATGCTTGTCGCAGTCATTTTCCGTAATTTTCCCAATAATCTGAAAAAATCTCTTCCAGAGCAGGGCGATTTTCTGCAATCGATCGAGCAACAACCACTTTGTTGACGAAATGTTCCCAGTTGAGATTTCCGTCAATCGAATTACCACCCCAGGAACCACACCCCATGGACAGCGAAAACGGCAGGCCGTTGTTGAAGAAGCCGCCGGTTGCGAAACAATGGGCCTGATTGACAATCACCCGGCAAGTGCGGGCCTCCATCGCCAATCGATGGGCACGGGAATCGTCTGTTGAGTGTAATCCAAGCGAGTGCCCCGCCCCCTGGATCGACTGAATAGCGACGGCCTTTTCCACCGCGTTGTCGAAGTCTGAAGCTCGATGAAGAGCTAGGAAGCGTGCCATTTTTTCGCCGGTCATCGGGTATTCGCGGCCGATATTTTTCTGCGGCGCTACCAGAAACCGCGTGTCTTTTGGCGCAATTTCATCAAGACCAGTTTCGTTGAGAACAACATCAATATCCTTGGCGAGCAGGGCATTGGTAAGTTTGCCGCCACGCCAATGAACAGATTCCAGATGATCCGTCTGAGCTTCATCGAGACAATAGCCGCCTTCCAGCGCCAGTGCGGCGACGACCTTATCGTAGACAGCATCAACGGCAATAACTGCGTTTTCCGACGAACAGGACGTGGCATTGTCAAAGGTCTTTGAGGCCGCAATTTTTTCAGCTGCAGCTGCAATGTCAGCCGTCTCGTCAATGATGGTGACGACATTTCCAGCTCCAACGCCGATTGCCGGAGTGCCGGAAGAATAACCCGCCCGCACATTTGATTGAGATCCGGTGACGACCACAAGGTCAGCCATTTGCATCAGCCGTTCAGTTTTTGGTTTTGATGGAGGTATGGGAACCATCTGCACAAGATCTTCCGGCAGGCCGAGTTTTGACAAGGCCGGATGAATGACCTCCAGTAACGAACTCAATGGCGCGGTTCCTTTGGGCGATGGTGCCAGAATAATCGCATTGCCGGTTTTCAACGCGTTGATGGTATTGTTCACCGGGGTCGCAAGGGGATTGGTTGACGGCACGATCGCAGCAATAACTCCCTTTGGTCGCAGATAGGTAGACAGCCCAAGTGTTGCGTCCTCCCCAATATGACCAAAAGTCTTTGTTCCCCGTCAGCATTCATGAGACAGAGAAGTGATTTTGCCTAAGAGATGATT
>JAALLE010000120.1 GCA_011087605.1 Hyphomicrobiales bacterium
GTCTGATGGGCCGTCTATAAAAGCATCAGGTTGGGGTAGCTGGGTAGTTACTAAATGGGAGCCCCCGATCAAGGGTGATTCCATCAATACTCTCAGGTTTACCCAACCAACAGGCGAAAAACACATGATCATTCGTCGGCTAACCGAAACCATTGTCAACCAGATTGCCGCTGGCGAGGTCATCGAGCGTCCCGCCAGCGTAGTGCGTGAGTTGCTGGATAATGCCATCGATTCCGGCGCTTCACGTATATCAATACTCACCCAAGGTGGCGGCAAAAATCTCATTCGGGTGACCGATAATGGTTGCGGCATGGGCCGCGAAGATCTGGAACGCTCGGTCGAACGCCACTGCACGTCCAAATTGTCGGACGATCTCAACAATATCCAAAGCCTCGGATTTCGCGGTGAGGCTCTTCCCTCCATCGGGTCAGTGTCCCATCTGACCATCAGCACCCGCACCGAAGGCGAACCGAACGGTTGGCAGGTGCGGGTTGATGGTGGCAAGGTCAGCAGCGTCAAGCCAACGGCGCTCAACCAGGGCACAGTCGTTGAAGTCGCCGAACTCTTCTATGCCACTCCGGCGCGGCTGAAATTTCTTAAGACCGACCGGGCGGAATCCAATGCCATCGGCGATATCATCAAGCGCACGGTATTGGCCCACCCTGAGATTCATTTTTCAGTCGGTGGGGGAGATCGTCAGGCGGTCGAATACGCCATTGTCAGTGGTGAAAATGCCTTGCTTCGCCGGTGCGAACAGATACTTGGCAAGGAATTTCCAGAAAACGCCATGTTGATCGACGCCGAACGCGAAGGTGTCCAGCTGACCGGCTATGCTTCATTGCCTACTTTCAACCGTGGAAATGCCCTGCATCAATTCGTCTATGTCAACGGCCGCCCGGTACGTGACAAACAACTGACCGGCGCCATTCGCGGCGCCTACATGGATTTTTTGTCACGCCACCGGCATCCGGTTCTTGCCCTATTCCTGACGATTGACCCGGCTCAGGTGGACGTCAATGTTCATCCAGCCAAAGCGGAAGTGCGTTTCCGCGATGCCGGTCTGGTCCGGGGACTCATAGTCGGCGCCCTGCGGCAAGCCATCAGCGGCAATGGTCCGCGCGCCTCCACCGACGATGCCAGCGCCATGCTCGCTTCGTTCAAGCCGGGTGGTCCCGGCAGTCAACAAAACCCGCAAGGGCTGGCGGCTCAAGCCATGGGCATGGCTGGGTACGCGCCATCTCACCCTCGCAATCACGACTGGAAAAGCTCACCAAACCGTCCTGTTGCGGGTTTTTCCGAAGCTCAACAGGCCGGATTTGAAGCCACGGCGGCCCCGTCCGCCGATTTGCGTAGCGAAACACAGTCCCCGTCGGATAACGAGCATTTGCCACTGGGTGCGGCGCGCGCGCAATTACATGCCAATTATATCGTCGCCCAGACCGAAGATGGCCTTGTGATTGTTGATCAGCACGCCGCCCACGAACGGCTGGTTTATGAACGCATGAAAGCCCAGATCGCAGATAGTGGCGTTGCCGGTCAAATGCTGTTGATCCCCGAAGTGGTTGAAATGTCGGAAGAGGACGTCAATCGACTGCTGGATCATGCAGAAGCACTGGCCGGGCTCGGTTTGACCCTTGAAGGCTTTGGTCCCGGCGCGATTGCCGTGCGCGAAACGCCAGCGTTGCTGGGAGAGGTGAATTGTCAGCAATTGCTGCGTGATCTGGTCGATGAGATATCCCAATGGGGCACAGCTTCGCTTGTGGGAGAGAAGATTGATTATGTCGCTGCGACCATGTCCTGCCACGGGTCGGTGCGGTCAGGGCGCAAATTGCTCGCCGCCGAAATGAACCAATTGCTGCGCGATATGGAAACCACTCCCAATTCCGGCCAGTGCAATCATGGCCGGCCAACCTATATCGAACTCAAACTGGCAGATATTGAAAAATTGTTTGGCCGCAGGTAGAGGAATGCACGATAATGCGCATGCATCACCGCTGCGCCTGTGATAGAGCCGTTCAGGCTTATAAAACCGCCGGAGAAGATCAATGCTAGACAGAATTGACACACCCATCGGCCAGGCCGCGGTTATTCATTATACCGAAGCTGACTTCCAGGTCCTGTCTCCCGGCAGTCATGTGGTTTGTGCCGTGACCGGCAAGGCAATACCGCTTGATGAGTTGAAATACTGGAGCTTTGGGCGACAGGAAGCCTATGTTGATGCCATAGCATCTGTAAAAGCCGAGCAGGCAGCCAACACTTGAATTCAACATACCCAGCAATCTGTCGATTGACTGGCCTCGTGACGACCCACAAACATTTCCATCTATTGTAAATTTCGGTTGGCTTAATGTCGGTTTTGATGATTTTGTGCTAATTTGGACTGGTAATTGAAATAGCTCAGGAGAAATTGGCTCATGTTGGAAGGGCGCTGCAAGTGTGGATCGTTGTCTTACAAAATGAAGGACAAGCCAATGATTGTGCATTGCTGTCATTGCAGCGAATGCCAGAATCTGACTGGCACAGCCTTCGCACTGAATGCCATAATTGAAACCGATCTGGTTGAAGTTGACGGCGAAACCAATGAAGTTACCTTGCCCACACCTAGTGGCCACGGCCAGACACTGACCCGCTGTGCCGAATGCGGCGTCACCATTTACAGCTCCTATTTGTCCCGCAAAGGCAAGCTGCGCTACATTCGTGTCGGCACGCTGGATAATCCCGGCGAATGTCCCGCCGATGTTCATATTTTTACATCCAGCAAACTGCCGTGGGTTCAACTGTCCGACGCAGTTCCGGTCTATCCGGATTTTTACGATATGCCTGGTTCCTGGTCAGAAGCATCACAGGCCCGTTGGAAACAGGTTTTCGGCGACTGACGGCTAAATGACGAGGAACGCCGAATTGACACCAATGAACCCGGAGATTGAAAACAAGATCAGGGCCAGCTTTGATGCCCAGTCGATGATGACCTCCATCGGTGCCGAGTTGAAAACTGTTCAATCTGGCAACGTCGTCATCACGTCGCCCGTATTGGAAGGTTTTAGGCAACAGCAGGACTTCGCTCATGGCGGCCTGATCTTCACGCTGGGTGACAGCGCTGCCGGTTATGCAGCGCTCAGCGTCATGCCGCTGGACATGGAAGTGATGACGGTTGAACTGAAGATCAATATAATGGCTCCGGCACCGGCCAGCGGGATGTTGATTGCTCAAGGCAAAGTTCTCAAACCCGGCCGCCGTCTTGTCATAGTCGCCTCAGAAGTATGGTGCGAAGATACGGATGGACACCGCGTTCAGGTGGCGGCGCTTCAGGGAACCATGATTCCGGTAAATCCATAAAACTTGCGTCGCCCCGTCGCCCCGCCGCGCCATTCAGGCTTTGCGGAGGCGTGTTTTGGCGGCATTTTCTATGGTGTTTTCAATCGCCATTTCAATCAGTTTGGGATTTTCAAATTCCAGGTCGACATGTAAAACCTGGCTGGCATCGCGCAATTCCTGTTGCACCGAACCCGCACGCACCAGCCGCACACTGTCTTTTTCCGTGGTCACCAGTTTAAGCCGTTTGGCTGCCGCTTCAGCCATCAGTTCACGGCAATCTTCCACAGTGAACGGATGGTGGTCGGGAAAATTTCGCGTTGCTGCGACATTTGCACCAGCCTGCTCCAGACTGGCATAAAACTTTACCGGATCCGCAATGCCGCAATAGGCCAGCACTTCCATGCCATTGAAATTCTTTTGCTTGCGCAATTTTATGTCGGCGCTGAGTACCGGCTTGGCGATGCGGGCGCAGCGTCGCACAACTTCTGTGCCGGCATCGGACTGACCGATCATCAGGATTGAACTGGCGGCAGCCAGTTGCGTGCGAAGATCGGCCCGAAGCGGTCCGGCAGGAATGCAAAATCCGTTACCGATGCCGCGGCGGGCATCGACCACGATCAGGCTGTAATCCTTGTGCAAAGACGGGTTTTGAAAACCGTCATCCATAATGATCAAATCAACTCCCTGCTCTTCCAGCAGCGCCGCGCCGGCAGGTCGGTCAGGGCTGACCACGGTATCAGCATAAAGCGCCAGGATCAGCGGTTCGTCACCCACGTCCATGGCGCTGTGCTGTTTGATGTCGACCTTTGTCGGGGCGGATACATTGCTGCCATATCCCCGGCTCAAAAATCCCGGACGCAGACCCATATTTCGGGCAATTTTTGCAATGGCAACGGCGGTGGGTGTCTTACCGGCACCACCGATGATTAAGTTTCCAACACACAGAACCGGTGCGGTCGAGATCGAGGCCGCGGGCCGGGACATGCGCCGTGCGGCAATCTGGCCATAAATGGCCGCTATCGGCCACAATGCCCAGGCTGCCGGACCTGCTTTGCCAAACCAGAATGGAGGCGCCTCGCTCACCGGTTTTAACTGCCGGACCCTGACGGTTGTGATCCACCGGGCTGCACCTGCTGCGCCGCTTCATCACGTTGCCGTCGCCGGTCAAGGCCGACCTTCACCCTTAAGGGCATGACATAGGGATCGAGGGCTTCGATTGAGCGTTCCAGCGCCCCGGTCATCTGCTTGACTGTATATTGAGCCGCCGCCTGCATTGCTTCCAGATCTTTTTGATTGCGCAAAAGGTGCAGCACATGACCCGCCAGCATGGCCTCATCACGCACCAGTCGTGCACCTCCATTTTCCAGCAATGCCTGATAGGTATCGCGGAAGTTCTGGACAAAACGGCCCGACAGAATAGCCGTATTTGTCATCACCGGTTCAATCGGATTTTGCCCACCCTGCGACTTCAGCGATTTGCCCATAAAAGCAATATCTGACAGCGACAGATAAAGGCCCATTTCGCCGATTGTGTCGCCCAGAAATACGTCTGTATTTGCGCCAATTGCTTCACCGGAACTGCGGGAAACAACACTCAGCCCCTGCTCCTGCAAAACACTGAGCACCTCCTGATTTCTGTCCGGGTGGCGCGGCACCAGAATGGTCAAAATATCAGGTATGTGCTGTGCCAGCATTTTGTGAACCTGGGCGACACTAAATTCTTCACCCTGATGGGTGCTGACAGCAATCCATGTCGGACGCTCGCCAATCGACTTTTTCAGCGCATTCAACGCCTCCGGGTCGGCGTGCGGAACACCCACGTCAATCTTCAGATTGCCGACAACTGAAACCCAGGGCGCACCAAGATTGCGGAAACGTTCACCGTCGACTTCAGACTGGGCCAGAACCTGCGACAGATTGCCGAACACTGCCTGGGCCAGCGATGGGCGTTTGGACCAGCGTCGATTAGAGCGGTCCGACATGCGGGCATTGACTAGAATTTGCGGGATATTGCGCTTCGCCAGTTCCTGAATGGTGGTTGGCCAGATTTCCGACTCGGCAAAAATCGCCAGATCCGGCTGCCAATGTTCGAGAAACCGTCCCACTGCCCGCTTCATGTCCATCGGCACATATTGATGGATTGTGCGCTCCGAAATCCGGTCCTGGGCAACACTGGCTGACGTCACGGTGCCGGTAGTTAAAACCAGAGATATGCCAAAACTTTCCATCCGCTTGATCAGCGGCATGATGGCAAGAGATTCACCCACACTGGCCGCATGAAGCCACACAAGAGGTCCTTCGGGGCGGTCCCAGCTGGCGTATCCATAGCGCTCGGCACGGCGAGCATGGTCTTCCTTGCCCTTACGCGCCCGCGCACGCAAAAAAGGCCCGGAAAACGGATAGATCAACGATCCAAATCCCCGGTACAGTTTCAACGTCGTATGGGCCCAAATATCGGTCAATTTACCTCCCGGTCCCAACCCAGGTTTGCCAGCCAATCATGGCCGCTGATTCAGGCATTTTCAGGGTCAAGAAATCGGTGCATGTGAACAACGAAATAACGCATATGAGCATTGTCTACAGTTGACTGAGCCTTTGCCTTCCAGGCGACCTTGGCCGAGGCAAAATCCGGATAGATGCCAACAATATCGAGATTATCCAGATCACGAAATGTGACCCCGTCCAAATTGTCCAGCTCGCCGCCAAACACAAGGTGCAGCAATTGTTTCTTGTCGGCTTTTTCACTCATGGATTTGCTCCTGTTTTTCAGGTTCGACTGGGCATTATGGTGCCAGTGGTTAGCGTTCGCCGCCGTTATTCATTGCCTTGATGGCAATATCAAGCATTTCCTTGTGATCTGGCGCAGCGCAGGCAACCAAAGCCCCATGGCGCACATCTTCACAATTGTATTCAGGCTTGGTTCCCTTCAGATCCGTCAGACAACCGCCAGCTTCATGAACAATCAGGTCCGCCGCTGCCAAATCCCAGTCCTTGGCACTGGCTCGGGCCAGCGACAGATCAGCATTGCCCAGCCCGATCATCGCAATACGATACGCCAGAGAGGGCACGAAGGGCAACTTATTCACCGGTCGAGACAGGCGACGGTCAGCATCCTTTTGAAAGCTGCGGGGCCCGGTCACCCGCACCGGGCTTTTTGGATCCGGATCATCCGCCTTCATCGGATCGCGATTGCACCAGGCGCCCCGACCAGCGTGTGCAGCAATAGTTTGCTGAAGTGCCGGGCATTCCAGCACACCAACCGTCGGGCGGCCTTGCTCCACAACAGCAATCGAAATGCACCATTGCTGTGATCCGGCTATAAAACCCCGTGTGCCGTCAATCGGATCAACGACGAACACCCGTTCAGCCTGCAGGCGTTCGCGATTGTCGTCGGTTTCTTCTGACAACCAACCATAATCAGGCCGCGCCGCCAGCAATTCCTGTTGCAAAAACTGGTCGATGGCAAAATCTGCTTCTGATACAGGCGACTGTCCTTCCTTCATCCAGACCTGCGGATCCTGACCAAACCATTTCATGGCAATTTTGCCTGCCGCCACCCCAAGCTCGGTCAGCAATTCAAGGTCGGCTGTGTTGTGATCAGCGTCCGGCAATCGTCAGTCCTTCGATCATGATGGTAGGCGCGTTGGTGCCGAAGCGGCGGTCCAGGTCGTTGGCCGGTTCAAGGTTTGCAAACATGTCTTTAAGATTTCCGGCAATTGTGATTTCGCTTACCGCGAAGGTCAGTTCGCCATTTTCAATCCAGAATCCGCTGGCGCCACGAGAATAGTCCCCGGTGATCAGATTGACCCCCTGCCCGATCAGTTCCGTGGCGTAGAAACCAGTTTTGAGGTTGCTGATCATCTGTTGCGGCGATCTTTGCCCTTCCAGCATCGTCAGGTTGGTGCTGCCGGGAGCCGTGCCACTGCCTGCCCTGCTGGCCCGTCCATTGGTGGCAAGTCCCAATTCCCTGCCAGTTGTCGAATCCAGCAGCCAGCTTTGAAGCACGCCATCTTTGGCCAGCTGCAACGTTGCACCCGAAACGCCTTCGGCATCAAATGGGCGCGAAGACATGCCGCGCAAGATCTGCGGTTCATCGACCACATTCACACCCGGAGCAAAGACCGGCTTATCCATGCAATCTTTCAGCATCGAGGTGCCCCGCACGATGGCTGAACCATTTATCGCACTGGCAAAATGTCCAACCAACCCGCGCGCTATCCGGGGGTCGAAAATCACACTGACCGTCTGTGTCTCAACCTGTTTGGGATTGATACGCCGCGCCGCCCGTTCTCCGGCGCTGCGCCCGATATCAGCAGCGGTTCGCAAGTCACCAAGATGGTGCTGACTGTCAAAATCATAGTCCCGCTCCATCGCCGTGCCCTCACCGGCAACGACAGAAACAGACAGGCCAAACCTGCTGGCCCGATAGCTGCCAACAAACCCCTCGCTGGTCGCCAATACGCTACCGCCCAACACCCGTCCAAAAGATGCACCGGATGACTTCGACACCCCGTCGACTTCAAGCGCTGCCGTCTCGCAGGCCAAAGCCGTTTCGCGCATGTCGTCAAATGCCGGTTCGGCGCTGTCATAGAGATCAAGGTCCGGCACCTGCTGCGCCAGTTGAGACGCATCAGCCAGCCCGGCAAATTCGTTTTCAGGCGAGACTTTCGCCATAGCCACCACGCGCTGCGCCAGGACAGCCGGATCACCCGTCATATTGGCCGATACAGAGGCAGATCGCTGACCAACAAAGGCGCGTAGTGAAAAGGCGTTATTTTCAGCGCCTTCGGTTTCTTCCAATTCTCCGTCGCGAATTTCTACACCGGTCGAACGACTGGCTGCAACAATAGCGTCACAGGCACCGGCGCCGGCTCGTTTGGCCGCCTCGACCAGCGCAGCGGCGCGGTCCTGCAGCATTTTCATGTCAAAAGAATCAGACAAGGCAATTCCACTTGTATCCAACCATTTGACGTTTAAGGACTGCGCAGCGTTGCTTCAAGGGGCAAGTCTGCGCCGATGGTCAATGCTTCTACCCAAACCACAACTTGTGCTACGCTGGAGATGATTCACAACAACGAGATTCTTTATGGCTGACGGATCCAACATTATCCTCGACGCTGTGGTAATTCTGGGCTCCGCAGCTATTGCAGCACCCTTGTTTAAGAAAATCGGTCTGGGCACCGTGCTGGGTTATCTGTCCGTTGGCATTCTGCTCGGCCCGATCCTCAATTACATCTCTGATGGCGAGCAAATTCTTCATGTTGCGGAATTGGGTGTTGTTCTTCTGTTGTTTATTGTTGGTCTGGAACTGAATCCTTCCCGACTATGGGGCATGCGTCGGCAGATTTTCGGCCTTGGTGCTTCGCAAGTGATCCTCAGCGGTATTGTGCTCACATGTCTCGCCTGGTTCCTCTATTTTCCGCTTAACGCTGCCATTGTCGTTGGTTTCGGTCTGGCCTTGTCTTCAACTGCCTTTGCCCTGCAATTGCTGGAAGATTCCAACGAAGACCGAATGCCGCACGGCAAAAAAGCCTTCAGCATTTTGCTGTTCCAGGACCTCGCAATCGCACCTCTTTTGGTCGCGGTACCGCTATTGGCAGCCGGAACCATGGAGTTGACCGGCGATGGGCTGAAACAGGTTGCCATCGCCATCGGCTGTGTGGTCGCCCTGGTCGCCGCCGGTCGATATGCGCTTAACCCACTGTTCGGGATCATTGCCGATACCGGTGCCCGTGAAGCGATGATCGCCGCCGCCCTGTTTATTGTCATCGCATCCGCCTTGCTGATGCAATTTGCCGGGCTTTCAATGGCAATGGGTGCGTTCTTGGCGGGTGTGATGCTGGCGGAATCCAGCTATCGCCACGAGCTTGAAGCCGATATCGAACCGTTTCGCGGTATCCTGCTTGGTTTATTTTTTGTGGCTGTAGGCCTGGCAGTCAATCTGCAGATCGTCTGGAACAATCTATGGCTCATTATGGCCATTGTTCCTGCCGCAATGGCCATCAAGGCAGCTATAATCTACCTGCTGTGCCGGCTGTTCGACACCAATCACAACGACAGTGTGCGGGTCGCTTTTGTGTTGCCACAACACGGGGAATTCGCCTTTGTCCTGTTCTCCGCAGGCATTGCTGTAGCCCTTTTAACGCCCCAGGAGGCTTCATTTCTGATCGCCTGCGTAACGCTTTCCATGGCGCTGACGCCACTTTCAGTCAAACTCGGTGCGCGGCTCGTCAAAGATGATGCCGATGAGCATATGGATGAGGATTTTGAAGGCGCGGGGACGGAAGTCATGATGATTGGCTTCTCCCGGCTCGGACAGATTGCTGCGCAAACGCTGCTGGCCGGGGGCTGTGATGTCACGGTGCTCGACAACAGCGCCAATCGCATCAGACAGGCGCAACGGTTCGGGTTTCGCATCTATTTTGGCGATGGCACCCGCATGGATGTGTTGCGGGCGGCAGGCATTGAAAAAGCCAGCATCATTGCCGTGTGCACCCACAATCAGCAACTTACCAACAATATTGTCGACATGATCGCCCGGGAATATCCCAAGGCCAAGCTCTACGTCCGTTCGTATGATCGTGGCCATTCGCTCGATCTGCTGCAACGTCCGGGGGTCTGGCAGATTCGCGAAACCTTCGAATCCGCTTTGATTATGGGCCGGGCGCTGTTGGAAGGTATCGGATTGTCCCGTGAAGAAGCCGAAGAAATCGTCGCTGATGTGCGGCGGCGAGACCGGGAACGGCTGAAGCTTCAGCTCAAGGACGGGTTGCTGGCCGGGGTGAAAACACTGCACGCGGCACCGGTACCAGAACCGCTGATCCAACCGCGTCACCAGGGTGAAGCTATCAGCACTGAAACCGAAGAAATATTGAAGAACTGATGGCCGCGTCACCCCAATCTTCCGCAAAAGCTGCTTTCACCACCGGCAGCACCATGCGCCACGTTGTGGTGATGACGTCCACCTCATCGATTGGCCTGGTGTCGATCTTCTTCGTCGATGTCATCAACCTGTTTTACATCTCGCTGCTCGGTCAGCAGGAACTCGCCGCCGCCATTGGCTATGCCGCGACGATCATGTTTTTCTCAATCTCGGTCTCCATTGGCATTTCCATTGCAACTGCAGCACTCGTCGGGCGCGCGCTGGGGGCGGAAGACACCGAAAAAGCCAAAAGCCTGGCCACCTCATCGTTGTTTTACCTGCTCGTCACAACAATATTGCTGGCAGTTGGCCTGTTCTTTTCCCTGCCCTTCTTTCTCGAACTGCTTGGTGCTCAGGGAGAAACGCTAGCTCTCGCCCTGTCCTTCATGCGCATCGTTGTTCCATCAATACCACTGCTCGGACTGGGCATGTGTTTTGGATCGCTGTTGCGGGCCAAGGGAGATCCAAAACGCGCCATGTATGTCACATTGTCAGGCGGGATTGCCACTCTGGTGCTGGACCCGATCTTCATTTTCGGCCTCGATCTGGGCATTACCGGTGCAGCGATGGCGACTTTCGTGGTGCGCTTTATCCTTGCCCTTGTCGGCCTGTGGGGCGTGGTGAAAATTCACAACATGCTGGGCAAGTTCAAATTCAGTCAGGCCATCAGCGACATGCGGCCTTTCCTGACCATCGCGATACCGGCTATTGCCACCCAGCTGGCAACCCCTGTGGGCAATGCCTATGTCACCCGGTCAATCGCCGAATTTGGCGACGACGCAGTGGCCGGTTGGGCGATTATCGGACGCGTTCTGCCGGTAGCATTTGGGGTAATCTTTGCGCTTTCCGGCTCGGTCGGTCCAATCCTCAGCCAAAATTATGGTGCACGTGAGTTTGCTCGGGTCAGTTCCACCATGCGCGATGCGCTGTTGTTCACGCTGATTTACTGTGTCTCGATCTGGGCATTGCTGGCTCTCGCCAACCCCTGGATCATTTCGATATTTGACGCCACCGGAGAGGCGGCGCGGCTGGTCGAAATCTTCTGCCTGTTTGTCGCCGGCAGCTATCTCTTCAATGGCGCTCTGTTTGTCGCCAACGCCGCCTTCAACAATCTTGGATTTCCGCTTCATGCAACCCTGTTCAACTGGGGTCGCGCCACATTGGGCATCATCCCTTTCGTTATGGTCGGTCGCCACTTTGGCGCAGAGGGCGTGCTGATCGGCTGGGGACTTGGCGCGGTGGTGTTTGGCCTGGGCGCGGCGGCGATGGCGTTTTACCAGATCCAAAAATTGCCTGAACGCAACGACTTCGACGATGACAGCACCAATCTGCCACCCACCGCGAATTCCCCATTCACATCGGGCAAAGGCGCCGGTTTTGCCGTCCAACCAATACACCGCAGCGGCGGCGGCGGCGGTGACGATAAATCGGATTGATGTGGTGCAATCAGAGTTGGCAAACTGCAGAATGCGTAAGGCCTGCATCAAGCCTATTCCGTTGAAAAACTCATCTGAGAAACGACGGTTTCGTTGATTTGA
>JAALLE010000023.1:0-20745 GCA_011087605.1 Hyphomicrobiales bacterium
GTCTGATGGGCCGTCTATAAAAGCATCAGGTTGGGGTAGCTGGGTAGTTACCATTAATTTTAAACTAATAGATATGAAAACTGATGAATACATTTATTCAAATTTGGCTACATATCAAATGGTAGGCTTCTCTTTTGCTTAGATGGCTGGAAAAGTGACACGGCGGTGAACAATGAGCATCAGAAACCCTAGAAGTTACAGCCAGTTTACCGAAGAAATAGACTTGATAAAATCAAGACAGTTCGAAAAGGCTGGGGAACGATTATCAGCTCATCTTTTGGATGCAGGAGCTTCCCCCCAAACATGGCGACTATTGGCCGAGGTTGCAAACGGAAGCCGCAATTTCACTGAGGCAAAAATATGCATTAACAAAGCTTTAGAACTTGATCCATCAAACGAGTATTACAAATACCGCCTCGGGCAAATTTTAAGAAACTGCAGGGAATATGATGCAGCTGATGTGATCCTTCGGCAGGTATTGGAGGCAAATCAAAACGATCCAGAATGCTTGGACGGACTAAAGGTCTGCAACTATCATCTGGGCAACCATGAAGCTGCGCGAAATTTCGGTCAGAGATCGATACTTCAAAAGAACTTGCGAACAGGTGCCAGTGTTGAAGCATCACCCAATGCGTCAGAGCAAAAATTCAGAACGAAAAAAATTATTTCGTATTCGCTTTGGGGGAATAATCCTATCTACGTTTATGGAGCTCTAATAAACGCTGCATTGAATAAATATTTTTATCCAGACTGGGAAAGTAGGTTTTACACTGGCAATGATGTCCCCGACGTTGTGGTGGATGCTCTTAAATTGCGAGGGTGTGAAGTTGTCGAGGCTTCCGTCACCTACAACGAAATTTCGCCGCATATGTGGCGTTTCTTAGTTGCAGATGATAGCGACGTTTCAACATTTATTTGCCGTGATTGTGATTCCAGGCCAACAGTCCGGGAAGTTGTTGCAGTGGAAGAGTGGCTCGCTAGCGAGTTACTTGCGCATATTATACGTGATCACATATTCCACAATGATCTCATCCTCGCAGGTTTGTGGGGAGCACGGACCAGCATGCAATTGGATATCAAAGAACGAATTTACAAGTTTCAAGCTGAAAATAGAAGCAGGTTTTATGGCCACGATCAACTTTTCTTGGAGAGCCAAATTTGGCCTACAATCAAGCAAAGTTGCCTAGCGCATGACTCGTTTTATGAGGTAAACCAGAATTGCAAACAGATCAGCATTCCTGTTCGCAACATTGAGCTCAACCACATCGGATCTTGTCGAAACAATTTGAAGGCGATCTTGAAAGAAATGCAGTCGCTGGGCATTTCAGAAATGAAAAGTGTTCCTATTCCGAGACGGCGGAAAGTCCAGGCAGTGATCTCGACAAATTGAGACCTTGCTGTTGGTTTTTTATCCATTGAGATGACATCGGGGACATTCATCAATTCAGCAACGACAGCAGTGGTTCGTCACAGTTGCTTGGGTGAAATTTGACTGTCTAGTTTGCGCCATTAGGCCAACTGGTAAGAAGGGCTCACTGCAGACCTTTGATCATTTGCTACCCGGATCCCTTGCAACGGCAGGTGTGCACAAATAACTGCCGTTGACGGATAGTCAGATTCTCATGTTCAATGGCCACATTGCTTCTGAAAGTCTATGCTCAAAAAGGCGAGAACAACCCGGAGCGGCACGCATGCACGACCCACAAACAAAAGGCGAAATCGCCAGCTTGCGCGCCGAAATCGACAGGTTGCGCGAGCGGGAAGCCGCCAGCCGGGAAATCCTCGCAATTATCAGTCAGAGCCGGGACAATGAAATACCGGTTTTGGATGCAATCACCCGAAATGCCGTCAAGTTGTGCAAGGCCACTGGCGGTGCAGGATTGTGGTTGTTGGATGAGGCAGGTGACGTCACACGGCTGGCAAGCGTCGCTCAGGACCAAAAGGGCAAATCGGCATTCTCGGCCGGACTCGAATTTGCGCGTGAGGACATCTCGCCGTTGGGGCGATGCTTTCGCGACTCCTGTACGATCAATGTGGCCGACATACGAGACGATCCCTATTACCTGGACGGCGACCCAACTCACGTGAGGATGATCGAGAAGGCTAAAATTCGGAGTCGGTTGCTCGTACCACTTCTGGACAACGGGATTGCGTTTGGTTGTTTCAGCCTGAATAGGCAAGAAGTGAACGCATTTTCCGACGAGGACGTCGCCCTGATTGAATCTTTCGCCGAGCAGGCCGTGATCGCCATTGAAAACGCTCGAATGTTCAAGGCGCTTGAGTCCATGAACGCGGATCTGAGCATCCGGGTCGACGAACAAGTGGGAGAAATCGAGCGGATGGCACGGCTCAAACGGTTTTTGCCAGCCGCCGTTGCAGACACAATCGTTTCTTCAGGATCCGAGAAAATGCTCTCAAGTCACCGCGCAATGTTGGGGGTATTGTTCTGTGACATACGGGGATTTACAGCTTTTTGTGAGACGGCAGAACCGGAGGAAACAATCGAAGTATTGCAGACCTATCACAAAGAATTGGGCATACTCATAGACCAACACCGCGCAGGCGTAGACCAACGGACGGGCGACGGAATCATGGTATTGTTCAACGATCCCGTCCCATGTGACGATCCGGCTGGCGAAGCGGTAAAGCTGGCGGTCGCCATGCGTTCCAAAATGAGGGAATTGTGCAAAAAGTGGAAGCAACAGGGCTACCGTTTGGGCTTCGGTGTGGGTGTTTCGATGGGTTATGCCACGGTCGGAATGATTGGCCACGAAGGCCGCTCTGACTATACGGCGTCCGGCACCGTCGTGAACCTGGCGGCTCGCCTTTGTGACCTCGCCGCAGATGGCGAGATTCTTCTAAGCCCGCGCGCATACGCTGCAGTTGAGGACGAATTTCCCGGGGAACCAACTGGCGAAGTCAGCCTGAAGGGCATTCGGGAGCCGGTTAAGGTACATCGCTTATTGGACAAAATTGGTTAGCCGAATATCTCATGTTTAAGCAAAGTTGCAATTGTTCAAATTGCAGCAGACACCTCATGTTTTCCAAGGGCTCGACCCAGATCTTTGATCATTTGCCGCCTGGATCAATATCAACGGCAGCTGAGCGGGCACTTTTCCCTTTGGTTCCCGACGTCTCTGTCTCGTAAGCGACGAGATATCCCTTGATTGACTTCAGCCGAGCCCGAAATAGGGCTCCGGCAAAGACATGGCCAACCTTTCCATCCAGGATCGGGCTTCGATCGACGTGTTTCACGATCTTGGTCGCGTAGTGACGCCCGAAATCGCTGAGCAGATGGGAACGCTGAAGATGGTTTGGTACAGGGTTTGTCGCTGCCTATTGGCCTGTATTTGCTTCAATTGCCCTTAAAATCAGTGGACGCGCCTAGTCGGCTGACCGCATCGGCCACCACGCGCAGACCGGTTACCAAGTCAGCCTCATTTGTGTCCTCGACAAAGGCGTGGCTGATCCCATCTATAGACGGAACAAACAACATCGCGGACGGGATCACCCGCGCCATGTTTGACGCATCATGCAACGCGCCAGACGGCATCTCGCGCCACTTTCCGCAGGCCTGCGCCTCAGCCCCAGCACTCAAAGCCGCTCGAAGAGTGGCGTCCATCGGGACAGGTTGAAGCGCCTTGATTGGCACAATCTCTGCCTGCATCCCATGGTCATTGGCAATCACGGCAACAAGGTCGCGGATCAGGTTTTCCATGCGTGCCAGCCGATCATCATCGATATCGCGCCACTGCACGTCAAACACCACCTCGCCGGGGACAATGGATGGCGCATTGGGCCGCAGTTGCATCCGTCCAATCGTCCACACAGTGCGTGGTGTTACAATATTTCGAAGGCGGTCATTTAGCGCCGCGTTGAATGCGCACAGCGCCTGAAACGCATCTTTGCGCTGGTGCATCAGCGTGGTGCCAGCGTGATTTTGCTGACCTGTTATGGTAACCTGTATTTGCCGGGATCCGACGATACCCGTCACAACGCCAATCGCCTCACCGGCGTCGTCTAGCGTGCTGCCCTGTTCAATGTGTACCTCAATGAAACCCGAGAAGCGGTCATGTGGCAAGAACTCCCTTGCCAAATCCGCCATGGAAGCCCGCGCATCACGAAAAGAGACCCCGTCCACATCAGTGAACCCGTCGGCTTCCGTAAGTGTTGTCTTGCCTGAATAAATGCTGGATCCGGTCAGGGCACCAAACCGCCCCTCTTCATCCTGGAAGTTTACAACTGACACCGGCGGACCGCCCGCCTCTTTCGCGGAACGTGCGATCTCCAATGCGACGATGACACCCAATGCTCCATCCAGCCACCCTCCTTCGGGTTGGGTATCGCTATGAGACCCCATTAGTAGGGACGGACCATCGGTCACGCCGAATACGTTGCCCGCAGGATCCACATGCGGGGCCAGACCCGCCGCCTTCAACTGCTTGATCAACCACTTGCGTGCAGCCACGTCTGCCTCAGAAAAAGCCTGACGTACAACTCCCTTGCCGATACCACTCGCGCCAAAGGAACGGAGGGTGTGAAGATCTCGCAAAAACCTGTCTGGCAGAACGTGCATCATGGCGCTCCCAAAGTGAAAACTAGCAGAATTTGCTCGATATTCATCAAGCAGAACGTTTGGTGCTCGATGCTGACGCTGTTTTGCGCACCGATCAAGTCACTAAGACAAAGTCCGTGTCAGGCAGCCAGACTGCCAGATGGGCCATGGATGATCCCACACAATGAAAATCCCTGGCCCGCTTTTTGCAAAATCAATCGGCAACGCGGTTTAGCGTTGTCATCACGTCGTTGGGGAACTTCCGAAAATGCGGGCAAAACCGACCTTGCTCGATGAAGGTCATATTATTTTTTGCCTCCGCCCTTGCTGGTCTCTCACCAACCATTGCTGAAAACCTCGGTCTATGAAATTCTAGTTATGATTTGTCAGGAGGGGCAAGACCATGAAGTTTGAAGAAGTGATAGATGACGTCGAACGCTTGAGAGAGATTTTGCCATTTTCTGACACCGCACCAGCAGCATTGAAGGTTTCGGATAGGCTGAACGACGTTGGGCGGCAATTCATCGAGCTTTCACCGTTTATTGTTGTTGGAACAAAGGACAGAGACGGATTGATCGACGTTACTCCAAAAGGCGACCCAGCCGGTTTTGTCAAAGTCTTAGATGACAAAACAATCGCTATACCTGAACGCCTTGGCAACAACCGTGCGGATGGCTTTCTAAACATCCTGACCGACCCCAATGTGGCCGTGACCTTCATTGTACCAGACCACAATTTTACCCTCCGTATTGCCGGAAAAGCGAGGATAGTGCGCGACCAGTTTCTTTCTGCACAGATGACCGTGAACGGGAAAATTCCGGAACTTGCACTTGTTGTGGGTATTGAAGAGGCGTTCATGCATTGCTCAAAGTCTTTGATCAGATCGGGCATCTGGCGCGATGACACTTGGCCTGAACGCGGGTCTGCTCCAAGACTTGCGGACTGGCAGGTGTCGATTGTCGACGACGGAAGAACTGTGGATCAAGTCTTTGCAAAACAGGATCACGACGAAAAGACACGCATGTATTGAACGCTGCTCGAGTAGGTGGCTTTGGGCTCGACCCAGACCTTTGATCATTTGCCGTTTGGATCAATATCAACGGCTGCCATGTGGACTTTGCTATCTTTGCCCCCGTCCGGCTTCGTGGACGACAATCAACCATTGACGTGTGGACGGCCTAAACTCGACGCGGCAATGCTGCGAAACAAACATCTTGCGACGCTTTATTCAGTCCTCCCGGCGATCTTCCTCTTTGATTACTCCCAATCGCGGCAGTTCAAGCTCCTGTTCCAAAAAATCAATCTCGCCCGCCATATCCGCGTTGATCCACTCCCATTGCGGCGGTGGCGGCGGCGTAGGTTGGGGCGGCGGCGGCGGTGGCGGCGGTGGCGGCGGTGGCGGCGGCTTTCATATCATGGGCTGGATATCTGCGGGCAGCCCATGATATGAAATTACAGCGAAAAATGCTGATTGCAAACTGACGTGCCTGCGGCAATTCGGATTTTTCGACGGCCTTCTGAAAATCAATCAGTCCCAGTGGCAAAACCCGCAGGGCAATGCGACAGGCAAGTATTTGCGCCAGTTCATTAGGGCGATCTTCGAGCCATTGCTCAAACGATTCCCGGTCGACAATTTCTGCAACTTCAACAGCCACAACCGTCCCTCTTCGGCGTCCATTTGTTCGATAATGCAAGTATGCACCTGCCAGCCCACGGCGTCGAGAGGGTGTTGATGTGAGGTAAGCGGGGTGGTGATTTCGGCTTTGGATGAAAACAATTGAAAAACCAAGCAGTTGTCGCGGCAATCTGAGACGCATACCCCCGCCTGTTCATCCCAGCCCATAGCTGCAAACTTGGCAAATAAATTATCACGTGGCACCCTTTATAGTTACCTCAAGTCCATGGGGACAACGTTCGCTCTGTTTCAACACAGTTCTCGCAACGACCACTCGAAGGGGGCTCCATATGTTCGGCATCAAAAGATTAAACAATTTGGCGGCGATGATTTGTATCCCGATAATCGCCTTGGTTTGTCTGTGTTCCAGCGCCTTGGCCAACGACCTTCATAAGGCAGCCCGCAATGGGGATTTGACTATGGTGCAGACACAGATCGCCGCCGGAGCTGATGTCGATGCAACCGACGGTGAAGGAGAAACGCCACTGCATAAGGCTGCCAAGGCGAACAATGCAGAGATTATAGGCGTCCTGCTGAACGCCGGTGCAGATCCGCTGATCAGCGGCATGGGGCCATTTGGCGCCACCGGAACCCCAATTCATGTTGCGGCGAAATTTGGCGGCGTAGTTAGTCTCAAGGCTTTGCTGGAAACAGGTGTGGATCCCAATCTATCTGATCCCGGCGTCGGCACGCCGCTACATTTGGCCTTGAAGGCTCAGCGATCAAAGGCGGTTGACCTGTTGCGCAGCTATGGCGCCGGGTCCGTGTCCGCATCACCTGTTGATGATTTGGTTGGCAACGCCGATCCCGAACTGGGCCGCAAAATTGCCAATACATGCCAGCTTTGTCACAAGATGGACCGCAAGGAACGAGAAGACGCAACTCCTGGTCCACCCCTTTGGAACATCGTTGGCCGGCCCAAGGCGTCTGTCGACGGCTACGAATATTCTGCCTCTATGGCAACGCTTGGAGGCGTTTGGAGTTTTGCTGACTTGAACAGTCTGATTGCTGATGCGCGAGCCTATGTCCCCGGCACCAAAATGGACGGGGCTGCTGGCATAGCAGGAGATGAAAGGCGGGCGGCACTGCTGCGTTATTTAAGAGATCTGGCTGATTCACCGGTAGCGCTACCGGCTCAGTGACAAATTGACCTGGCCAGGCTGACCTCCTTGGTGTCCCCCTGTCACCAGGCTGACCAGTGATCATCTTGATGTCACAATGGTCAGTTGACCCCGCCCGGATCGTTGTCCCAAAGCCGATTAGCCAATCACTCGCTTTGCGCCGCGGTCATCCAGCCGATCATCGCGCCTCCTGGTTCACGCAGCAAGGCTATGCGACCGATTTCAGGCACATCAAATGGCCCCTGCATGACCGTTGCGCCTGCCTGTTTGGCAAGTTCCACACGGGCATCGACATCGTCGACCGTGATATAGGCCAGCCATTGATCGCTCATGCCCTGATGCTCGTCACTTGTCATCTGGTACATGCCGCAAACCGGCATCGGTTCACCCGGCACAAGCCAATAGGTTTCGCCACTTTCCATCGGCATGGGCTGAAACTCCCAACCCATCGTGTCGTGGTAGAAGGCCCTCGCCTGCTCCACGTCATTGGTCATCAGTTCGTTCCAGTAAAAGCGTCCGTGTTCGGACATGACATGTCTCCTTCGTTCACTTCGTTGCAGAAGTGTTGCGCAGAAGGAGGTGCCTGTCAAAATCAGCAGCAGTTTTAAGCCGCGGCCTCGGCCTCACCGCCGTCGCCGCCGTTGTCGCCGCCGCTATCGCCGCCGCTATCGCCGCCGACGCCGCCGCCGGCTTCGGTGCGCAGAAAGGCTTCGCCGCAGGCCTTGGAGAGATCACGGACACGGCCGATATAGTTCTGACGCTCGGTGACGGAGATCACGCCGCGAGCATCGAGCAGGTTGAAGACATGGCTGGCCTTGATGCACTGGTCATAGGCCGGGTGGGCCATGACGATGGCGCGGTCCTTTTTGGGGTCTATGGCGGGCGCCTCCAATATGCGGCGGCATTCGGCTTCGGCGTCTTCGAAATGCTTTAGCAGAGTATCGGTATCGGCAATATCAAAATTCCAACGGCTGTATTCCCGTTCGGTCTGTTGGAAAACTTCGCCATAAGAGACTTTGTCACCGCCGGAGCCGCCGTTGAAATTGAGGTCATAAACGTCGTCGACCCCCTGCACATACATTGCCAGACGTTCCAGTCCGTAGGTCAGTTCACCGGCGACGGGCGCGCATTCCTGACCACAGATCTGCTGGAAATAGGTGAACTGGCTGACTTCCATGCCGTCACACCAGACTTCCCACCCAAGACCCCAGGCACCGAGTGTCGGGCTTTCCCAGTCATCCTCGACAAAGCGCACATCGTGGAGGGCTGTATCAATGCCGATGGCTTTGAGGGAACTGAGATATAATTCCTGCAGATCAGGCGGATTTGGTTTCAGCAAGACCTGATACTGATAATAGTGTTGCAACCGGTTTGGGTTTTCGCCGTAACGGCCATCGGTGGGCCGCCGGCTGGGCTGAACATATGCGGCGTTCCACGGTTTTGGCCCCAGCACGCGCAGGGTCGTGGCGGGATGAAATGTCCCCGCGCCGACTTCCATGTCATAGGGCTGCAATATGACGCAGCCGTATTCGGCCCAGTATTCGTGCAAGGTCAGGATCAGGTCCTGAAAGGAATTTTTTGGGTTTTTTGCCATGGAAAGGTCCACGTTTGGGGGATGCGCCTTGTCGCCAGACCGATGCCACGACGCCGGTTGGGGGTCAAGGTTGAAGAGGGTTGATGTCGCATATTGGCTTCTACGCTCTCATGACGCGGCAAATATGACATCGTAAATATGACATCGTAAATATGACATCGCCAAGCCTCGCGCACTTCTACCCATCATGCTAATTGGTAAGCTGGAGGTGCTGCATGCCAGGACTTGAATATCTATTGCCGCTTTTGGTGACAGCCTTGCTGCTTTCCATCACGCCGGGTCCGGGGATGCTGTATATCGCCGCCCAGACGATCGGGCGCGGCCGAAAGGCAGGCTGGTTTTCGGCGCTGGGAACACATTTTGCCAGCTATGTTCACATCATCGCTGCGGCATTCGGGCTGAGCCTGTTTCTGGAGGCGGTGCCGATTGCGTATCTTGCATTGAAAGTGATCGGCGCGCTGTATCTGTTCTGGCTGGGTCTGCGGTTTCTGTTGGCTGAAGAGGCGTACGCCGCCCCTGATGTATCGGCGGCGTCTCAAACCCATATTGCGGCGTTTAAGGAGAGCCTCGTGGTGGAATTGACCAATCCGAAATCCGCCGTTTTCTTTGTTGCCTTTCTGCCGCAATTTTCAGACCCGTCTGCATCCTATCCGTTCTGGCTGCAGATCGTTTTGTTGGGCATTGTCGCCAACATGATCTTTTCGTTGGCGGAAATGGGCTGTGTCCTGTTCGCCGATCAGGTTTCATCGCTTTTCAAAAGATCGCAATCTGCCGGACAGTGGATGCGGCGGGCGGCCGGGTCGGTGATGATCGCACTTGGCGTCAACCTGTTGCTTGCAGAACGCTAGACATTTCCAAACAACTCGAATTTGTTGGCTATCAGTGGGTTGGGCACGGTACCTGGAGGTGCAATGCCCATCTAATTCATCGCGCTATGCGACCTTATACTGACGGCTTATTCCATTGTCGCCAAGGATGCCGCCAAGACTGCAGCCAGGGATGCAGCCAAGGCAATTGCGTGTCGCATCGTCAGCATTGCCCTGGCCAATTGCCTGCCGTTGGTCAATCGTTGGATCGATCCACAACTCACACCGTCAGCTGAGGGCAGACCAGCGCTGGAATTTTCAACGCTGAAACGGATCAAACATCTTCCTGATCCGGGGCCCTGGAGACTGGCACAAGATTGGTGATTATCTGATCGCGGAAGTCTGCTGCAATATCCGATTCCAGCAACAATCTGGCAAGATTCACCGGCAGGGTCAGTTCCATCATTGAAGCGGTATCTGATGGCCCATCTCCTGCGATAAGCCGGGTCACCATGCCGGCGGCCACAGTATTGTTGGTCTGCGGGTCGATCAATATGAAGGACCCGGTATTTTGATTGTCCGCATAGGCGTCGAAATGGGCTTCTTCAGCGAAATCCAGCTTGATCCTGCCGATACCGTTGACCGGCAGATGGTCGGCACGGCGCCAGGAATTGTCCTGCAGGTTGAGTTGGTCTTCAATTAAGATGCGAACCCGCAGACGACGGGTTGAAGATTTCAGCCAATAGTCCCGCCCCGGCCGCAGCCCGGACTGATCAAGGGCAACGATATTGGCCTGGAATGTCCGGCCTGTCAGCGGTGGCGATTTGGCCTCCGCCAACAGATCACCCCGGGCAATGTCAACATTTCGGTCCAAAACCAGCGTCACAGCGTCGCCCTTGCGGGCCCGCGGCAGATCGCCATCAAATGTCACTATCTGCTCAATTTTTGCAACGGCACCACCGGGCCAGATGGTCACATCCTGACCGGGGCGTACGGTTCCTCCCGCAAGTGTGCCCTGATAACCGCGAAAGCTCTCGTCAGGACGACTTACCCTTTGCACCGGAAACCGCAACTGACTGTCCGGCAGTGGATTGACCGAAGCGGTTTCAATTGTTTGCAACAGGCTTGGCCCGTCATACCAGGGCATTTTTGCGCTGCCATCGGTGACAACATTGTGACCGCGAAGGGCGCTGACCGGAATTGCAGATAGATTTTCAACCAAAAGCGACTGAGCAAGTTCGCGGAATTCCTGACGAATGCTGTCAAACACGCTTTGGCGATAACCGACGAGATCCATCTTGTTGACCACCAACACCAATTGCTTGATGCCCATCAGTGTGGCGATGGTCGCGTGACGGCGGGTCTGTTCCAAAATTCCGGTGCGAGCGTCAACCAGCACGACGGCAAGATCAGCAGTCGAGCAACCGGTCGCCATATTGCGGGTATATTGCTCATGACCCGGCGTATCGGCGACGATAAAGGCGCGACGTTTGGTGGAAAAATAGCGATAAGCGACGTCTATCGTGATCCCCTGCTCCCGCTCCGCCTGCAGACCGTCGAGCAATAAGGCAAATTCAGGAATATGGGTGTCGGCCTCACCCTCTTCGGCAGCTATTGATGACGTGGCGAGGTTTTCAGCATGATCACTGCTGACAGATTTTGTGTCCCACAGGAGACGTCCGATGAGCGTCGATTTTCCATCATCGACCGACCCGCAGGTAATCAGCCGCAGGGCTTTGCTGCCCGGTTTTTCAGCGAGTTCGGGTTGAACAGCAGTCGACAGGTTGGCTGTTGCGACAAGGGGGGCGGTCTGGTGGGTATCCGGTTGTTGCGCCAGCATCAAAAATATCCTTCACGTTTTTTCATTTCCATGGAGGCGGCCTGATCGTGGTCAATGGCACGACCTTGCCGTTCCGAGACGGTAGCAGCACGCAATTCCATAATGATTTCTTCAATTGTTTGAGCCGTTGAACGCACCGCGCCGGTCAATGGAAAGCAGCCCAGGGTGCGGAACCGCACCATCTGTTGCTGGACCTGTTCGTCGGGCAGCAATTGCAGTCGTTTGTCTTCTGCCAATATCAACATGCCATCGCGCTCGACCACCGCCCGAGGGGCGGCGAAATATAGCGGGACAACCGGGATCGCCTGCGCCTCGATATAGGACCAGACGTCAAGCTCGGTCCAATTCGACAGGGGAAAGGCGCGCACGCTTTCGCCCTTGTTGATCATGCCATTGTAGATTGACCACAGTTCGGGGCGTTGGTTTCTGGGGTCCCAGCGGTGATCGGCGGTTCTGAACGAATAGATGCGTTCCTTGGCTCGCGAGGCTTCCTCGTCGCGGCGCGCACCTCCAAAGGCGGCATCATACTCCCCCATATCCAGCGCCTGTCGCAGCGCTTCGGTCTTCATCACATCTGTATAAATGCCGCTGGTTTTGCCAAATGGCGTAATGGCTTGGGAAGCACCGCGCGGATTGGTGTAGCTGGTGAGTTGCAGTCCATGTTGCGCGACAACCTCATCGCGAAAGCTGATCATCTGATCGAACTTCCAACCCGTATCGATGTGGAGAAGGGGGAATGGTATCGGACCTGGATAAAACGCCTTGCGCGCCAGATGCAGCAGCACGGAAGAATCCTTGCCCACCGAATACAGCATAACCGGGTTGGCAAACTCGGCGACCACTTCCCGGAAGATGTGGATCGCTTCATTTTCCAATGCCTGCAAATGCGGATTGAGTGGTTTGACGGACTTTTTGAGCTGATCAGGCATGACTGTGAATCTCACCCTCAGGCTGAACCGCCTCATGCAAGGAAGAAACAGCCTCACCGCTTTCGCCGCGCTCGCTGCTTTCGCCGCGCTCGCCGCCATCGCCGCCGACGTGTAGGCCGCATTCACGAGTATCTTGTTGTTCCCACCACCATCTGCCGGCCCGTTCGCTTTCTCCGGGCCTGATGGCTCTGGTGCACGGTGCACAACCGATCGAAGGAAAGCCACGCTCATGCAGAGGGTTGATAGGAATCTGATTTGCCGCGACTGCTTCCTTAATCTGCACCTCTGTCCAGTCGGCCAACGGATTGACCTTCAACAGGCCGCGATCGTCGTCCCACTCAACAAATTCGATTGAGCTTCGGTCCAGCGACTGTTCACGACGCAAGCCGGTAACCCACACATCGGCATATCGCAACGCAGCCGCCAGTGGTTTGAGTTTGCGGACGTTACAGCAGGCCTTGCGGGCTTCCACGCTGTCGTAGAATCCATCTTGCCCATGGGTTGCGACATAATCTTTCAGGGCTTCCGGTTCAGGATAATATTCTTTTATATCAATTTGATATCGATCTTTTGTATCGCTCAGCAAGGACAGACTTTCAGGAAACAGGCGCCCTGTCTGCAGCGTCGCGACTTCTATTGGCTGCTTCGACATCGCAATTGCCCAGGTCAGAACTTGGTCCTCCAATCCCAGACTGGTGGTGAATACGGCGTGATTGGCAAGCCCGCCAATCAGCTCCAATCTTTGGGAAAGATCGAGTCTTTTGAAGTTGCCATTTAGCCTTTTGGCCAGGTGGGATAAGTCAATATTTGAGTGTTCCATTGGGGCATCCTTTTCGAGGTCCGCGCAAAGGTGATCAAAAAATGGGACTTTTGGAAGAAATGGATTTTCCGCGAAATTGGC
Source organism: Hyphomicrobiales bacterium (assembly GCA_011087605.1). Taxonomy (GTDB): domain Bacteria; phylum Pseudomonadota; class Alphaproteobacteria; order Rhizobiales; family Rhizobiaceae; genus Pseudahrensia. The sequence goes on from JAALLE010000023.1 coordinate 13,422, forward strand.
GGAACCAAAAAATTAGTTTCTAATTCTGCTGCAGCTTAGGATGCATCCGCAAATACACAATTCTGGCGCAACCAATGGCATTTCCAGATTGATGTTGGCGCAATTTGCTGAATCACTTTTTATTGGACCGGACCAGTGGCACCATCCAGATCAGGCAGGACACTATCCAGATCAGGCTACCGATGATGGTCAGCGTATCGCCAAAATTGATCCCGACCGCGACAAATAAAATGCCGGCGATGATGAATCCGATCAGTCCCAGCAGTTGAAAATGGTCGTCTTTCATAGACGCGGCAAGCTCTATTTCTTAAGCCGGTAAACACCGGTTTCAGGGTCGTGTTCAAGATCACCGGCGCTTTTGGGCGGCTTGGTGGCTGCGGCCGCTGCCTTCCGGCGCTCTTCCGCGTTGATCGCGTCCATGTGTTTGCGAAACGAATTGTAGGCATACAGGCCAACTGCGCCAACAGCGGCAACGGCAACCAATTGTATCATTTCTGCCTCCCTGTCCTAAGCGCGCTGTGACCACAGCCGATTACGGCCAATGGCCGCTGCCATTCAACTACAGTCCAAGCCTGTTCCACAACAGTTTTTCTTCCGCTGCCGTCATAATTCCGCTCGCTGCACCGGCCGCCAGCGCTTCGCCGTCAAAGCCGGTCACTGTTGAGACACCAGCGGCGACGCGATTGCCAAACAGACCGCGCTTTGCTTCCACAAGTTTTATCTTGGTCTTCTTGCCATATCTGGCCTGCAATGAAGAGCGCAGGTCGCCAATCTCGTCAACCAGTCCCAGTTCCTTGCCTTTGCCGCCCGTCCAAAACTGGCCGGTAAACATGTCCTTGTGCTCGATCAGCCGATCTCCGCGGGATTGCTTGACCAGATCAATAAATATCTGATGGATTTCCAACTGCAGGGCTTTCAGACGATCAATATCGGCCTTCTTTTCCGGCAAGAAAGGATCCAGAACTGACTTGTTTTGACCGGCGGTATAGACGCGCCGTTTAACGCCAATCTTTTCAATCGCATCGACATAACCGAAACTTGCAGAAATCACTCCAATCGATCCGACAATGCTGGATGGATCTGCGGTGATGTCATCACCGGCACAGGCAATCATGTATCCGCCGGAGGCCGCAGCATCCTCGACAAAGACATGTACTTTCTTGTTGTGTTCTGCCGAAAGCGCCCGAATACGCTGGTAAATCAGGCGCGATTGAACCGGTGATCCGCCGGGCGAATTGACTATGATCGCCACAGCGGGCGAGCCTTTCGTCTGAAATGCCTTTTCCAAACGCAGTGAACAGGAGCCCAAATTAAGCGTCGGGCGGAACGCCGTGCCACCATCAGAAATCGCACCGCTGAGTTTCACCACGGGGATGACAACGTCATCGCTACCCAATTTGGCGCGTAGTTTTGCAGGAAGCAGTTTTTTCAGTCGACCAACCAATTCATCAGCCCATTGTTTTGTTCAGTTACTGTCTAATTGTGGTGCAACGGGGCAAAATTCAAGCAAATAAGTCAATTGTTCGGCGACCGCGCAGAATATCTTCGGCCTCATCGGTGAAGGAACCGTCGTCGCGATGCAGAACCAGTGGCGAAAGCAGTTGCAACGGGGAGCGACTTCCCTTGATGCTGCCGATTAACAGGCGCGTCGCGGGTTTGTGTTGATGCGAATGCAACGGCTTGATGATGACATTGCCAAAACTTTTCTGGATCTGCCCAACATAGTCGAGCAGGTTGACTGGTCGAACTATCAGTGCGAGCAGACCGTGGTGGGCGGCCATTGCGGCGGCTGTTTTGACCCATACATCGACATCAGACGACTGGTGAGCCAGTGCACGCTTTTCATCGGGCGAGGGTTGATGAGAGCCGTCATTATAAGGCGGATTGGCAAAGATCGCCGCATAGGATCCGGGTTTTCGTCCGGCACTGGTCAGAGGCTCCGATGAATTAGTGATGTCGGTGCACAGACAGCGAACCCGATCCGAAAAATGGTGATTTTGCTCAAGCTTCAGGCTCCGTGCGCTGAGTTCCACCAATTCAGCGTCAATTTCAATCAGATCGATGCGGCAACCAGTACACCTGTGAGCGATTGCCATGCCAACCACTCCGGCCCCGGCTCCCAGGTCGGCAGCCTGCCCGGCAAGCTGTGATGGTGCAGTCGCCGCCAGCATGATTGCATCCATACCGGAACGATGACCCGACCCGCTCAATTGTTGGACGGCCAAACCGTGGTCCAGAAAGTGATCTGTTGTGATCGTTTCAATCATGGTGCTTTAACTGACCGGGCGAACCGGCTTTTCGGGCAATTCATCGCCGAGCCCCGCATCGCGCATCAGGCGGCGCGCCTGAAACAGTTTTTCCCCATCGACCATGATGCGCCGCGGCAGGATTCCCAGCGACCCGTCGACAATGCTCATGTGATGATCAGCAACAAAATGGATAATCCCCTGTTCTGAAAGCAAGGCTTCAGCAAAAGATACGGTTACCGGATTGTTGGTGCGCAGAAGTTCTTCCATTAGCGGACATTCACCCTGAAAACATCAAAATGACAAGGGCTTGATCTTCAAACAATCGCGAAAAAGCGCAACCGCATCGGGTATCTTTGACCAATTCCACCCTTTGCGGGACGTCCAGGCATTCTATCGAGGACAACAGATGCTTTGACGACGACCTTGCCCTTGTGAAGTTCTCTTAGGAGTCCTATCACCATATCAGGTAGATTTGTGCTCAACGAATGGATCGAAAATTATGGGTGTTGTGGTTGCAATTGATGAGGGCAACAACTCGCGGGCCAGTGTCAAACCACTGGTTGAACTCACCCGCGATGATATGGTGCTCGTCAATCAATTGATCCTGTCAAAAACCGGTTCCGATGTCACGATGATTCCGGAAGTCGCGCAACACCTGATCGATTCCGGCGGCAAGCGGTTGCGCCCGATGTTAACCCTCGCCGCCGCCAGAATGTGCGGCTTTCAAGGCGATCAGCATATCACTCTGGCGGCCAGCGTAGAATTCATGCATACGGCAACGCTGTTGCATGATGATGTGGTCGATGAAAGCGACATGCGCCGGGGCAAACAGTCGGCCCGGATTGTCTGGGGCAATCAGGCCAGCGTTCTGGTTGGAGACTTTCTGCTCGGCCAGGCGTTTCGCATGATGGTGGATGCTCGATCGATGGAGGCGCTGGATGTGTTGTCCACCGCCTCAACCGTGATTGCCGAAGGCGAAGTAATGCAACTGGCAGCAGCCCAAAGCATGGAAACCACTGAAGATGATTATCTGGCTGTGATACGCGGCAAAACGGCTGCTTTGTTTTCGGCCGCCTGTGAAGTTGGACCAATTCTTGCCGAAACAGACAAGCCGGTGCGCGATGCCTTTCGCTCTTACGGCATGAATCTCGGCCTCGCCTTTCAACTGGTAGACGACGCCCTGGATTATGGCGGCTCAAAGGCCGATCTGGGTAAAAATGTCGGCGACGACTTCCATGAGGGCAAAATTACCTTGCCCGTGCTGCTGGCCTATCGCCGGGGTAGCGCAGAAGAACAGAAATTCTGGCGGGAGGCGATGGAGAGCGATGCAGCTGATCCTCAGGCGCTGCAGCACGCGATGGGATTGTTGACCAAACACGGTGCGATACCGGATACGGTAGCCCGCGCCCGTCACTATGGCGAAATTGCCCGCGATGCGCTGGCACCGCTGCCAGCAGGCTCCTACAAAGACGCCTTGCTGGAAGTGGTAGAATTTTGTGTCAGCCGGGTCAGCTGACACAGCGACATTTGAGCAGAGTTCAACTGAACCTCGGGTGCCGAACAGGATAATTCATCTTGCATGTAGAGGCAGGGTTAACCACCTTGTGGCAATTGATGAAAACGTCATGTTAAAGTCCGAATCACACTACATCACCAGCCGGCGTTGTGATCAGAAATTTCAAACTGGATTGTGAACCTAAATGAAAATTGTATCCCGGATTATCGCCAAACAGATCAGCCTGCTGAGCCTGTGCAGTTTTCTTGCCCTGACGCCGGTGCATCTGGCCCAGGCAGAAGGTGATGCCGATAGCGAATTGAAGATCAGCAACAGTCTGGCGGGCAATTATCTGGCGGCCCGCATCGCCGCAACCGACCGTGATACCTCAAACGCTGCAGCTTTTTATCGCAAAGCCATCTCTCTTGATCCGGAAAACATTCAGCTGAAGCTGAAAGGTTTTTTGAGTTTTATCGGAAACGGAGATTTTGCCGAGGGCGTGGATCTGGGAAATCAGATCAATCAATCAGGTAATGAGTCTGAAATCGTCGATCTTGTCTTGGCCGTTGAAGACATCCGCAAAAAGGATTGGGCAGGCGCTGAACGGCGGCTGGCGAATGACTGGCGCAGCGCTGTCGACCGTTTGATGGCAGGACTGGTACTGGGGTGGGCCAAGCTTGGCAGCGACGATCTGGAAAGCGCTCTGAAAACCGTTGACCAATTGAACGGACCCGCCTGGTTCGACCTCTTTGTGCAGTATCATAGTGGCTTGATTGCCCTTTCGGGCGGAGACGCTGCTGAAGCCGTCAAACGCCTGCAGACGGCCGCTGACAACCGCGCCGGTGGTCAGGCCGCAAATGATACCTATACCCGCGTGCTGGCGGCGCTGATCCACGCCCACGCCAAAGCTGATGACACTGCAGCCGCGCTTGAACTGACCAAAGACAGTTTGCGCCGCATGCCGCAAAACCCGGTCTTTGAGGAGCTTAAACTCAGTCTTGAAGAAAACCGACCGCTGCCTGCGGTCGTTGCGACGCCGCAAATCGGGGCTGCAGAAGTTTTTCTAAATCTGGGAACGGCAATAAACCGAGAAGGCGGCAAGCAGTTTGCCCGAATCTACATGCAGCTTGCGACAACGCTGGCGCCTGAGGTTGATGCGGTGACCATACAATTAGCCGAATTATTTGATGATCAGGGCATGCTTCAGCGCGCCAATCACCTGTTCAACAAGATCCCGGAGGCGTCTCCCTATTTTCGAATTGCGCAACTGGAACACGCGCTTAACCTCGATGAAATGGGCAAGCGTGAAGAGGCGCGCGAAAAACTTGACGGTCTGGTTGAATCTGGACCCGACGATCTGATCGCCCATCTCTCCTATGGCGCGGTGCTGGCCCGTCATGAGGAATATGGCGAAGCCATCAAGATCTATAACCGCATTATCGTCCGCATCAAAAATCCCGAGCGCAAGCACTGGAACATGTATTACCGTCTCGGAATTGCCTATGAGCGCACCAAGCAATGGCCGTTGGCGGAGGCCGCATTCAAACAGGCTTTGGAACTATTTCCCGATCATCCCAGCGTGCTCAACTATATGGGTTATTCTTGGGTCGATATGGACATCAACCTTCAAGAAGGTCTGGATATGATCCGCAAGGCCGTAAACCTTCGGCCCAATGATGGTTATATGGTCGACAGCCTTGGCTGGGCCTATTACAGGCTCGGGCGGATGCAAGAGGCCGTGGTGGAACTGGAACGGGCGGTCGAGCTGCGTCCCGGTGACCCGACCATTAACGACCATCTTGGTGATGCCTACTGGAAAGCCAACCGATTGCTGGAAGCAACATTTCAGTGGCAACACGCTCTGGCACTCGATCCGCCGGAAGCCGATATCGAGCGGATTAAAATGAAGCTCGAAGTTGGCCTCGATGAAGTCGAGAAACGGGAACTGGCGTCTGAGAACGATCCCGACAAGGGATAATTTCCCCATGCAAGAGCTGGCTCGCGCCAAGATCAATCTGACTCTGCACGTCACCGGTCAGCGCGATGATGGCTATCATCTGCTTGATACACTTGTGAGTTTTGCCGAGATTGGCGACCGGCTGGAATTTGCATCCAGTGACAGGCTTGAACTTTCAATTTCAGGGCCGGAATCTGCTTCCCTGCATGCGGTTTCAGAAAACCTCGTACTTCGTGCCGCCAATCTGTTGCGCAGCCATATTGGACGCCCCGATCTGGGCGCAGCCATACACCTTGAAAAGATCCTTCCGATTGCTTCCGGTATTGGTGGAGGGTCAGCCGATGCAGCAGCAACGCTTCGTGGCCTTTGCAAGCTCTGGGGGGTCATTCCGGACGATAAAATGCTTCATCAGCTTGGGCTCTCCCTGGGCGCAGATATTCCTATGTGTCTGGCCAGCAGGCCTGCCCGGGTGACCGGCATTGGTGACCTCATTCAGCCGGTTGAAATGGTGCCCCTGCCTCTGGTACTGGCCAATCCCCGGATTGCGGTGCCAACTGCACAGGTGTTCAATAATCTGACCAACAAGAACAATCCGCCCGCCGATGACTTTCACACTGAAAATGGCAGACAGCGGAATTCGCTTTCTGCCTACCTTTCAAAACAGCGCAATGATCTCCAACCCGCTGCTGTGGCACTCGCGCCGGCGATCAAGAAATGCCTGTCAGCGCTGGACAACATCCACACCCGCCAGCTTGCCCGAATGTCCGGCTCCGGCGCCACCTGTTTTGGGCTGTTTGATACGCCGCAAGCGGCGGCGGACGCCGCTTTGACCCTGCGTCAGCAGCATCCCGAGTGGTGGGTGGTGAATACTGCGACGATAGGATGACATCGCCATTGGTTGACCCGTCCAGCAGCACTGTTCAGACTGCCCGCAACAACCATAGTATGGTGAACCCATGAGCCGTATAGACGAATCCCGCCCCTTCATTCCCGTTTCGATTGCCGTTTTGACAGTCTCAGATACGCGCGATCTGAACGACGACCGGTCCGGCGATACGTTGGAGAAACGCCTGCTCGCCGCCGGTCACAAGCTTGCTGACCGGGCTATTGTCACAGACGATGTAGAAGCCATACAAACCACGGTTCGCGGCTGGATTGACAGCGGAACGGTAGATGTGGTGATCACCACGGGTGGTACCGGCTTCACCGGGCGCGACGTAACGCCCGACGCGGTTGAGCCATTGTTTGAAAAGCGCATGGACGGGTTTTCAGTGGCTTTTCATCAGTTGAGCTTTGAAAAAATCGGCACGTCGACAATTCAGTCGCGCGCAACAGCAGGTGTTGCCGGCACGACGTTCATCTTCTGCCTTCCTGGCTCTCCCGGTGCCTGCAAGGATGGCTGGGATGGCATTTTGCAAAATCAGCTGGACTATCGGCACATGCCCTGCAATTTCGTTGAAATAATGCCCCGGCTGGACGAACACCTCAAACGCGGCGGCGGCAAGTAATCCAAAAACCAGCTTATGGATTGACTCGTTTCACCTCTAATCAAATTAGCGGGGGTTGAACTTCGCTTTGTCATTTTGTTCTTGTTTTGTTCTTGTTTTGTTCTTGTTTTGTTCT
>JAALLE010000023.1:20845-45821 GCA_011087605.1 Hyphomicrobiales bacterium
TTTTGTTCTTGTTTTGTTCTTGTTTTGTTCTTGTTTTGTTCTATTTTTGCGAATAGGAATATATTCAAGGAACAAATTGGTGATTCTGCAAAGGAGGTGCTTCATGTCTGGAACTCTGGATACGGTTCAAACCGCTGATCAGCAGGCCTTTGCACCGATTGGCGCGGGCAACAGCCGTGGTGGTGCCGACTTTGCCAATGGGGTGATCAACCGGTCTGGGATCAGGGTTGGTTCTCAACGTATGCGGGGGCGTGCTGCAGCGATTAATCCGGCCGGACGGTTTGAAACGTCAAGCCGCCATCTGTTTGATGATGGATGGCAGACACTCGACGAATTGCCGCCCTTCAAAACGCAGGTAACGGCAGAGTCTCCAAGGACGATTGTCACGCGAAACGACTCGCCCGATCTTCCGTTTGACCGCTCGATCAACCCCTACCGCGGCTGTGAACATGGCTGTGTCTATTGTTTTGCGCGGCCCACCCATTCCTATATGGGCCTGTCGGCTGGCCTGGATTTTGAATCCAAACTCTATGCCAAGCCGAATGCCGCCAAATTGTTGCACAAGGAACTTGCGGCTGCCGACTACAAGGTCAAATCCATGGCCATGGGCACCAATACCGATCCCTATCAGCCGATTGAAAAACAATGGCGCATCACCCGCGATATTCTGGAAGTGCTGGAAGAAACCAACCACCCGGTTGGCATTGTCACCAAATCCGCTCTGGTAACCCGCGATATCGACATCCTGTCACGGATGGCTGCCAAGGGGTTGGCCCGGGTTGCAATTTCCATCACGTCTCTAGACCGAAAGCTGTCGCGCGCCATGGAACCCCGCGCTGCCACACCGACATTGCGTCTGGATACATTGCGCCAATTGTCAGATGCCGGCATCCCCACATCGGTAATGGTTGCACCGATAATTCCGGCACTGACCGACCATGAACTGGAGCGTATTCTGGACGCCGCCAAGGCCAACGGTGCGCTCGACGCAAGCTACATTCTACTGCGCCTGCCGCACGAGGTCAGCGGCTTGTTCAAGGAATGGCTGCTGCGCCATTATCCTGACCGCTACACTCATGTTCTGTCGCTGATGCGGTCAATGCGCGGTGGCAAGGATTATCAGGCCGAATGGGGCACCCGCATGCGTGGTGTGGGTCCCTATGCCTGGCAGGTTCAGCGGCGCTTTGATCTTGCTACCCGCAAGATTGGCCTGCAGGCGATGCGCATGAGTTTGCGCAGTGACCTGTTTAAGCCACCAACGGCTCAGGGAGCCCAGCTGTCGCTGTTTTAGTACCATTCGCAATTGGCCAAAATCCCCTGATGGCCACCTGCGGTAAACCTGTGCGGTAGATTGCCTCGTTGCCCACAGGACATGGCGGAGAATTGACGCAGGCGACCGTGACAGGCACAGACTGGGCCATGACACTGTCCAACGTTGATTCTCCGCTGCTCTTTCCAATCCAGGATGGCCCCGATTATGAAACGGAATCCATCATGGCTGGCCGAGGCATTGCCAATATTTGCGGTGTCGACGAAGCCGGGCGTGGCCCCCTGGCGGGCCCGGTGACGGCAGCGGCAGTGATCTTAAATATCAACGCAATGCCCGAAGGGCTCGATGATTCCAAAAAACTCAGCCACCCAAGGCGGGAAGCGCTGTTTGCAGAAATTCTCGCCAAGGCAAGCGTGTCATGCGCCCATGTAAGCGCCGCGACCATCGATCAGATCAACATTCGCGAAGCCTCCCTGCTGGCGATGAAAATGGCGGTGGACGGATTGCCTGAAATGGCCGGACACGCCCTGATTGATGGCAATGCCCTGCCGGCCGGGCTCCCCTGCCCCGCAACGGCGCTGGTCAAGGGCGATGCGCGCAGTCTGTCCATAGCGGCAGCCTCCATCATCGCCAAAGTCATGCGAGACCGCCTGATGGTGCGGGCCGACAAACTGCATCCCGGCTATGGGCTGGCCCAGCACAAGGGTTATCCGACCAAGGCACATCGAGATGCTGTCGCACAATTGGGGCCAAGCCCATTGCACCGGCTCACATTTGCCCCGGTTGCGGCGGCGGCGGCGAGCGCGACGCCGCCGCCGAAGCCAAAAAAATAGCCCGCACTTTGCTGGCAAAGAACGGGCTAAATCAATTTGAAAACTGGTGGGACGGTTTTAGTTCATCCGTGACTTTAACTCAGCAAGGCTTGATTTGAACATGCTGGTGCTGGCCGCGCCGGTCATCTTTTTCTCGATAACAGCCTGTGCCGCTTCAACAGCAAGGTCGACAGCTGCGGTACGTACTTCCTCCAATGCCTGACCTTCGGCCTGGGCAATTTTCTGCTCGGCAAGCGCGGTGCGACGGGCGATATACTCTTCCGTCTTCTGCTCTGCTTCCTTGGCCATTGCTTCGGCTTCATGCTTGGCAGCGGAAACGATGGTTTCAGCTTCCTGTTCAGCCTCTTTGCGCTTGCGCTGATATTCGGCCAGCAATTGCTGAGCCTCTTCGCGCAGACGACGGGCTTCTTCAAGATCATTGCGAATCTTGTCTGAACGATCATCCAGCGCCTTGGTCAACATGCCAGGCACTTTCAGGTAAGTGATCAGCGCAAGAAACAGGAACAGGGCAACCGTGGCCCAAAATGTAGCATCTAATTCCATGTCTTGCCCCTAGCCTTTTGCGCCCGATACGGCCGATTTGATGTCAGCCTTGGTAACCTTGGCTGAAATCAACTGATCGACAAGTGCCGCAGCCGTATCTTCAGCAATGCCGCTGACTTCGCCCATTGCCTTGGCTTTGATGCCGGCAATGCGTTCTTCAGCTTCAGCAACTTTAGCCGCCATATCAGCCTCAATCCCGGCGCGCTTGACGTCGAGTTCAGCGCGCGAAGCATCGCGGGCTTCCTGGGCAATCCCGTGGGCACGAGCCTTGGCATCTGCCAGTTCCTGCTCATAGGTAGCGATTGCCTCGTCAGATTCCGTCTTCAGCCTGTTGGCCTCGTCCAAATCCTGAGCAATACGTCCGCTACGGGTTTCCAGAATTGAAGAAATACGCGGCAGCGCAATCTTCGACATCAGGAAATAAAACAGTCCAAATGTGATCGCCAGCCAAAGCAGCTGGGAAGAAAAGGTCGACGCGTCAAATGGCGGAAACGATCCCGAACCACCATGATCAGCTGCGGTGCCAACTTCTGTGTTTGTGGAAGCCATTCAGCTCTCCATTGGGTTTTCGCCCGGTGCCACGGATGCGGCACCGGAAACCACAGTTTGTCGTCTTAGATGGCGAAGATCAGCAACAGTGCGATCAGCAGCGAGAAGATGCCGAGGGCTTCTGTCACAGCAAAGCCAAAGATCAGGCGACCAAACTGTGCATCAGCAGCAGATGGATTACGCAGAGCGCCTGACAGGAAGTTACCGAACAGGGTACCAAGACCAACACCAGCACCGGCCATACCGATACAAGCCAGGCCAGCACCGATGTATTTACCGGCGTTTGCAAGTGCGTTTGCAGCTTCGAGTTCCATTGTATTTCTCCTGTGGAATATGCGAATTCTAAATTAATGAGAGTGAATTGATCCGCCGATTAGTGCGACGGGTGTATAGCGTCGTTGAGATACATGCAGGTCAAAATCGCAAAGACATAGGCCTGCAGAAACGCAACGAGAAATTCAAGGGCAGTGAGTGCAACCGTAAAGCCGAGCGGCAATATGGCTCCAACAACACCAACAAATCCGATTTTGCTGAGCATTGGAATAAAACCAGCAAACACTTTCAGTGTAATATGTCCGGCCAACACGTTGGCGAACAAACGTACCGAAAGGCTGATCGGACGTGAGATGAAGGACATTACTTCAATTGCCACAATCAGCGGAATGAGAACGGCCGGCACACCGGAGGGCACGAACAGCTTGAGAAAGCCCAAACCATTCTTCCAGAAGCCATAAACCAGCACGAGACCTATCACCAGCAGCGCCAGGGCAGCTGTAACAATGATATGGCTGGTTACCGTGAAGAAATAAGGGAACATGCCAAACAGGTTGGCCATCAAAATAAATACAAACAGCGAGAACACGAGGGGAAAGAACTTCATCCCCTCCGATCCGGCACTGCTGCGCAGCAAGTCCGCGACGAATTCATAGCACATTTCAGAAATCGACTGCAGGCGGCTTGGAATCAATCCGCGGCCCGATGTTGTCATGATCAAAAATGCTGCAGAAACTCCAACCGTGGCCACCATAAACAGGGACGAGTTGGTGAAAGAGATATCCAGGCCCATTGCTTCCAATGGAAGGATCTTGGAAATCTGGAACTGGTGAATAGGATCGTTTGCCAAATCGGCCTCGTCTATCTTGTCTGGCTGGGCTCTCGCCCAACAAAAAGCAATTGCGCCGGGCACGCCCGACATCAGCGATGATCGTTTGGCACACAATAGGGCTTGGGCTCAAGCCCGGAATCGCTTTGCCGCACGAAATTGTTCACTATTTTTCGGCTGGATCGTCAATTTCACCGTCTTGAGGGCTTTTGTCCATGTCATGAGCCGGTTTCAGGCGCATTTGCGATTCTGCAACCATCCCCGCTGCGCGCATCACATTGAGCACCGCAGCAGCAAATCCCAACAACAAAAAGACAATCAGTCCCCATGGCGATGTGCCAAAAAACGTGTCGACCAGATAGCCTATTCCAGCGCCAACCACAACGCCCGCAATGAATTCCGAACTTAGACGAAAGGCTTGCCCGACACCGGCGGCACCTTTGCTTTTTTCGGCGTTATCCGGGCCGTTTGTGGCGGTTTTTGCAGCCAATTGTGAGTTGTCGAGCTTTGATTTTAACCGCTGCAGCCGTTCATCCAGGCTGGAATCATCGGAATCGCCGCGACGATCATCCTTTTCAGGCATCGATTCGCGACTTTTCGACGGATCATTTGGAGGCATGTTGGAAGCCGTTTGCCGGTTGAGGAGATGTTGAAACGGTAAAAACCACCAAATCTCTGCTCAGGCAAGGGTTTTGAACCGCGAACGGCTCTGGTGCTTCGACTTTAGCTCCAGCCACCACCAAATGTGCGGTAGAAAATATGGCGACCGATTTTCGTCATTTTACGCATTTTCCGACGCCATTTGGGCCAGACATAATCGGCATGATAATGGCTGGCCGAACCGACACTGCGCAACCAGAACCGGCCATCAATCGCGTCGTTGGAAACCCTCACCGCTCGCCGCCAGTGTTTGGCGGAATTGACCCGGTCACGAATACCATCGCAGGCAAAAGAAAACTGGCAGGCATTGCGCTTGCGCTTGTTTTGATAAACGACGCCGCAAATCGTGTTGGGATAAGCTGGATTGCGCACTCGGTTGAGAATCACCTGAGCAACCGCCTGCTGGCCTTTTGTCGGCTCGCCGCGGGCTTCAAAATAAACGCCATTGGCGAGGCATTGGCGCTCACGCTTGGAATAAGAATATTTCGGCAATGGATCGTCGGCCCAGCGATGATCGCCCTTTGCCAGACGAATTTTGACAATACCGCCTTTGGGCTTGGAAACAGCAGGTCTCAACAGTGCCGCAAAGGCACTTGCCATGGCGGTTTCCTGCGGAGTTACATTGGGAGCATAAGCCGTTGTCATAACAGCGACATCATTGAGTGATTCCGCCTTGCGCTTGCGTTCCTGAGCCATGCTGAGCGCTTTGCCCATCATTTTGGCAACAGCCCGCGCCTGTTTCATCTGATCTGTTTCCAGCGGAATGCGGCCATGAACGGTTCTTTCAAATTCCTCCACGTTCAGACCTGCCAGGGCGACAGGAGCATGAGGAACCGGTGCCTCCTGGGTGTAGATTTCATTTGTGTAAACCGTCGGCAAACTGCGGCGAAATGAACCCGCTGCGGCAAGCAGTGCATGTCCATTTGAACCAGTGGTCATCTCTGCACCATCGTCACCATGATTGGCGGTGAAACTTGCAGAGATGCTTGCCATGACCAATGGCGGGGCCGTGGTCAGAGACTGAGCACCAGCGACGGAAAGACCCTGCTGTTTGACTTCGACAACCCGGTTGCCTTTCAACACGCGATTGACCGACTGAGACTTGCCGGATTCGATCACAAAACCCCGTTCCAGCGCCTGCACTGCTTCTGCAGTCTGGACCGCCATGGCATGGGAAATGCTGGATTCTCTGACATCGTCATCTGTAGCTGACTGGCGAAAGTCAGAGCCTCTGGGAATTTCGACCAGATGGGCAAGCCAACGGTTGTCCTGATGAGTTTTGGCTCCGGTCAACTCGGCGATATCCTGCAAGGATATGGTATTGGTTGTAACCACTGTCGCCGCACCTGCAAGGCCAAGTGCCAAGCAGAACCCCATTGAGCCGCCCCATAGGCGTGTCCCGATTGTACGCATTATTTACTCCATCAAACGGGACGACAGCCAGGCCCAAATATGCCTGCTGGTCCGTCCGCCAATGATTATGGATTGTTAACCTTGATTTTGCGTTAACCTGATGAGCCTCCCCGCATTCAGGCATAGCCCTCAGCAGGCACGTGAATTTGTCTCGAACAAAGACACCGAATCCGTCTGTTGTGCGATTGCTTTCAGCGCCCCTCACTGAAAGAAAGTGATGGTCGTATCAGGGCGAAAATGAGGCTTTATTTGGACGTATTGCGTTTGCGATTGCCGTAGGGATTTTCCGGCTTACGCAAATGCAGGCGCAGCGGCACTCCGGGCAGTTCAAATGTCGCCCGCAATTCGTTCAGCAGATAGCGTTCATACGACGCCGGCAGGCCCTCCGGGCGTGTACACTGGGCCACAAATGTAGGCGGGCGCGTTTTGGCCTGGGTAATATATTTGAACCGAATGCGGCGCCCCGAAACCGCTGGAGGCGGATGATAGGCCTGAACCTCATCGAGCCAGCGGTTCAGCCGCGATGTCGAAACACGCTTGTTCCAGATACGGTCAGTTTCAATAATTGCTTCCATCAACCGATCGAGGCCTTTACCGGTTTGCCCCGAAAGTGTCACGGTTCGCAAGCCACGCAATTGCGGCAACAGGCGCTCGGTTTTCTCGTGCAGGTCTTTCAACACCGCCTGCTTGTCCTTGATCAGGTCCCACTTGTTGAAAGCCAGTACCGGGGCCCTGCCCTCGCGCGCCACCAGATCAACAATGTGCAGGTCCTGTTTTTCAAACGGGATTGTCGCATCAAAAATAATGACCACGATCTCGGCATATTGAACCGCTCTGAGCGCATCCGCGACCGAAAGCTTTTCAAGTTTCTCCTGAACACGTGCCTTGCGACGCATGCCGGCTGTATCAAATAGTTTGATCGCACGACCCTGCCATTCCCAGTCGACCGATATGCTGTCACGGGTTATTCCGGCTTCCGGGCCTGTCAGCAGACGATCCGCGCCGACCATCTGATTGATTAATGTGGACTTGCCCGCATTGGGGCGGCCTACAACACATATGCTCAGCGGCTTGGTATTGTCATATTCCGGCTCAAAGTCATCGTCTGGATCAAAGTCCTGATCATCCCAGATTTCGGCATCACCGGAATCGTCACTCGACTGCGCCTCATCATTGCCAAAGGCAATGTCTTCGCCGACAGACGCCACCAAAGCATCGCGCAGATCGACCATGCCTTCTCCGTGTTCCGCCGAAATCGGAATCGGTTCTCCAAAGCCCATGGAGTAGGCGTCATAATAACCGTCATCGCCCTTGCGGCCTTCGACCTTGTTGGCGACCAGCAAGATTGGTTTGCCGGAGCGGCGCAGCATGGTGGCGAAGCTCTGGTCCAGCGGCGTTACGCCGGCACGGGCATCGATCAGAAAAAGCGTGACATCAGCTTCCAGGATGGCTTGCTCAGTCTGGTCGCGCATGCGGCGCTCCAGCGACGATGAATCGGCGTCTTCCAGGCCGGCCGTGTCAATGATGTTGAACTTGATATCCCCAAGTCGCGCAGCACCCATGCGCCGGTCGCGTGTAACGCCAGGCTGATCATCAACCAGCGCCAGCCGTTTACCGACCAACCGGTTGAACAGGGTGGACTTGCCGACATTTGGACGTCCGGTGATGGCAACAGTAAATGTCATTCTACCATCCCTTCCAGATGTGGTGAACAAGCCAGTTCAGCCGCATGATCGCGGTCGAATATTTCTCGGCAGATTATTGATCGCGAACCGGACCGCCTTTGGAGGCGATCAGATCAAGGATGATCCTTGTACGCTGGGCCAGAGCCTGTGGCGTTTCGCTGTCTTCAACCAGCGAGTTAAACTGTTTAAAGGCGTTTTCAAGATCGCCGGCCTTGTAATGAGCCAGCCCCAGGGCTTCACGGGCCGATGCGCGATAGGCGGCACCCGGCGCAGACAACGATGAAACGCGGGCTTCCACATCAGCAACGGAACCTGAATCAACCAACAGCATGGCCGCACGAATACGGGCGATGGAGCGAAGGTTTTCCTCAGCCTCCGTATCGCCGGAAATCGCGTCAAATTTCTTGACCGCCTCGTCAACCTGACCGCTTTTGGCCAGTTCCGCGGCACCGCGCATCAGGGCCAGGGTCTGATAGGACTTGCTGCCCTGCCCTTCCAGCTTTTCAAAAGCACCCAGAGCTTCTTCCTGTTTTCCTTCCTGCGCCAAGCTCACAGCGGCCATAAAGGCATCACCGGCTTCGGCAGCCTGTTTGGCTGTATAATATTCGTAAAAGCGATATCCGGCGGTCGCCAGAACAATGGCCACCGCCACGCCGATCGCCAGTTTCCCATACTTTGTCCAGAAATCCTGAAACCGCTCGGTGCGCAGTTCTTCATCAACTTCGCGAATAAATGAATCGTCCGACATATCTAATCCCGTTTTGCGAAACCTGTTTTCCGCTCACATTGGCGGGGTTCTACATGAATTTGAGCAGGAAGTAAGGGGAAAGTGCATAGGCAGCTTTTTTTGATGCCGCTTTCTGCATTCCCCCAACCGCCTCAGCGTTCACATCACCGGCACACCGATCAACCATTGGTGCAGAAACGCCACGAATATTCCTGTCAGACCAAAGCCGATGATCAATGCGGCCAGGTCCGGCCAGACCTTGGCCGCTTCGCTTTCTGATTGCGGACGTTGACGCGCCGACATCAGATCCACCACGCTCCATACAAAAAAGCCAGCAAAGAGCAACACAGACGCCGTATCACCATTGGCCAGCAAGTGCGCTGCCGACCATATAATGATGCCCCAAAGCATGGGATGGCCAAAGCGTTTCTTCAAATGGCCCATCGGCAGTTGTGAGGCCACAAACAAGACAAGAGAAATTGGCATCGCCACATGCAACACTGACCGTCCCCATGCTGGTGGCGAATAAAAACTGGTGGCTGTTTCACGCGCAGCACCATATCCGTAAATGACCACGATCAATCCAATAATGGCGGCAATCGAGTAAAGGCCCTTCCAGGCATTTTCTCCGCGCGCTGCAATTTGGGCATCGCGCCAGTCGGCGGCAAAAATCCGCACCGAATGAACCCCCAGAAAAATTATCAGACCCAAAATCAAGATTATCATCGTTCGTTCGCCTGTTGTCATGCTTGTCATTTGCATGGTGGAATAAGCCATCGGGTGTTTCAAGCACACAAGCGGAAAATGCATCTCATGGCGGATCTGAAAAAGGCACAGCAACGGCTGAGTGACAAAAAGCAGGAACTGGAAGATTTATCCGATCTGTCTGCCCAGGCCCGCGACCCGGTGTCTTTGGACCAGCAGTCGGTTGGCCGGTTGTCGCGCATGGATGCAATGCAGCAGCAGGCGATGAATCAAGCCACCGAGCAAAAACGCAAATATGATCTGGTGCGCATCGAAGCCGCCCAGCGACGGCTTCGCGATGAGGAATATGGTTATTGCGAAGAATGCGGCGAAGAAATTCCTGACGGACGGCTGGCCATCGACCCAATGGCAGAACTCTGCGTCAATTGCGCAAATTAGACTTGAGACTTCCGGCGTGAGTTATTCCCACTCAATCGTGCCGGGTGGCTTGCTGGTGACATCATAAACGACGCGATTGATGCCTTGCACCTCATTGATGATGCGCGTGGCGGCCTGTCCCAGAACATTCATGTCGAAATGAAAGAAATCGGCGGTCATGCCGTCAACTGACGTAACCGCCCGCAACGCGCAGACAAATTCATAAGTGCGCCCGTCTCCCATGACCCCGACAGTCTGTACCGGCAGCAATACTGCAAAAGCCTGCCAGATCGTATCGTAAAGACCGGCCTTGCGGATTTCATCGAGATAGATCGCATCCGCCTTGCGCAGGATCTCCAGTTTTTCGCGGCTGATACCACCGGGGCAACGAATGGCCAGACCCGGGCCCGGAAACGGATGCCGTCCGATGAAACTCTGCGGCAGGCCCAGTTCAGCTCCCAACAAGCGAACCTCGTCCTTGAACAATTCGCGCAGCGGCTCCACCAATTGCATATTCATGCGCTCCGGCAGGCCACCTACATTGTGGTGCGATTTAATCGTGACCGACGGGCCACCGGTAAAACTGACGCTTTCAATTACGTCCGGATAGAGGGTGCCCTGAGCCAGAAAGTCCGCCCCGCCAAGCTTTTTTGCTTCGGCGTCAAACACGTCAATGAAAAGGCGTCCAATGATCTTACGCTTGGTTTCCGGGTCAGCCTCGCCTTCCAATTCGTTGATGAACAAGTCGGATGCATCAACATGAACAAGATTGATGTCATAGTGTTGATTAAACATTTTAACGACATCGGCCGCCTCGTTCATCCGCATCAAACCATGATCCACCAGAATGCAGGTGAGCTGATCGCCGACGGCTTCATGGATCAACAATGCGGCAACTGAAGAATCAACGCCTCCCGACAATCCACAGATGACGCGCTTGTCGCCGACCTGTTTGCGGATCGCCTCGATGGCGCGGTCTTTGTAAGCCGCCATTGTCCAGTCGCCCTGCAGACCGGCAATCTTGTGAACAAAATTGGCCAGCAGTTTCGCACCGTCCGGGGTGTGAACCACTTCGGGATGAAACATCGTGGTGTAATATTTGCGTTTTTCATCAACGGCGATGGCAAATGGCGCATTTGGTGAGGTGCCGACGACCTCAAAGCCATCAGGCAGATTTGTCACCCGGTCGCCATGGCTCATCCAGACCGGATAGCTGCCCCCAACTTCCCAAATGCCGTCAAACAGGCTGCTGGTTTTTTGGATCTGGACATCGGCCCGGCCAAATTCACGATGGTGGCCACCTTCCACCTTGCCGCCCAATTGGGTGCACAGGGTTTGCTGTCCATAGCAAATGGCGAGAATTGGAACACCTGAGTCAAATACTGCCTGCGGCGCTCGGGGCGACCCTTCATCAATGACGGATGCCGGGCCGCCGGAGAATATAACCGCCGCAGGGTTCAGACTGCTAAATGCCTCATCGGCCGTATTGAAAGGCACAATCTCGCAATAAACACCGGTCTCACGCACGCGGCGTGCGATCAATTGTGTTACCTGCGATCCAAAGTCGATTATCAGAATTGTCTGTTGGCGCGCGGTCATGGGATGCCCCGGTTTGATTTCCTGAAATTGCGTTAGGCCTTCTTGCCCATGGCCGCAATGCGGTCAACCACCCTGCCCCCAGCTAAGTGGCCTGTGACGGCGCTTCGTTGGATTTTACCAGTTTTCCAACAAGATTGCGGTTGAAGCTGGATTCCAGTGAATGCCTCAAATCAGGGTGCTTGCTCAATAGATTGCGCAGGGCTTCGGGATCAAAGCTCAAACAACGGGCCGAATTGGTCACAACTGAAGTCGCGGTGGCGTTGGTTTTCAACATGAACCCAATTTCACCAATAAAATCATCATGACCACAGACGCCCACCATGGACCCTTCTTTGTCGATGCGAACAGCGCCGCGGATCAAAAACAACAGCCGTTCAACCGGCTTGCCTTCATGGGTCAAAACCGAACCCGGCTCAAACTCGACATGTTTGGCCAGTCTCAGCAACCGTTTGGCATGGGCTTTTTCAACATCGGGAATTACGTGTTCGACAAATCTCTGCTCATCACCGGAAAACTTCGCCCGGCGGTTTTCGATCTCCAATATCAACAATTGAATGAGATTGACGCTGACAAAAATGACTTCCCAGAAGACGGTGACAAAATCGAGCAGAAAGAAATAGCCATACAGCGCTGAAACGACGCCTGCCGAGATCGCAATCACCCGCAGCCATTTCATCGACCGCATCATCATGGAGGCCACAAGCAGCACATAGGACAGGTGGCCAACTAGCTTGCCGGGCGTTGCAAATTGCTCGATTAGAAAGGCGTTCCAGTCCAAATCACACCCCCCGATTGTGCAAGATTAAAGGTCGGCGAAATGTTCTCGCCTTCGCAGAGCAGCTCAGTTTAGTATCCAGACCGAAAAATTGATCAACAGGGCAAATGCCAGCCAGGCAATGTAAGGAACAAAACACAGTGCAGAAAAACGGTCCTTGTCCCAGGTTATGCTGACAAATGCCAGGCTGAGCGACAGGACACCAACAATAATCCACATACTCCAGAAAATCATGTGAGCGCCGAAAAATACCGGGGACCAGGCCCAGTTGAGGATCAACTGACCCAACCACAACCCCCAGCCGGGCGTTGCTCCCTCGCTGGTAAACACACGCCAGCCAGCCAGGGCCACCAACAGATAGAGCACCGGCCAGATTACGCCGAACAAAGCAGGGGGTGGCATGAAGATCGGCTTGTTCAGGGCCAGATACCATTCATCCACCGGATAACTCATCCCGATCAGGGCGCCGACACCTTCAACAACCAATACAAAAAGTATCAGGGTAACAAATTTGGCCACTATATCTTCCTTGCGTTTCAGCTGCGGCCTGTGTGCCCACCACGGCGAAGAAAAAGCCATCGGTGTTCACGGAAGCCGGCGTCAATGTAACGGTCTTCATGTCGGAGGACCATGGTTGCGGCTTATCAAAGCCAAACAGGTCCTGCCATACCTCACCTACCGATAACAATTCAAATTGCGGATTGTCTTCGATAAAAGACGTGATCTGGTTTTCATTTTCTTCCGGCAGGATGCTGCAGGTAATGTAAATGAGATAACCACCGGGTTTAACGAATGGGGCGGATTCGCTCAGGGCTTCGTCCTGTTCGGTCAGCCGCATTTCCAGCATTTCGCGGGTCAGTTTCCACTTCGCATGGGGATGGCGGCGCCACGTACCGGTTCCAGTACACGGGGCGTCAACGACGACGCGGTCCATTTTGCCGACCAATTCGGACATATCATCGTCCGGGCCATGCACCTGTGCGTTACGAATACCGGCTCGTTTCAGGCGTTCATAAATCGGCTTGAGGCGGTTTTTATCCGTGTCATAGGCGTGAATCTGGCCGCGATTTTCCATCGACGCGGCCATGGCCAGCGTTTTTCCCCCGGCCCCGGCACAAAAGTCCAGCACCTGTTCACCGGGACGGGCATAGACAAGATCGGCGACTATCTGGCTGCCTTCATCCTGAATCTCGAACCAGCCTTTTTGAAAGGCCGCCTCGGCCTGAACATTGGGCTGACGCGATACCCCCTGTCCGGGCGCAATGCGCAATCCGTTTCGAGCAATTTCTGAGGCCTTGGCACCGGTTTTCTGCAGCGCTTTCGCCACCTTGTCCTGGTTCGACTTCAGCGTGTTGATCCGCAAATCAACCGGCGGGCGTTGGGTAAAAGCCTGGGCTTCTGCTATCCAATCTTCGGCAAAGTTTGCCTGCAAAGACGAGCTCAACCATTCTGGAATATCCGCCTGAATATGCGGTGGTGCGGCGCCAAGGTCACGCTTTTCGAATTCGGCAATCTCCTGTTCACTGAGCAGTTCAGGAGCGAATTTATCGCCTTCCAGCGCGGCATTCAGCGACTGACCATCATACCCCCAATCGCGCAGCAGCGTACCAAACACCAATCGGCGGATGCTGTCGGACCCCATCAGATATTGAGTGGAAGACTTTTTGCGAAGGCAGTCATAAACGATGTTGCCGATTGCCGCCCGGTCGCCCGACCCCGCAAAGCGATGATCCAGACCCCAGGCCTTCAGCGCCTCAGAAACCGGACGCTTTCGTTTGTCCACATCCGACAGAACATCAATTGCCGCCTGCAATCGTCCACCCAAACGCATAATCAGACCCCCACAATAAACAGGATGGCAATAAGCAGCTCGACCATCATCAGCATCAATACACGGGTTGCGTGTATGAATATGTTGCGCCGTATCCTGACCCGGTTTTCACCGAGCATTTCGCGGGTATGAAAAATACGGATGATGACAAAGGCCCATGCCAGCACCACGGTGATCCAGCTATGTGCAGACGCCGTCAACATTGCCAGGACCAGCGCGTAAAACAGAACCGGCATTTCAAACTGATTGGCCACCGCGCGGGTGTATACCCGCAGGTCTTCCGGCTCATTCTTGGTTGCCTTGTAATCATCGGCAGTGATGCGCTTTGCCCGACCGGCCTTCAACCGCATGCGCGACATGGCAATGTAGCAATAGATTGCCACGCACATCTGTATCAGGATGGCCAGATAAATAAGCTTGGTTTTCAGCGCAGGAGCAAACTCCCACAACAGCGACAGGCTGTCCATTGCGAGGCCTCCTAGAGCCGCTCAGGCATAAATGGGATCAATTCTGTTTGTAATTGGCGAGGTGATCCAGAGTTGAGACGCACGCAGCGCGATGCACTCGCATCGGGCAAGGGCGGCTCGGCATTGGGCATGCGCCAATCACAAACCCTTCGGGAAGAGCGCTTTTGCACCATAACCGGCGCAAAGGCTCTTGGACGTATGCCCGATACGACCGGCAATCCTTTACTTGGTTCTGTCACAAAAGCGCTCCTTCAGAATGGTTCCATATAAGCCTGAACGGCTCTAGCGACCTGAATAGTTCGGGCTTTCCCGCGTGATGCTCACGGAATGGGCATGGCTTTCAGAAAGCCCGGCGGTGGAAATACGAACGAACTCCGCGCGTTCAACAAAATCCGGCAATGTTGCCGCACCAACGTAGCCCATTGAAGCCCGCAGGCCACCGGCCAGTTGATGCAGAACCGATCCAACCGGCCCCTTGTAGGGAACCTGACCCTCAATACCTTCCGGCACCAGCTTCAGGGAATCGGTTACTTCCGACTGGAAATAACGGTCCGCAGAACCCCGCGCCATGGCACCAACAGAGCCCATGCCGCGATAGGATTTAAACGACCTGCCGTGATGCAGATAAACTTCGCCCGGACTTTCATCGGTGCCCGCCAGCAACGACCCAACCATCACCAGCGAGGCCCCGGCGGCGAGTGCTTTGGCAAGGTCTCCAGAAAACTTGATGCCGCCATCAGCGATCACCGGAATATCTGCCTTATTGGCCACTTCCACCGCTGACATGATGGCCGACAATTGCGGCACACCGACCCCGGCGACCATGCGCGTGGTACAGATTGAACCCGGCCCAATGCCGATTTTCACGGTATCCGCGCCAGCATCGATCAAGGCCTGGGTACCTGAAGCCGTTGCGACATTGCCGGCTGCAATGCGCACTTTGTTGGAAAGTTTTTTGACCCGGCTCACGGCATCGAGAACCCGCTGCGAATGACCGTGAGCGGTGTCGATTACCAGCAAATCAACACCGGCATCGATCAGTCTTTCGGCTCTTTCAAATCCATCGGGACCAACGGTGGTTGCCGCTGCAACCCTCAGGCTGCCATTTTCGTCCTTGGTCGCATTCGGGTGGAGTTGACTGTTCTCCATGTCCTTGACGGTGACGATGCCGGTACATTGGCCTTTGTTGTCAACCACGAGCAGTTTTTCAATCCGGTGCTGATGCAGCAACTTCTTGGCATCTTCCTGACTGACCCCTTCCTTGACCGTCACCAGGTTTTCGCGGGTCATCAACTCATTGACTTTCTGGTCCGGGTCGGAGGCAAAACGCACATCGCGGTTGGTCAATATACCTACCAGGCGGCCTTTGTGGTGCCCACCTTTGCCGCCATTCTCGACCACCGGAATGCCGGAAATTTTATGGTCATCCATCAGCGTTAGCGCGTCTTTTAGCGTAGCGTCGGGACCGATCACCAAAGGATTGATCACCATGCCGCTTTCAAATTTTTTGACCTTGCGCACTTCTTCAGCTTGTTCCTGAACCGTCAGATTGCGGTGTATGACACCCAAACCACCAGCCTGGGCCATGGCAATGGCCAGCCGTGATTCCGTCACCGTATCCATTGCTGCCGACAGGATCGGCAGGCTGAGATTGATGTCGCGCGTCAACCGGCTGGACACATCCACCTGGTTGGGCATTATCTCACTGTGTCCGGGTTGCAAAAGCACGTCGTCAAAGGTGAGCGCCTGCTCACCCGTGGAAGTCGAAATAATCTTGGCCATGGTCAAACCTTGCTGCGCGGTGGTGGGGGAAGCCGGTGCGTTTGACGCCGTCGCCTACCATGCCTGTTGACACTTGGCAAAGGGGGCAGACGCCTCAAATCACACAATTGGCAGGATTTTTAATATTCCGCAGCAATTTCTATCTCTGCCATCCTATTCTGGCGGCTTGCGATCCTTGGCCAGCAAGTAAAGTTCCACCGATCCATTGCGGCTGGCGGGCGGTTTGACGTGATGAACCTGTTTGAAATTCTGCTTCATCAAGCTCAGCAGTGATTGCTCGGTGCCGCCCTGAAATGTCTTGGTGACAAAGTGCCCACCGGGTTTCAATACCTGCAACGCAAAATCCAGCGCCACTTCAACCAGCGCCATGGTACGCATGTGGTCGGTTTGGCGGTGTCCGATGGTGGGAGCTGCCATATCCGAAATCACCAGATCTGGACTATGCCCCCCAAGCGCATCCATCAGCGCGTCGGGCGCATCCTCGTCGAGGAAATCTTTTTTCAAAATTGTCGCGCCTGGAACCGGATCCATATCCAAATAGTCGATGCCGACAACGCGAATATCATCAACCGATGAGCCAACCTTGGCAACCGCCACCTGACACCAGCCGCCCGGGGCCGCACCCAGATCAACAACCCGCTGGCCCGGCTTCAGCAAATCGTAGCGCTCATCAATTTCAAGCAATTTATAGGCCGCGCGCGAGGCATAGCCTTCCGCTTTGGCTTTCTGCACATAGGGATCGTTCAACTGCCTTTGCAGCCACAAAGTTGATGACAGCTTGCGCCCGCGCGCCGTTTTGACCCGCGTATGCATGTTGCGCGGATTGACCCCGCGACCTCCGCCCGGACCACCGCCTTGACCGCCTTGGCCGCCTTGGCCGCCGCCTGCTCCGCGACCACCGCCGCCGCCATGTTTTCCTTTATTTGCCATATTTCTTAATTCCGGTTCTGGCGGTAATATCTGGGACGCCGCTGCCAGGCATTGTCGGCGTTCATCATCTCAGTGAGCAACCCTTCACGCAATCCTCGATCGGCCACGCGCAGGCGCGGACAGGGCCAGAGCCGCTGGATTGCAACAAGAATCGCACAGCCGGCCAATACCAGGTCTGCCCGGTCATAACCGATGCACGGATTGGCGGCTCGCTGGTCAAAACTCATGTCGACCAGCCGGTTGATCATCGCATCCACATCATCGGAGTTCATCCAGATGCCATCAACGCGGCGGCGATCATATCGCGGCAAATTGAGGTGGGTACCGGCCAGTGTTGTCACCGTTCCAGAGGTGCCCAGCAGATGAACCTCGCCGCGTTCGGAGACTGATTTCAGAGCCTCCCGCCCTTCAAAATTATGCAGCAACTCGCTGACGTCATTGACCATGTTCTCAAATATCGGACGGGTTACGACGCGCCCGCCGCCGTGTTTTTCCGACAGGGTCACGACACCCAGTGGCAGGGAAGTCCAGGACACCATCGCCGGTCCAAGATCATGACACTTGCGTTTTTCAAGATCCAGCAGGGCCAGTTCCGAAGAACCGCCACCAATGTCAAACAGCACCACACCCTTGGCCTTGCGGTCGACCAGAGATGAGCATCCGGCAACGGCCAAACGGGCTTCGGTTTCGCGATCAATAATTTCCAGCTTGATGCCGGTTTGCTTTTCAACACGCTGCAAAAATTCTTCGCCATTGCTGGCGCGGCGACAGGCTTCGGTTGCGATCAGCCTGACGCCTTTGACGCGGCGATTTTTCAACTTGCCGGCGCACATTTTCAACGCACCGATCGCCCTGTCCATGGCCTCGTCACGCAATTGCCCGGTGGCGGCCAGCCCCTCCCCCAGACGGACAATGCGCGAGAACGCGTCAACAACCTTGAACCGGCCCGGTTGCTGCGGCACTGCAACAAGCAAACGACAGTTATTCGTACCCAGATCAAGCGCTGCATAGGCATCGCCCCAATGGCGGTTTTGCCGGCGATCACCCGGTTTCGACCCACCCCGCCTGGGCTGATTTTTATTGGTTGGGGCGGTGGTTTTCGCATTTTCAGTATTTGCAGCCGCGGCGGCATCAGCAATGGTGGCACTCCCAACTGCACTATCAGTGCCTCCTTCGAACAGGTTTTCACCTTTATCAGATGGCACACGGCGGCGGTTGCGCCGACGATCGGCCCTGCGATTCCGCTTATTATGCAGATCACCAGACGCGTCATCGGCATGGAGTGGCATATCCGGAAATGGAGGACTTCCTGTGCCGTCAGTGGCGTTTTGAGGCGCAGATTCGGTATTCTTGTTACGGGATGATTTGCCACGACCACGCCCCCGACGACGACGCCGTCGCTTGCTGTTTTTGGGGCTTCCAATAGGCGATTGGTCTGCGGTCTCAGAGGTGTCCGTTCGAGTGTTGTTTTGACTGTTTGACGACCTGGAACCCGCCTGGGCGGCAGACGCGGCCAGACGGTCGCCGGCCTGGGGCGCAGGAGAACTGGTTATTTCGGCCCGAATGCCGCTATCTGATCGTTTAGGCCGCTTTTTCCAGCGTCTTCTCGACCTCTTTTTTGGCGGGTTATCTGAAGATCCATTGCCTTCAGCACCTGCCCGTTCGACATTCATCCCCGGCCGCTTGGAGGACTCGTCCCCCGAATTCGCTTCGGACACCGGATGTTCCTTTGCCCCGCATTGCAGCAGTCCCGGAAGGGCCGGCATAAACGGTGCACAGATGTTTAAGTTGCCATCAGTCTATCAGCACCAAGACGAACAACAAGCCATAATATGCAGCGATGGTAATTTGCCGCCATTCGTCGCAATTTGTCGCAATTTGTCGCAACTCGCCGCGCCTCGCCGCAACTCTGGTTTGTCGCCAGGTGCTGTATCTGGGCGTTGGATCAGATCAGTCGAGCGGGTATTTCGAATAGATTGCCAGACTGTAGGACTTGCGTTGCAGACGGTCGATCTTTCGCAATACCAGGTGTGGCTTGTGGCGTCGGTTAAGGAACACGGCCCCCAGGGTGGATCCCAGTTTTCGTAGAACCGACGGCAACCGACCAAGAAAACTTTCATCAGCCATTTCATAGGCGTAGACATAGCCGTATTCGTTCAACATTTGCGTTGCAGTCGTTTGCCCATTTTCCACCAGAGATTTATCGATTTCGATGGTGATCACCGGACTATGCCGTGTGAGAAAGTCCGCTGCACCACGCAATGCGGCCGGTTCGTGGCCCTCAATGTCGATCTTGACAAAATCAACCTGGCTTTGTTGTTCATCGGTGAGCATGTCATCAAGCCGATCAACTTCAACGGTCATTGACTGATTCACTTCCGGTGTCCAGCCAGGTTCAAGTGAAAAGCTCGCCATGTTGCGCATCGTCCCCTGGCCGATCATTTCACCCTTTGAATCGCTCACACCAATATTGTGCGGATGGATCGCCT
This sequence comes from Hyphomicrobiales bacterium, assembly GCA_011087605.1. Taxonomy (GTDB): domain Bacteria; phylum Pseudomonadota; class Alphaproteobacteria; order Rhizobiales; family Rhizobiaceae; genus Pseudahrensia. The sequence goes on from JAALLE010000023.1 coordinate 40,623, forward strand.
CATTGAGTTCGGCATTGAATGACAGGAGCTTGAACGTCCGAGGATTGACCTCAAATGCTTCCACGCGATCAAAGTGATCGGCAAATACCAGCGCGTGATTGCCAATATTTGCACCTATATCAAGGCATATTCTTCGATTTTTAAGTTTGGGGAAAAGCTTGGTTGCCATAAATTCCAGTTCAAGCAGCTCGAACCGACCGGAGAGATTTATGTGTATCCCAATCAGATCATGCGTAAAACAAGCAATCTGAGGGAAATTGGCAAGACAGCAGATTTTTACGCAATTTCAAGTAATTAAATCCGTAAAACGACGCTGGGTTGAACTTCATGAGCGGCGGCCAACATTCGTCAGCCATATGGTCACTGAGATAAAAAGCGATGCCATATGGCGAGGTGAACGGCCGGAAAAAAGAGCCGGGCCGCCGGTGGATTTCGCCGTTGGAATCGATGCTTGACGAAGCTGGAACAAGTGTCTAACACCCCCTTGCTGGGCTTGCCACCGATACATTGGCCATCGCCAACACGTATCAGCAACCCCCGATTGCCTTGTTCAACAAGGCGTTTGGTGGGGAATAGGTTAACGGTAGACCCACGGACTCTGACTCCGTTAGTCCTGGTTCGAATCCAGGTTCCCCAGCCAATAAAATCAAACAGTTAATGACAAGAAAAATTCCTTAGGCACGCATTAGGCACGCAAAAATCATGCAATACTTTGTGGCATCTTGGGCCAGCATGGTTTGTATTTTTCGGCGATGGCTGCAGAGTGGAAAGATGAATTGTCGCCAATTGTGGAGATTGTTGGCCTGATCCCAGCTCTGGGCAGCTACCCCACCGGGCATCGCAATGCTCCTCATTTAGAGGAGAATTGCGATGACATGGTTATCGAAACGTCAAGTGATCGAGATGGTTTGGTATTCACCTCAACACATTGCGCTCTTGGAAGCTGCCGGCCTATTCGCAATACGAGTAAAGCTTGGCGACAACCGGGTAGGATGGGTCGAGAGTAAAGGGCCGGACTGATTCCAGAAACGCATTGACGAGCGTGACGCCCACGACACTCCCTCTTACGTGGAGCGGAAGCTGCACCACACCTTGCGTGTGATAGCCTGACTTGCTGGCAGAGACTTGTTACTTCCAAAGGCAACTACACTGTCGCGCCGTGTTCGAAAACATCGCATTCCGCAATTTGCCCACGATAGCTACCGCAAAGCAATTGCTTCAGCATGACCGACAAATGCCTGGCCTTGTCCCCATGTCTTCGCGGAAAACGGTTTGCTTTGACCACCGTTGATCAACAAGCGCGTATACATTTCGTAGTTCGGTAGATTGGAAAGATCGCGCGAACTGGGCACATCTGCAGCGAGATGTTTCGCTAATAGCGTGGCGTCGGAAGCACCAACGCGAAACACCATCAGCGTACCTACGTTGCCCAGAATCGCCTCAAACACGGTGCGATCGAGCTGGCTTGTATGCTGATGAGCTAGAACCATGCCCAGGCCGTATTTTCTAAGTTCAGACAGCATGTCTGCGAGCGCCTCGGTGGTGAAGCTGTGGAATTCATCAATATAGAGAAAAAAGGGCTTACGATCGCTTTCAGGCACGTTTTCGCGGCTGTACGCAGCGTTGGCAAGATTGGCGACAATCAACCCGCCAAGGACATTTGAGATGTCTGCACCAAGTCGCCCTTTGGACAGGTTGATGATGAGCACCTGCCCATCATCCATAATGCGCCGAAAGCGGATTGGTGTCTTTGGATTGCAAATCGATTTGCGTACGATGGGATGGGCCAATAGTGCACTAAGTTTGTTGGCGATCGGAGCAATTCCGTCAGCGGCATTTTTGAAGTTCATGGCTGGATATTCCTGGTTCCAAAACCGACGAACTATGGGATCAGATACCTGTTCGATGGTTTGATGCCGAAACGTTTTGTCCAGAAACAGGCGCATGATATCTTCAAGCGTTGAATTCCTGTTGTCCAGCAATGCTAGCAACGTGAAGCGCAGCAAGTGCTCCATTCGCGGACCCCAGGCATCGGCCCATTGTTTCTTCAAGGCCGATATCAAACCAGATGCAATAAGAGGGCGATATTCGGCTTGTACATAACTGAGGGGATTGTACCCATAGGGACAGTTGGGATCAGCGACATTCCATTCAATGAGGCCATCTGGTTTTGATTTTGCTATTTCCTTGACAACATCACCATGGGGGGTCGATTAGGCAAAAGCCCTGCCTAGCCTTAATGTCCTGCAACATCATTTGCAGGAGTAGCGTGGATTTCCCGGTACCGGTTTGACCAATGGCATATATGTGATGCAGCCGGTCATTTGCGCGTATGCCGAAAGCCCGCTCAGGCTGGCGGCCCTTGGTTTGAGCCAACTTGAGTACTTGGTCTATAGATCTCATCCCGACAGTATGCTGTTAGCGTTTTGGTTCTCAAAGACGATACAAGTTGCGGGTATTGCTCTCCCGGCAATCCTCAGAGCATCAATTCAACGAACTGACAGGTCCATCAGTCGCCCCGGCCGGCGATGAAATACCCAATAGGCTAGCGCTATCTTGTTGATCGACAATTTTCATGAGCCCCTCAATGTACTGTTTGCTAACATGGTGACGTGTTCGAGAAGTGCCCCGAGACTGTGCACAACAGAGGACACCCAGCATGTTTTGGGTGTCAGACAGCCATTTAGATGGTTCTATATATACAGTTTTGCCGTTCACCCTTCGGTTCGAGGTGGCGATTTCGACAATTTCACGTTTTTCATCCGCCGTGGCAATAACGTAGTGTTCTGCAAGGTTTTTCAGCAGCTCGAGAAACCGCCTAACCATATCAACGCTTGGGGCCATTCCCGCCTGTTCCGCCAGCTTCTGGCGAATTTTTCTCTGTTCAAGTAATAGCTTTTCCTGGCGATGTTTGAACGTTTCTTGGTCGACCAGATCGTCCAATAAGGCATCAGTTAGGTTTGCCAAGCGCCTTTCGATTTTAGCCAATTGCAACATATGGCCTCGTTTGATGTTGGCTGCATCATTCCTTTTCAAACATTGAGCAATTTCAGCGTTTATCGCTTTGATGTCCCTCTCAGACAACTTTAACTGAGCCAATAGGCGCTCGACAGCATCCTCCAACCGTTCTTCGCGAATGCTGCTGCCAGAGCAAGTGTCAGAATGGCAGCGATAGTAGACGAAGGCTTTTTGTTTCTCGGGTATCATAGAAAATTGACATTGCGCGCATTGGAATTGGCCGCGATAGGTGTGGTTGTGACGAGTGACCTTTTTGCCTGCTCTTCCAGATTTTATCCTTTGGACCGTTTCAAACAACCAAACTGGGATGAGCGGCTCATGAATGCCCTGATAGCAAGCACCCGTGGTCTTGATGCGAATAATGCCTGTGTAGAACGGGTTGTTCAGGAGTTTTTCCAGGCATCCTTTGGAAATTGGGGCACCGTACTGACCAACGAGGCCTAGGTTGTTCAATTTCTGCAAAAGTGATGAGATGGAATGGTGCCCGCTGGCATAGTGTTCAAATGTTTCGCGCACGAGCGGACCACGAACCGGGTCGATAGTCTTTGGTTTGCCTCCTCCATTGTCGAGGTATCCGATCGGCGCCTTAAGTGGGTACAAGCCCTCTTTTAAGCGGCCATTGAAGCCTTTTATGACTTCCTCACGTAGGTTGCGAATGTAATCGGCGGCGATCACGGCCTGAATGTCCGCTGACAAACGACCTCCTCTTGAACGAAAGTCCAGGCTTTCAGTGGCAAAATGAACATCGATCCCGACATCGGCCAGTTCACCTATCCGTGCCCAATCCCGAAAGTTTCGGGCACTGCGATCAATCTTGTGCATGACAACGCCGGACGCTTTTCGAGCACGCAGGAGTTTGAGCATAGCGTTGAACACAGGTCGCCCAGATTTGGCGGCGGTTTGTTTTTCCTCAAACCATTTAGTGATTGTAATATCGTTGGTGGAAGCAAAACGAAGGATTGCGTCTTTTTGGGCGTCCATGGATACGCCTTCACCCTGTTTTTGGGTGGAGACACGGACATAGCCGAAACATGATTTCATAATTATTGGGACTTATCCTTGGACTCTACCACATCCTCGGACTTTGGTGAATTTGGTGCGGTGTCCCAGTCCGGCCAGGGCCAAGTCCCTTCACGCTCCATGCGCTGATAGACCCGATTGCAGAGTGCCAGATAGCGCAGCAATTCAGGGGGTAATTGGTCGTCGTTTTTATGTTTCATGAAAGAAGTATGGGTTTCATTCGTCATCACCAGTAGACGTCAGGGATCCAACGAACGTAGCTTGATGTCGTCTGGTTCTGGTGCGCAGGATTGCTATCCTGCCAGGACCCTGGACTGAATGGAGAACGACTAGAACAACCACTTCGCCGGTCTCTCGGAGCTGGCGGAGGGGTTTACCCTCCGCCTTCAAAAGCCGCCCCGAGAGATCGGTGTGGTGGTTTTTGGATTCTAGTGGTTCGTGCTCAAAAACTGCAACTGGTGTCGTCTACAACGCCACGACTGGAGGCGATAAAATGGCCCGCATATTAGCAGTTTAATCAACATCACTATGAGCAATTCATTTGCCTTGGACCTGAAGGTAGCACGTAGAAAATCAGGTCTGACCCAGGCTGACCTCGCCCATTTGCTAGGGGCCAGTCGCAGGAAAATCTCTCATCTGGAGCGGGGAGATAGTATCCCGACCGTGCGGGATATCTGCACCTTGTCGATGGTATATGGAAAGTCGTTTGAAAGCCTCTTTGCTCCAGTCTTTGAGGAGATCACGAAGAAATTGAACGGCCGATTATCCAGCTTGCCCGACGCGCCAAAGGGTTGGCTTGGTCGATTTAATCGCAGGAATACACTGGGCAAGCTGGCCGCGCGGATCAGAGAGCGCAGTGCACAAGATCATGGCTCGGCTTAATTTCCTGGCGATCGCGGCAGCAACGGGTCGCATTGGCTATGTATATTTTGTGGGACATCAGTTGACGGATTGGGAATTGTCGAGAGCAGCTAGTAAAAACCCGAAGAAAGCCGCAGCGATGGCAAGCAAGTGGCTTGAACTCTTCCATCCAGATGTCGTGATCACAGCAGCGGTAGACAGCCCGTCGCGCAAAGGGGCCGCTGCGCGCCAGTCGATCGAAGCGATTCTGTTCCCCGTCAGCATTCATGAGACAGAGAAGTGATTTTGCCTAAGAGATGA
>JAALLE010000121.1 GCA_011087605.1 Hyphomicrobiales bacterium
CAAATTGTCGCACCTAATGGCAGCAGAAATAGGGTAGCTGAGTAGTTACGAATTGAAACCCAAAGTCGAATATAAGCTGGACAGTAAACTTCAATTCTTCGACGCCTGTTTGAAACTGCCAGTTCGTCGCTACAAACCACGGACTCGTTATACATCCGCAAAGTGGCAGCCATGGGGTGCCAATGTTGCTGCCGATTGGTCGCCGCGCAAAGCACTTTCCCGCTACGCCGCACTTCAGTCAAAATATCCTTCGGTATTAGCCGGTCGCGCGCCGATGGTGTTGCGTGTGGTTAATCCCAGCTTTGGCAGAGCGCCCCGCTACGAGATTCGCATTGGCCATCCAAACCGCACAAAGGCAAGAGCGTTTTGTAAACGCCTGAGCAAAATCGGTGGACCATGCCTTGCTCTCAAAACCCGCGGGAATTAACGCGCACAAGGTTTATCGGTGAGCCGTGCGGCCGCGAAGGTACCCCATCATCCAGCGGCGGCTTTCACATCAAAGCCGGAAGGAGTTCGAAAACCCCGTCCGGCGTACAAAATTAACGCCGCTTAACTGTTACGGTTCTGCGCGACTTCGATGGTGCCAGGACAGCTTGGTTTAAGCATGCCTGAGCGATGGCGGAACAACTGTAGTTTTGTTCGATCCCATCCTTGCTGCAGCGGATATGTTTTCTCTTGGCCGATGTCCAATCGGCATACCGGCCGCTCAGGGATCGACGAACGTTTGTTTTCCAATTTGTTGTTGCTGAGCGCATTGCCTGTAACTTGCTATCTCGGACAGCAACACCTTGAAACATGCGACGTGGGCAAATTTTTCCCAGCGAGATGGCAGGCTGCATGTAGACCGCCTTGAAATTTGTAGTCTGGGCCGAGCTTTGATTGGCTGCCATCAGAACACCAACAGCGATTAACGTGAATGTCGTTTTCCTAAACATGGTAGTCCCCATTTGTTTTTGTCAGATGTATTCATCTGAGATTGCATTTGCGATATTGTCAGTTGACTGGATTCAACATGAAGAGGTGTTGAACGGCCCGTTCATTTGAAGTTCATGCCGAAAACATCGTCACATGCCGCACGAAGTTGTCTGCCGGGTTGCTGTCGCTTGAGAACAAAATTCGACTTAAATTAGCCGCGGACGATTGCTCAGCCTCCAGGCGGTACGAAACAACAAAGCCACGACTAAATTTTTGCTCGTTGGCAGATAGAAAGGCTTCGGGAAGCCTCGTTTTGCCTCACTGTTTTTCAACAACGGCTCGAATGATGCCCCATTCTTCCGCAATGGACCCTGGATGTCGCGACCGGCCGGCGCGACGGTACCAATAGGCGGCATTGGCGTCATCACCCTCGATCCGGTGGACCAAGGCATGAACCCAGTCATAAAGTGGAGAACCTTCGTGTTCCTGGCATATATCGTGCGCCTGCTCCATCTCAGCACTTGGTTGAAACTGGCATTTGTCCAGCAACTCGAGTGATGCAAGAAGTTGAGCAGGAATCATGTCACTGGCCTTAATTGTTGGTGCTGCATAGGTGGTTGTCGCCAAGATGCTACACGTTTTTTTGCTGCAACCACCAAGATCAGGAACAACATTAATTTGGCAACCCACCTTTGCGCAATCCCTCCACGAGGTGATTCGGGCCGGCTTTCTCGACGAAGGGGAGCGAGTTGACATAGTCCTCGATTGAGAAATTCGGCTTTTGACTGAGCGTGGCATTGGCCAGCGATGCAGCGTCTGCACTCTTGGTCAACTGGCCCAGGCAAGCAGCCATAATAGCGCAATGATCGTAGCGTGGAGTGGTAATTTGCCTGTATGCGAATAAAGAAGCTTTGTGTCGCCCAGCACAATAAACCGCAGAGCCCAGCAGATGAGCTCGCTCCATTTTTCCATGTGGATCAAGGCGCATCGCTCTTTCGATCAGCTCCACACCCTCATCCGCCCGGCCCGCCCACGTCAGCATTTTCTCCTTGTTGAGCGACTAGGCGAGGATAATTTGGATTCAGTGAGATCGTGCGCGCGCCGTGCAACGTCGCCTGATCCAACTGGAGAGATTCCATGCAAACTTCCCAAAGAAGACGGTGGCATCCGTGGTTCACTATTGACAGTTCAAGCGAGTCATGACTTTTTACTGTACTTGGAGAAAGCTCTAATCGACTGTAAGTATCGGAGTTTTTCAATTTTCCATTTGGGCAAATAGTAGTCGGATTGGGGGACTAAACAGTGAAACGAGCTAAATTGTCGATGTTGCTGTCCATCGCGACGGCGACCGTTTGCGCAGTGGCCGCTGACGATATTAATTCTTCTGCATTTGCTCGGTCCATGAAAAGTGAAGTGCAGAGCGCGGTTAAATCCCATCCAAGTGGATTGGCTCAGCGCGCAAACCAACGCGCAATAGCCAACGAACTGGAAGCAAGTCGTTCCCGTTATTTGCCGGAAGTTTCCGTATTTGGAGAGGTCGGTGCCGAGATTGTCGACAACCCGAATTCTTTGAGCGCCAATGACAATGATGAGTGGAAAACCAGCCGCCAGATAGGTGTTTCGGCGCGTTTGACGTTGTTTGACGGTTATGAGCGCGCCAATGCCTTATATCGAAATGCCGCTCGTTTAGATGGCGCTCTCTATTCAGTTCTGGCCACCAGCGAGGCAGTCGCGCTGAATGCGGTGGAAGCATATATTGACGTCTACCGCCACCGGCGATTGCTCACGATTGCGAGACAAAATATTCGTCGGCACCGTGAAATTCTCCGCCAGATTCGCAGTCGGGTTGCCGGAGGCAAATCGCCGGCCAGTGATAGTTTCCAAATCGAGGAACGTGTATACGCCGCCCAAACGGTTGAGGTGGAGATCGAAAAGGCCAGTCGCGATGCGGCTGCCAAATTTCGCAAATCTGTCGGCCGATCACCGAGCGGCAAGATGTCGATTCCACGTGTGCGACATCTGCCACGCTCCGTTGCAAGCCTGATTGATGCCAGCGTCGCCAACAGCTATCAATTGAAAGCTCTTCAAAAGTCGGTTTCCGAAAGTGAATATGCAGAAAATGTAGGCGATGCGGCCTACATGCCCAAAGTACACCTGGAAGGCCGCACCAGCATTGGCGAAGACCGCGGAGGCTCCAGCGGTGAAGAACACGACGCATTTGTCGGTCTGAAGCTCTCTTGGAAATTATACGATGGTGGTGTTTCCTACAGCGAGACAAATGCCCAGGCGGAACGCACAGGCAAGGCCATGTATCAGCGCGATGTCAAAGTCCGGGAAATTCGCGAAACCGCAGAACGCAGCTGGAATTCATACATCAATGATGGTCGCCGTCGGTCTCTTCTGCAGTCGCAGGTCAATACCAACCGCAAAATTGTCAAAAATTATCGCGAGGAATACGAGCTTTCCAAGCGCACTCTACTGGATGTGCTGGATGCGGAGCGAGCGCGCTTCAATTCTGAGTTTCAACAAATAGGCGCCACAGCTGCACACCAGTTTTCTGCATTTCGGATGCTCGCAACACAGAGCAAACTGGCTGATTATTTTGGCATGCCGCAGGACGCAATCGTCCCAAGGGCAGATTATGAAGACCAGTTTTTGAACGCATCCAAGCGCGGTTTGGTCAGCACGTCAGGGCAAAGCATCTTCAATATCGATATCGCACCTTTGAAATAATCGGACCGGATGGCGATGCTAACTGCAACCAACCAGAATTATTCTGGATTGATTGCACTCAATATCTGTAGGGTAAGTTCAATTGCACTGCATTTGTCAGGTTGGATAGATGGATGACCAAGCCGCTGCGGCCAATCAAGAAAATTCCGATTCTACTCGACAAGTAATCGGTGACAGCCGGTCCGCCACCCCAAGATATTTACCCATCGTTCAGGCGTTGTGTCGTCATCACTCATTGCCATTTGCCGAAGCGGCGGTGCAAAAGACTGTCCCCTATGACTATGAAAGTCAGGATTGGCACGTTTTACCACGTTTGTTGGAAACGGTCGGACTGAAATCTCGATTTGTGATGCGACGGGTTGCCAACATTGATCCGATGGTTTTGCCCTGCGTCTGTCTGCGAAAAAACGGAAGCCCTGCGCTGTTGCTGGAGATAGACGCAGGTCAAAAAAGAGTCACTTTCATAGATTTTGCGGAGGGGGATTTTTCTCAGGAAGAAAAATTGGGGCGTTTTCAGCGCAGCCTACAGCGCGAGATATTGTTGGTAACTCCGGAAGCGGACCTGACAGCAACGCGTATGGATGCCGACACCCTGGCGGTGCAAAATCCGGACGAACATTGGTTTTGGAGACCAATTCGACAAAACCGCGGAGCCTGGTTTCAAATTCTATTGGCCGCCCTGGGCATTAACATATTCGGACTTGCCCTGCCGATTTTCGTGATGAACGTCTATGATCGAGTGATCCCCAATTTGGCAATGGTCACCCTGTGGACGCTCGCTCTTGGGGTTGTCATTGCACTGCTGATGGACCTGGTGCTGCGGGTCATTCGCGCCAATGTTCTGGAACTTGCAGGACGGCGTATTGACTTGAAAATCGCCGCTCAACTATTTCAACACGCCACCAATATCCGGCTTCTGGATCGACGGGGCGGCGCTGCTGGAATTGCCAATCAGATCAGAGAATTTGAATCGGTACGCGAGTTCTTCACATCAAGTAGTTTCATCGCTGTTGTCGACTTGTTGTTTATTGGCATTTTCGTTTTCGTACTCTGGATCATTGTCGGACCCATTGCCATCGTTCCTTTGCTCGCAGTACCGCTGGTTATGATCATCGCATTGTTGGCGCAGATTCCGATCGGCTCGTCGATTGAGAAGTCGCAGCAATTGTCGGCCAAACGCCACCTTGTGTTAATTGAGAGTCTGCTGGGCATAGAAACTGTAAAAAGCCTTAATGGCGAACCTGTCATGCAAAAGGAATGGGAAAACGCCGTCGCAGCGTCTTCGCGTATCAGTGGCAAAACGCGGTTTTGGTCGAATTTCGCGATCAGCAGCACCATGGTCATTCAACAAAGCGTCAGCGTGGTCATTTTAGTGTGGGGTGTTTATCTGGTGTCGGCTGGCCGAATTACTGTAGGTGGATTGATCGCAGCCAACATATTGGCGGGGCGTGTTTTGGCCCCATTGGGAAATATCTGTCAGACTCTTGTGCGGGCTCAACATGCCATAAAGTCGCTCAAGGCAATTTCTGAATATATGCAACTACCCGTTGAAACATCTGCCGGTCAGCGCAACGACCTGCAGGTACGACAGGGCACGATAGAATTTAAAGATGTGTCGTTTACCTACCCAAATACCAAAGTTGCAGCTTTGCAAAATATTAGCTTGAAACTTCCAGTTGGCCAGAGCTGTGGCGTGTTGGGCCGTGTTGGGTCGGGTAAAACCACTTTTGGCAAAATGTTGGTCGGCCTGATCTCACCCGATCAGGGATTGCTGCTAATTGATGGTCATGAAATTCAAAACTATCACTCATCAATGTTGCGCAATGGCATTGGTTATCTGCCACAGGATCCGGACCTGTTCACCGGAACAATTCTGGAAAATCTGTTGCTTGGGCGTCCTTATGCGACCGATGAGGAAATCAACCGGGCCCTGTACTATTCCGGCATGGATTACTTCATCGCTGAAAATCCTGAAGGGCTTCATCAGTTTGTCGGCGAAAAAGGCAATCGCCTGTCAGGTGGGCAGCGCCAGGCAATTTCACTGGCACGCCTGCTTTTGCGACGTCCAAAGGTTTTGTTTCTCGACGAACCCACCAATGCCATGGATAACGCGACGGAGTCGATTGTCATCCAGCGTCTGCAGGAATTGCAGAAAGAAGGCGTTAGTCTGCTGATTTCCACCCACCGCAATTCTCTGGCAAAAACGGTCGACAGACTGATTATTCTTGACCGTGGCAGAATTGTTGCTGACGGAGAGGCCAATAAGATTCTTGCCCAACTGCATGGTGGCTCTCAGCCCGCAAACGGAGCTGAATAATGTTTGGCAATCAGATTGACGATCAATATGTCAATTCCATCTCGGCAGCCTCGGCTGCTGCACGCGGACGCAATCATTGGCCGCTTATCCTGTTTATCAATCTGGGCGTCGCCGTCATAATTGCCTGGGCCTATTTTTCCGAGATCGAAAAAGTCGCAACCGGACGTGGAAAGGTAATACCATCCAACCAGTTGCAGATCGTACAGTCACTCGAGGGAGGCATCGTTAGCTCAATTTCGGTTGCCGAGGGTGACATCGTCGATCAGGGACAAGCCTTGATGCAGATTGACGACACCGGATTTTCCTCTCGACTGGGTGAACTCACTCGCCAGGAAAAAGCGTTGACGGCAGAACGTATCCGGCTCCTCGCCGAAGCTGATCAATTAGCCAAGTTGATGTTTCCCGCTGAACTGCAGGCGGTGGCGCCCGTTGCCATTGAGGCCGAGATGCAAGTCTTTAATTCTCGTCGACTTCAATTGACCGGCGAACTCGATGTGCTGGATAGTCGACTGGCACAACGGAGAGCAGAGTTCGAAGAACTGCAGGCCCGAGTTCAAAAACTGGGGGCCACTCTTGCCCCGCTGAGCAGAGAAGCCGAACTTACCAAGGACATGTTTGAGCGAGGAATCGTCCCCGAAATCGAATATCTGCGGTTAACCAGCCGTTTGGCAGAGATCGAAGGCGATCGTGATGTTGCACAAGCCAGCGTGCCGCGTGTGCAGGCTTCGATTGACGAAGCCCAAAAACAAATTCAAACCACCAACAACACCTATGTGCTGACGGCACGCGAAAGGTTAGCAAAACTTGAAGCTGAGCTATCGATCATTCGTGAAACCATGACTGCAGCCACCGACCGGGTGAGCCGAACATTATTGCGATCCCCGGTGCGCGGAGTCGTAAACAAAATCAACGCAACAACCGTCGGTGCGGTGGTCCAACCCGGCAAGGAATTGGTCGAGATTGTGCCCATAGATGATGGCTTGCTGATCGAAGCCGCCATTCGCCCTCAAGACGTCGCTTTCGTGAAGATGGGGGAAGATGCATCGGTCAAACTGACGGCCTATGACTATCTCATCTATGGCGCTCTTCGCGGCAAAGTCGTTCGCATTGGTGCAGATTCCATTGCCGACGCCAATGGTGAGCAATTTTTTCGGGTGATAGTCCGAACAGACAAAAACTACCTGGGCAATGAAGCTGGCAAGCATCAGATCATCCCGGGTATGGTGGCAACGGTGGACATGCAGACTGGCAGGAATACTGTCTTGTCCTATCTGATGAAACCTATTTTAAGGGCGCGCGGAGAGGCTTTTCGAGAACGCTAATACGAGTACCAGTTGTTTTTTAAGTTCAAAATTGGCCCAGGAAAATTCGTCTGTTCCTGCAACCCTGTATAACCAATATTTAATGTAGTTATTCTCAAAAACTACAACATTCGACAATTTCCTTTCCATTATTGTTCCTGTTGATTCTCTTTCTACCTACAGTTGAAAAATTGAATACTACGTTTCGTCTTTCCTTTGGACCCAAAAACTGATAGGAAATGGGCTGGAATTGGGAAATAGTATGGCCGCATCAGTGTTCAACAACGCAGAATCCTCGGGAACTGGCTGGTCGTTGGATGCCGACGGACGCTCAGCGATCGTCATTCCAGACAGTTACCTGCTTTTTAACGCCGACTATCACCGTATTGGGTCGGACCTTGTATTGTCCGATGATCACGGCCAGACGCTACGCATTAATAATTATTTTGACACAGCCACTCCAGCCGATCTGATCTCGCCAGAGGGCGCGAAACTCGACGGCAGCGTCGTCAATATTCTGGCTGGCCCGGTTTATCCGGGACAATATGCCCAGGTGGGCACTAGCGCTGGCCCAGCAGCAATTGGCCAGGTGGAAACGCTTGAATTGGGAGCCTCGGTGCAGCGAGCAGATGGTTCCGTTGAGCCATTGGCCGTCGGCACCAAAGTTTACCTCAATGATGTTGTTTCAACTGTCGACGGCGGCAAGTTATCGATCACATTCGTCGATGGAACAATATTCACCTTGGCATCCAATTCCAGGATGGTGCTGAACGAATTCATTTACGACCCAAATGCCAACGACAATTCTGCAGTTTTTAATCTGGTCGAGGGATCGTTCGTCTTCATCGCCGGTTCAGTCGCTGGAACCGGTGGCATGGACATCAAGACGCCGGTATCAACGATTGGTGTTCGCGGCACGACGGTCAGCGTTAATGTCACCACAACCAATGGCAGAACAACGGTGGATGTCACGTTGCAGCGTGACCCCGATGGCGGACTTGGATCAATAACCCTGTCTGATCTTGATGGTAATGTGATCGCCACAATCACTAGCCCGGAAGACAATTGGGTAATCACGCCGACGCAGGGAGGCGAAGTTGAGGTTGAACACCGAGTCCCCGACAACGCCAACGATCAAACAATCCTCAATGAAGCCATACGGGCCTTCGAAGCGGCTCAGCAACGGGTCGAAGATGGCGGCGAGTTTGTCGTCAATGACGACCAGAGCGATGACAACGTAGACGATGACGGCCAGGACCAGGGCGACGAAGACGGCGATGGCGACGAAGGTGATGAAGATGCCGGGGAGCAGGAAAACGACGGTGATCCTCCACCTCCTGATGGCAACGAAGAAAATGGCGGCGAAGAAAACTCTGGCGATGTGGCACCGGTCGATGAAACTCCTGCCGAACCGGGCGACCCAGATACCGCCCCCAGCAGCGGTGGATTTGAATCTGATCTTTCGACAGACCCTGGTGAAATTGACGGTGGTTCGGGTACAACCTCTGGCGATGGATTTGGATCCGACGGTTCCACAACACCGGACTTGCCACCGCCACCGCCGCCGCCAACCACACCTCTCACACAAACTGAAGCGCCACCGGAGGAGAGCGGGACAACTGAACCAATTATCCAGGTGCAAAACAGCAGCCCTCAAATCACTTTGCCGACACCGGCACCGGTCGACGAGGACGGGTCAATCGATTTAAGCGGATTTGTCATCACCGATGAGGAAAATGGAGCGCTCACTGCCAGCCTGACGGCCGGCTCGACAATCCGAATCCCATCGGGAACCGGGGTTACCTTTATTCAGGGTTCTCCGGATGTTGATGAAACTAATGTAATAATTTCTGGAACTGCCCAGCAAATCCAGGATGCGCTGAATATGGCGGTCTATTCTCCATCGGACAATGCCGATGATGTTGGGTCGCTGAGGATCGTTATCGACGACGGTTCAAGTGAGCCGGTAATAGTTGAATATGAAATACCGATTACACCTCAACAGGATCCACCAACAGCCCTCAATGATGCGGTCACCGTTGGTGAAAACGGCGCCATTGTTTCGGGCGACGTAACTCTCAACGATATCGATCCTGACGTAACCCCGGTACCCGACATATTGTCGGTTGAGTCAGCCAGTCTGATAATTGGAGGCCTTCCAGTGGCACTTGCGTTGGGAACTCCAACCATTCTGCCAAGCGGAGGATTCTTCACCCTATTATCAACAGGGCAATATACGTTTGACCCCAATGGTGCGTATGACTCACTGGCTGCCGGTCAATCAGTAACCGAAACCATCCATCATGTTATCAATGATGGCAATGGGAACACAGACACCGCAACGCTCACAGTCACGGGTGAAAATGATGCACCGGTGGTTTCTGCGGCCACCTCTCCGGCAGCAGTTCTGGAAGGCAATGCCGGCACGCCAACAATTGAAACCTTCCTGCTCAGTGACGCGTTTACAGCTTCTGATGTGGATGCAGGTGAAACACCGACAATTGATGCCTCTTCGGTGGTCGTCGTCGCAAATGGATCCAGCGACACGGCTGTAACCGCACCCTTCCAGATGATCGGGATGGGCAATGCCACTTTAATTGAGCTGGATACTCAAGACTATGATTTTCTTCGCGCCGGTCAGTCGGGCGTGTTTGATGTTACGTTTGATATCGTATCAGGTACCGATGTTGTCTCTCGTACCATCACAATTACCGTAACGGGTGAAAACGACGCGGCCCTGGTTTCTCCCGCCACGTCACCGGCCTCCGTTACAGAGGGTGATGCAGGAATTGTTTCAGTTGAGAGCTTCCTGCTGAGCAGTACATTTACCGGGTCAGACGCAGATCTTGGCGAAACGCCAACCGTCGATGCATCTTCCGTGGTGATCACCGCCAGCGGTTTCAGTGATACAGCGCTGACTACACCATTTCAGATTATCGGCACCGGAAATTCTACCCGCATTGATGTGGATACCCAGAACTACGATTTCCTCGGGGTTGAGGAATCCGGTGTCTTCAATGTTTCATTCAATGTGGTTTCCGGTGGCGAGACTTTTGCTCGCACCATTACAATCACCATAAATGGTGAAGGCGATACGCTGAATGTATCGGCAGCAACATCCCCGCCAGCTGTTCCAGAAGGAGATACCGGCACTGCCACTGTTGCGACATTCTTGCTGACAGATACATTTACCGCCTCTGATCCAGATGTTGGTCAAACACCAACAATTGACGAAGCTTCGGTGGTGTTTTCCGTCAACGGAGGCAGTGACACAGCCATTATAGCGCCACTCCAGGTGGTCGGGACGGGCAATGCCACATCCATTGAGCTGGATACTCAAAACTACGATTTCCTAGGCGCCGGCCAATTCGGCATTTTTGATGTCACGTTTAATATCGAATCTGGTGGTGATGTTGTTACCCGCACCATTTCGATCACAGTCACGGGTGAAAATGATGCACCCAGCGTCAGTGCGAGCGACCCAGCGGCACTGGACGCTGGAATTCAAGGTATAGTTTCTGAACAGACGATAGATCTGAACTCCTTGCTAACGGCGAGCGATATAGATCAAACTGACACGTCGGCAATCGATCTTTCTTCCATCGTCATAACTGACAACGCCGGAACCGACACTCCAGGTGCCGCTGCAATTCTTAGCGTTTCTGGATCCAGCGTTGTCGTTGATACGGGCCAGTTCGATTTCCTGCCTGACGGCGATGTGGCCCTATTCGATGTTACGTTTGATGTCATATCCGGGCCAGACACTGTTTCCCAAACGATCACGATTTCCGTAAACGGCACCGATGAAACGCCGATCAACGTCATTGAGGGAACGGCGAATGCAGAGCAATTGTTCGGAACCACTGGCAATGATTACATCATTGGCAATGGCAATGCTGATGGCGGCTATGAATATCTGTTTGGCGATGATGGCGACGATGTTCTCGTCGGCAGCGACCAAAATGAAGATTTCGATGGCGGGGATGGCAATGACGTCATTAACACCGGCGACACCACGTCCAACGGGGCCGATAATACCTTAGGTTCGAACGGCAATGACAGGATAAATTTCGGCGGCAATTATACCGGATTTCAAATAGTTTCATATGCAAACCTGTCGGCAGCAGTCATCGTTAGTCTGGATGCTGCGGCCCATACCGGCACCGTTGACAAAGGCGTCAACGGCACTGACACGCTGGTCGATATTCTCAAACCGCTGGAGGCCAGCTTGCTTCCAGACGGCGGTGGTTTGTATATCATGGGCACCGAATTCAACGACACATTGTAACTACTCAGCTACCCTATTTCTGCTGCCATTAGGTGCGACAATTTGA